>CAKKQM010000020.1 GCA_919902125.1 Actinomycetes bacterium | reverse complement strand
TTGTCTTGACAACGTTCTCCAATCACGTAGAATATGTACCACGCGCCCCGGTGGGCCCCTGACGCAAGTTATGCTGCCGGGGCCTTACTTTTGCTACTATTCAACCCAGTTACCCCGGTGGGCCCCTGACGAAAGTCAAGCTGCCGGGGTTCCTTTATTGATAGACGGATTTTGCAGCGAAATCTAGGTCGCAAACGTCTAACAGATTGAAACAGTGCAGAAATAAAGCGTTGTGAATTGAAACTAAATCATGACGTCGATATCAAGCCCACGGCGAAAGAGCTCTTTCAACGCGCTTTCATTCAGAAGAATGCGCTCCTACGTTCACCAGTTTTTTAACGAACTCTTTGCCGCAGCCGGCGGCACCGAGAATTGCAAACTTTGGAATGGTCCTAGCCATGTCCAGGATTGAGAACTGCGCCTCGGTTAGCTGGAGAAAGTCTGCTTCTCGCATTCATCTGCGATATACGCGCCGAGAATAATGTCGAAGTCCGGAGATAGAAGTGAGACAGCAGTGGCATGCTCTTAACCAGATACGTGCCGCAAATCTTGAATTCTGGTCCTTTCAAGAGATAGCAAGTACCTATGACAACGATGATCTGAATGTGGTCGAGTGTCAGTGGCCCCTGATATCTTTCCAATTGCTCAAGAAGTGAGTGATAAGCCCTCTGGCTGACTCGCTACCAACCGCGTCCTTCGCACCCGGTGGTCCCAGAGGTAGAGCTGCTTGGGCATACACGGTGCCCGGGAAGAGCCGGAGGTTTACTTATGATTACTTTCGCTGAAGTAGAGCACGCAAGGAACCGTTTTCCGAACGAGAAGTTGTTCGTCTGTACCGCATGTTTTCAACTCACGGCGCTGGTGCAGGGCTGGGCTCGATGCGCGTGTGAGCCTGCGATCGAATTGAACGATCCACTAGCTTTTGATCCCACCGTCGCTCTCTTGTGCGTTCTCTGCGCGCGAGGAGCCGTGCGCGAGGGGCAGCCGTTTTGGTGGCAAGGGTGCCCTTGTTGCCTTGAGTTCAACGGTCAGATGGAAGAGCGACTAAATCGGCAATTTCAAATGAGTCGGATGTCAAACACAAACTACGCCTTGGCCAAACATTTCAGTAAAAGCGAGTTTGAGCTGAAGCGGATGAACAAATTCATAGATCGATGGACCACAGAATGGGAATCGATTTTCAAGTGGGGTCGCTTGCTTGCCCGAGAGTTATGGGAGACCGTGCCCGAATGGGCAGAGGACAAATATATCGGCGTAAGAGCGTGGGAGAAGAAGTTTCCTATAAGTAAAGAAAATACCGAGCAAGCATTTCTCCGATTCACTGGATGGCCGAACATGGCTCTATTTGAATCGGCAACGGCGCAAGAGAATCGCAGATTGGCCGGAGTGCAAAATGGTTAAACCAGAAGGGCCAACCCCTGATCGCCACTACTTTGAATTACCTCAAGGGATCGACAAAATGACCGATGCGGAGATTGGTACCTTCGCAGCAGAACTTTATGAACGGATCGTGTCAGTGATGCCTGAAACCTTGAAGGAAAACAAGAAGTGAATCATAAGCCCTCATTATCTGGCCATACAAAGTTTTGAGGAAATCTCTTACAAAGAGTCCTTGTGGAGAAAAAAAGGTCATGTGAATGATTACTTAAAGTGATTATTCAATTCTCCACAAACTCAATGAAGCTACCAAAGACCGTATTATAGTTTTGATACTTCGTTAAGGCCGTACCGGTGCTCAATCAATTGAGTTACTACCAAAAACCTCGAGAAATAATCTCGAGGTTTTTGTGTTTCCATGAACAGACTTATCTATCCTGAATCGCCTTGTTCCATCTCATCGTCTTTATCGCCACATTTGCTACACGTCACTTCGCCATCTTTATCGGCTACAAAAGTATGTTCACATCTTCCTGACATTTGCGTCATCCCTGAATTATTTAAAGGAGGGGAGAGATCGATTGTGGGCTTGGCAGTTGATTTTTCGTCGTGCCAAGAAAGTTATCTCCCCCCTCCTAAAAAAACTGTACTCCTGTCCACACGATTCTCACCTGTGAATACCTGCCTTTTTTATCACTAAGTGCCAGCCCCCATGAGTGTAGAAATGCAGTGCTGGGTATCGAGCCTAAATCAGGCGGAACTCAGCGGCCTTTGCACGGAGTTCATCGCGCGCACTGGGATGCGCAGCTTTTTCGATGATGTTGCGGGCTTGCTCATTCTGTGAATGGCCAAAACAATGAGCGATTCCATACTCTGTGGCGACATAACTATGCTGGAAACTTGTAACATTAGAGGTTAAGCGCGGAACTATTGTCGAAACATTGGCTTTGGGATGCCACGAGGGAAGCGCCATGAAGGATTGACCACCGCGCGAATGTAGCGATCCAACAATGAAGTCAGTTGATCCGCCAAAGCCGGAGTAAATCTCACCACGGACATGACTGGCATTAGCCTGGTCGAAGAGATCTACCTCAAGGGCCGCATTAATACTGGTCATCTTTGCTTGACGCGCAATTTGGCTTGGGTCATTGGTCCGTTCGGTGCGCATCATCCTCACTTTGCGATTGAGGTTGAGCCAGTCATAAAGCTCTTGTGAACCGAAAACAAAAGATGCTGTGAGCAGGATTTCATCATCAAGAACGCCAACTTTATATAAATCCAGAACTCCATCACTAAACATTTCCGTCCAGATACGTAGACCCTTGCGATTGGTAAGACCCGCCAGAACGGCGTCGGGAACGGCGCCGATACCGAGTTGCAGGGTGGAGTTATCCTCGATCAACGCAGCAATACGAGTGCCGATTTCTTCTGCCGTGTCATTGAGAAGCGTGGGTGGTTTGACCACGAGTGGCTCATCAACTTCAATCAGGTAATCGATCTCATTTTCGTAAATCTGCGCATCGCCATAGGTATAAGGCATGCGCACATTTGATTGCGCAATCACAATGCCGTCATGGGCCCGCGCGGCTTCTATAGCAGATGGCAAGATATTGACTTCGGTGCCCAGGCTTACAGTGTCAAAACGAGGCGGCGAGGCGTGCAACATCACGACATTTGGCCGGTAGTGATCGCGATAGAGGATAGGTAAGAGACTTAGGCGCGATGGAATGTAATTAAGGCGTGGATGGTTGCGCATTCCCTCACCGACAAATGCGGTCTCGTATGTCACGCCTTCGCGATCAGGGATTCCTACTTGCGCATTGAGCATATGCAGGCGGAACTCGGGGATCACCTCATTGGCAAGTTTTAGAAGGGTATTAGGTGTCGCGAAATTGCCTGATGCCACGATACGTGGATTATCTGGGAGACTGGCGAGGATCGATTTAAGTTGCTCGATCGTAACCACTCGCATTTGTCGAGGGTACCACTCAATTTTTGGGCTCTTGCGAATAGAGTTGGTTGCTAAACGTGATACTTAAGATATGGGGCGGTAATGAAGAACTCACGCGGGTTACTTGCGGTCTTGACCCTCATTTCCATTATTGGTATTTCTCTGGGTGCATACACGTACGTATATCGCGCTATATCTGAGCAGGTCTACACTTACCGCTGCGGCAACCTTTATTTCAAACCTTCGTCGCTGCCTAAGTTCTGTACTGGTGCAGGAGCCATCGTTGCCAACATTAAATGGGAGACGTGGGGCGCTCAGGGTGCAACAGGAGTTGGTAGATATTCAATCAATCCATGCGATCTCCCCTGCGTAGATGAAAAATGGAAATACACCGATGTCAAAGTTATTTTGAGCAAGCCGGTTAGAGATAAAGGCAAGAGGGTGTTGAGCCGAATCGACATCGTTACCGATGACAAAAAGAACTTGCCATCAAGCGATAGCTCCTCTGATGGTTGGGCCTTGGATTCTAAGCACACCACGTAATTACTGCGGCGGATTTAGAGTGGTAGCACTCGAGTTGCAAAAGTTACCCGATCTATAACCAGCATTTGATGGTTTGGCAGTACCACCCACCCATCTTGCGACCAACCCGTTGATGCCACCAAAACTCCATGCGCATCTTTGCGGTATTTTAACTCGTAGTAATCCGCTGGCGCCCAATCTGGATGGCGCTCTGGGTGGTGCTCGCAGATAACGATATAAGTATCTTCATTCATAATCATTGCATTGATACTGGAGTAATCCATCGTTGATTTGATTGTTTTTATGCACTCTTGCACGCCTTCAACGAAGCCATGCTTGCCAATCATGGTCATGAGGAAATAGAAATATCGCTCACTATCGGTGTCACCTTGGATTAAGGCGGCGAATTTGGAATCGATATGGGGATCTAGGGCAGATGGAGGAAAGATCGCCCCGTTATGGATAAAAGTGAAATCCTTATAAACAAATGGGTGGGTATTATCTTCGCTAACGGGCAGCCCCTTGGTCGCCCAGCGCAAATGCAAAAGCGCGCCATCAGCATGTACTTTTGCAAGGGCTTCATCAAAATACTGGCTAGTAGCAGCAGTCTCAGGCGCACGATCCAAATGGGCGGTCTCTTCATTGTGATTGATTGTGGCGATCCCCCAACCATCGCAATGGACCGATGAGAGCGAGATAAATTCGGAAAAGTCTTTGCCGACGATGGAATCGAAACTGATTCTGTCCTGCGACACGTAACCCATTAAGCGGCACATTTGCGAGAAAACCTCTTCCATTGATGGACACTTTGCCGTAGAAATACTACCTCGGTGCCCCTCACCGATCCACCAGTTGCTTGGGTCTAACTGGACTCAAGTCAAAAAGGCTCTAGGAGGAATATCTTGCCCAATAGAACAGATGACGAGCGACGGTTAGCCGAACTCGGATATAAACAGGAACTCAATCGAAGTTGGAGTGGTTTTTCCAACTTCGCGATTTCTTTTTCGATTATTTCAATTCTGGCTGGTTGTTTTACAACATTTGCGCAAGCATGGAATAACGGCGGTCCTATAGCTATCTCAATCGGATGGCCACTGATCTCAGTCTTTATTCTGATCATCGGGTTCTGTATGTCAGAGCTCGCTTCCGCCTACCCAACATCGGGTGGCATTTACTGGTGGGCATCCAAGTTAGGTGGAGCAAAGGCTGGCTTCTATACCGGTTGGCTCAACTTGATTGGACTTCTAGCGGTAACCGCGTCCATTGGTTACTTCGCCGCAGTTTTCTTGAACACCCTCATCGGTAGCATCTCGCAAAATTACGCCACTACCTTCATGAGTGGCAACTACTTGAATCAGCAATTCGTCCTTTTCATTCTTATTATGGTTTTAGTAACTGTGATAAACATATTCGGCGGACACCTACTTGCGATTATCAATAACGTCTCAGTCTGGTGGCATGTATTTGGCGCAGCAGCCATCGTCGGCATTTTGATATTTGCACCATCAAATCACCAGACTTTGGAGTGGGTGTACACCACGCAAATCAATAACTCTGGGTTCAGCCAAAGTTCTTACTGGGTTTATGTTCTGCCTCTGGGTTTCTTGCTTACTCAGTACACAATCACTGGCTTTGATGCCTCGGCGCACCTCTCGGAGGAAACTCATGGTGCACATATGGCTGCGGCAAGGGGAATTTGGCAGTCGATCTTCTACTCGGCCATTGGTGGTTACTTTCTCCTGATGGCACTCCTCTTCGCAGCAACCAACACCGATGTCATTAACTCCTTTGATCCAGCGGTAAATCCCTATGGTGGAGGCTCTGCAATCGCTATTCTCTTCACCGCTCTTGGTAATGGCGCGCTCTTCAAGTTGATACTGGTTATTACTACAGCTGGGCAAATTTTTTGTGTGAACGCATCCCTAACTTCATGTTCACGAATGATGTATGCGTTCTCACGAGATGGTGCAGTGCCCGGAGGAAACATTTGGAAGAAAGTTAACAAGCACCGCGTACCTCTTAATGCTGTACTTGTTTCTTCACTTATTGGTGTCATCATCACTCTTCCAGCACTCTGGAAAACTTCAAGCGGTGCACCAACCGCATTCTACGCAGTTGTTTCGATTGCAGTTATTGGCCTCTATCTCGCCTTCCTGATTCCAATTTACTTACGTTGGAAGATGGCCGATAAGTTCACACCCGGCCAGTGGACATTGGGATCGAAATACAAATGGATGAACGTTGTTGCAGTTATTGAGATAGCCATTATCTCGGTTTACTTCATTCTTCCATTTACTCCAACGGGTATTCCGTGGCATAAAGATTTCAACTGGACTGCAGTGAACTATGCGCCAATTCTTACCTTTGGAGCCCTAATCATTCTCTGGATCTGGTGGCACCTCTCAGTTAAGAACTGGTTCAAGGGTCCAATTCGGAATATTGATCAACCATAAGTAGCTAACAAAAAACCCGTCGCATATGCGGCGGGTTTTTTGTTTTCAGGGGGTTGCTAATTTAAAGGAAACTGGAATACTTGCGACCATGTCATCATTAAGCATAGAAACATTACGCAGCGAAATTTCATCCGGCAAAATCGATACAGTGATTGTTGCCATAACCGATATGCAAGGAAGGTTGGTTGGCAAAAGAATCCATGGTCAATATTTCCTTGACGACGTTCTCCAGCATGGCACCGAAGGTTGCAACTACTTATTAGCAGTCGATATGGATATGAATACAGTCGGCGGTTACGAGATGTCCTCGTGGGATCGCGGCTACAGCGACTTTGTTATGGAACCAGATATGTCCACATTGCGCCGTGTTCCATGGCAAGAGGGTGCAGCGATGGTACTGGCCGATGTGAAGTGGCTAGATGGAAAAGATGTTGTCGCCTCCCCTCGCCAGATCTTGCGCAAGCAGATCAAAGCTCTGGCCGATGCTGGAATGAAGCCGATGGTTGGCACAGAACTTGAATTCGTCCTCTTCAATAACACTTACGAGGATGCATGGAACAAGCACTACGTGGGCCTGACACCATCAAACCAGTACAACGTTGACTACTCCCTCTTGGGTGGAGCACGCGTTGAGCCACTTCTTCGCTCTATCCGTTTGAATATGGCGGGAGCTGGAATGGTCGTGGAGTCGGTAAAGGGCGAATGTAACTTCGGGCAGCACGAAATCGCATTTAGATACTCGGATGCTCTGAGCAACTGCGATAACCATGTTATTTACAAGAACGGTGCAAAAGAGATTGCTGCCGCCGCAGGTTATGCCCTTACCTTTATGGCCAAGCCCAATGAAAAAGAAGGCAACTCATCGCATATCCACTGCTCTTTCCGCGGCCTCAACGATGAACTCGTCATGGCCGATGAATCCGACAAAGAGAACAATTTGAGCGACATCGGTCGCTATTTCATTGCTGGCCAGATCGCCCACCTTCGCGAACTCGCTCTGATGTTTGCGCCAAACATCAACTCGTATAAGCGCTATGTCCCAGGATCATTCGCCCCTACCGCAATCCGATGGGGACGCGATAACCGCACCTGCGCATTGCGCTTGGTGGGCCACGGCGCCGGCTTGCGTTTGGAGAACCGCGTTCCTGGTGGAGATGTCAATCCTTACCTTGCTGTAGCGGGAATCATTGCTGCAGGCCTAGATGGCATCAAGAACAAGATGACTCTTGAGCCGATCTTTGAAGGTAACGCATATGTATCTGATTCTGCCCGTGTCCCTTCCACTATGCTCGAAGCACAGAAACTTTGGTCAGAGAGCGCGTGGGTCAAGGAAACATTTGGTGCTGGCGTCCAAGATCACTACACGAACTATGCTGAGGTTGAAATGGCCGCATATGGCAAAGCGGTCACCAATTGGGAACTCTTCCGTAACTTTGAAAGGTCTTAATCCGTGTCAGCAATGTATGACGTTATAAACCCTGCAACTGAAAAACTAGTCACAACTATCGAGCACCTTGACCTGGCGGGCACCGATGCTGTTATTTCGAAAGCTGCGAAAGCTTTTGAAACCTGGCGCCATGTGGCCCCAGGTGATCGCGGCAAGATGCTCCGACGATTTGCTGAAGTAGTTGCTTCACACAAAGAAGAACTTGCACAGTTAGAGATTGCTAACTCAGGCCACACCCGTGGAAATGCTTTATGGGAAGTAGATAACGTCGTCAATGTATTGACCTACTACTCGGCAGCACCTGAGCGACTCTTTGGACGTCAGATACCAGTGGCAGGTGGCATTGATGTCACCTTTAAAGAACCACTCGGTGTTGTTGGCGTTATCGTGCCGTGGAATTTCCCGATGCCGATTGCCGGATGGGGTTTTGCTCCAGCACTGGCGGCTGGCAATACGGTGGTCTTAAAGCCTGCCGAATACACGCCACTGACTGCAATGAAGTTGGGTGAGTATGCCCTTGAAGCCGGACTTCCAGAGGGTGTCTTCAATGTCTTAGCAGGCAAAGGGAGCATTATCGGCGCACGCTTTGTCACCCACCCACAGGTGCGCAAAATTGTCTTCACTGGCTCCACCGAAGTTGGCAAATCAATCATGGCTGGCTGTGCCGATCAAGTAAAGCGTGTAACTTTAGAACTTGGCGGCAAAAGTTCCAACCTCATTTTCGCAGATGCCGATATAGCAAAAGCAGCAGCAGCGGCCCCTGGGTCGTTCCTGGACAATGCAGGACAAGATTGCTGTGCTCGTTCTCGAATCCTTATCCAAAAAAGTGCTTTTGATTCATTTATGGAGCACTTTGAAGTTGCCGTGAAGAATTTCCGCGTCGAAGATCCTTCTCTTGCATCGGCCGAAATGGGTCCGCTTATTTCCCGGAAACAATTCGATTCTGTGCAAACTTTTCTAGACGAACCAGTAGCTTTTACCGGAACCGCTCCAACCGGCAGTGGATATTGGATGGCGCCTACAGTGCTTCTTCCAAAGAACACCCAGGCTCGTTCATGGCGCGAAGAAGTCTTTGGCCCTGTCGTCTCAGTGATGACCTTCGAAGATGAAGCAGAAGGCATTGCTATGGCCAATGACAGCGAATATGGACTTTCGGGTTCGATTTGGACCCGCGACATCGGCCGAGCACTACGAGTATCGCGCGCAGTAGAAAGCGGAAACTTGTCGGTGAATTCGCATTCCTCCGTCCGTTTCTGGACCCCTTTTGGCGGCTTTAAGCAATCTGGGCTTGGACGCGAATTGGGTCCGGACGCACTAGATTCATTCACTGAAGTTAAGAACGTCTTCATTTCCAACGACTAGGAGCTCAAAGAAAATGTCACAACGTCTAGAAGGTCGCGTCGCCACAATCACTGGAGGCGGCAGCGGTATTGGATTCGCTACAGCAAAACGATTTGCCAGCGAAGGCGCCAAGGTGGTCATCGTAGATATGAACGTTGAATCTGGTGAAGCCGCGGCTAAGGAAGTTGGTGGCATTTTCGTCAAGGCTGATGTCACAAACACCGCCGAAGTAGAGAACATGTACAAAGTGGCCTTTGATACTTATGGTCGCATTGATATTGCATTCAACAACGCGGGTATCTCGCCACCTGATGATGATTCGATTTTGACAACGGGCCTTGATGCATGGGAGCGCGTCAATCGCGTCAACTTAACCAGCGTATTCCTCTGCTGCAAGTACGTAATTCCTTACATGCAGAAGGCAGGGAAAGGTTCGATCATCAACACCGCATCATTCGTTGCAACCATGGGTGCAGCCACCTCGCAGATCGCATACACCGCCTCAAAAGGTGGCGTCCTTTCTATGACTCGTGAGCTCGGCGTGCAATTCGGACGTCAGGGTATTCGCGTGAATGCCCTCTCCCCTGGACCAGTCAACACACCTTTGTTGCAGGAACTTTTTGCTAAAGATCAAGCACGTGCAGCTCGCCGATTGGTGCACATTCCAATGGGTCGCTTTGCAGATGCATCGGAGATCGCAGCAGCAGTTGCATTCCTTGCAAGTGATGATTCCTCTTTTATTACAGCATCTAACTTCTTGGTGGATGGTGGAATCTCAGGGGCTTATGTAACACCGCTAGATAACGAGTAATTAAAACTAAATATTAGAAACGCTGAACCGGCGCGCCTGCGATCCGATCAAGAAATTGATCGACAAGATCGTAGGCGCGTTTGTTTGAGAACTCTTCTTGGCGACGGGTCTCTTCGCGAAGTGCTTCCACACTCATCCCCTCGCCTTCGACTTCTTCACTTCCGCCATCCATCTCCAACCAGAGATCAAGTACATGACTATCAATTTCTGGATGGAACTGAAGGGCAAGGGTTCGCCCAAAAGTGAAGGCCTGATTGGCTAATTCGGTCTTGGCTATTTCAACCGCTCCTGGTGGTGTCGCCCAGCGATCCCAGTGGTACTGGAACCAAGGGCCCGCGGGAATCAGTGTCGGATCGTTGCTTTCAATTCGGTACCAACCCAATTCGGCTTTTGGTCCACGCGCAACAGAGCCACCAAGGACTCGGGCCATGAGTTGGCCGCCGAAACATATTCCAAGTATCGGAATCCCAGCGTTGTGTACTTCCTTCACGAGTTTCAATTCGGGAAGAAGCCAATTACCAATCCGCTCGTCCTCCCAGACTCCCCAAGGCGATCCCATGACAACGACGATGTCGAAGGAGAGAAGATCAGGCCAGATGACACTGACATTGGGTTGATTGAAATGCGGCTCGGCGACAATATTGAAACGCGAGATGTCATATCCGCGCTTGGAGAACTGGGCCCAGATAGGACCGCCTTCACTCACATGGTCGTGCTCAATAAAGAGGACTCGCTTATTTGCGTCCACTCTCAGTACATGACCAATCCACCGGAAATATTGAGGTCATCTCCTGTAATTCCAGCCGAGCGATCACTGGCAAGAAATAGGACACCTTCGGCAATATTCTCTGGCTTAACAAATCGGTGCAGCGGAATCATCTCGAGCCACTTCTCATGCTCTTCTTCCGGAGGAATCTTCTCAATCGCAGCTACCGTCTTGATCACTCCGTCCAACCGTGGGACTTCTACAAAACCAGGTGAGATGAGATTGACCCTAACTCCATGTGCTCCCAGTTCTAAAGCAAGAGTGCGCATCATGCCGACCAAGCCGAGTTTGGATGCCGCATAGACGCTGCGGTGCATCAACGGGCGCTTGCCCGTGACGGATCCGATGAAAATGATCGAACCAGATTTTTGCTTAAGCATTGTCGGAATCACGGCTTTCGAAACGAGAAATGGTCCCTTGAGATTGGTATCAATCGTCTCGTCCCACTCCGCCTCGCTAAGGTCCCATAAAGCGGCAGATTTCCCTGTAATCCCGCTGTTGTTGACCAAAATATCAATGTGCCCGAAAGCTTTGAGTGCTTCTGCAACTGAAGTATCGATAGAGGATGGATCCAATAAATCCATATGGCATATCAATGGTGGCTTCGTAGAACTTGAATTTTCTTCGCGGATCATTCGAGCGGTCTCTTCCAGACCGGCTTGATCTCTTCCAGCCAGAACCAGTTGTGCGCCCGCTTTAGCCAAGCGAAGGCTGATGACTCGACCGATGCCTCGATTTGCGCCAGTCACTATTGCAACTTTGTTGGCAAGCTCTTCCATGGTGATCCTGTCGCTAGAAGCGAAAATACTACCTAAGTCGTATGGGTTCTTGACCTCGTGCGACTAACTTATCAAAGTGAGCATCACGTTTCTCAATAAACCGTGAAGCATCCTCCCCGGCTTTGGCAAGGAATACATTGAGTTCCTCGCGTGCAGCAGCACCATCGCCAGAGAGATCTTCACGTTCAAAAATGTTCCAAGCACGCAAGACTGGTGCAACAACGTCATCTAGGTGCTGTTTCATGTCATAAATCCCCGCAAGAGCAATCTGTACCGCTTTGCGCCCAAAGCCAGGCATGCCAACACCTGGCATTGCAAAGTTGGTGACGACGTCAGTGATCGCACGCATCGCTGCATTTGGCTCCAGGTCAATTGCTTTGCCCAGCAGGTTGCGATAGAAAATCATATGCAAGTTTTCATCAAGGGAGACCCGTTGCAATAGGGCTTCAGCAATTGGGTCATTGGATATCTTGCCAGTATTGCGATGTGAAATACGGGTGGCTAGTTCTTGGAAAGACACATAAGCAACAGTATGCAACATGTCGTTGTCGTATGGAGTTTGGTAACCCAATGCCATGTGCGCCATACGTAGATCTTCAAGTTCGTAAGGATCAACACCGCGGGTGGCCATCAAGTAATCGCGGATAACAATGCTGTGGCGCGCTTCTTCGGCGGTCCAACGTTCGACCCAATTGCCCCATGCACCATCGCGGCCCATGGAGATAGCAATCTCGGTGTGATAACTCGGCAAGTTATCTTCGGTCATTAAATTCAATACCAGCGAATCTTGGGCAATACCAGAGAGCTTGGAGTCTTTCGCCTCCCACGCATCCCCATTGAGTGGGCCCGCAAAGGTGCGTCCTTCGCTCCAGGGGACATATTCATGCGGATACCAGTTCTTCTGTACCGACAGGTGACGATCTAGTTCTACCGCCACTACAGGTTCAAGATCGCGAATTAAACGCGTCTGAATTGCTGGATCTATTGAAGCCACCCGTTGATTCTATGTGAGTGCTAGCACTACTAGCGAGTCAGAGCTGATTTTTGGCGCGCCTGGCAGCCTCATCCGCACGCCACTTGGCAATGGCAGCGTGATTGCCACTGAGCAGGACCTCAGGTACTGGGATGTCGCGCCAGATAGGGGGCTTTGTGTAATTGGGGTATTCAAGGAACCCCTCGTGGGCATGTGATTCTTCAACCAATGAATCAGGGTTACCTAACACACCAGGAAGCAACCGTGTGATTGCTTCAATCATGACAAGGGACGCAACTTCCCCGCCACCGAGAACATAATCGCCAATGCTCACTTCATGTACGCGAATTGACTGGCTGTGAAATTGTTCTTGCGAGTAATACTGGCCAACACGAGCATCGATACCTTCATAACGGCCGCAAGCAAAGATGAGGTGTTTGGATGCAGCGAATTCTTCTGCCATCCGTTGATCAAAGCGGCGGCCTGCAGGAGTCAGGATGATCAGATCAGAATCAGGAGTTAGCACTTGATCTAACGCATCTCCCCAGACTTCAGGTTTCATGACCATTCCTGCACCACCACCATATGGAGTGTCGTCCACGGTGTGGTGGTTATCGCTGGTGAAATCGCGCAGGTCGTAAATCTTTACCTCTAGAATTCCGCGCTCCTGTGCCTTGCCGATAAGTGATAATTGCAATGGTGCGAAGTACTCAGGAAAAATTGTGATCGCATCAATTCTCATTGATCCTCCCCATTTTTATCGGCAAACTGGGGTGGGATCACGGTCATGCGTCTGTTCTTAATATCGACGATCGGCACCAATTGACGAACGAAGGGAATGAGAACTTCGCCGTCCGCGCTCGCAATCGCCAACAAATCTTGACCCGGCAGATTTATGACATCAGAAACTTCGCCGAACTTTTCTCCAGATTCAAGAAAAGCAGTGCAGCCGATTAATTGCAATACGTGGTAGTCATCATCATCAAAACCTGGTGCATCGATATCGACATCGGAATACATCAAGGTGTCGCGCAACTTTTCAATGCCATTGCGGTCGATGATGTTTTCAAATCCCAACAACAAAACTCCATTATGGACGCGGTGCGAAGTAATCGTTAATTCACCAAGTGCATCGGTCGCCACTTTGGCGCCGATAGCAAACCTATTTTCAGGTTGGTCGGTACGAACTTCGATTGTGGCCTCACCATGAATTCCGTGAGCGCGCCCGATTCGCCCCACGAGCAGACGCATAGTTGCCAATTATTCTTTCGGCGCGAATCGTCGCCGACTTATCGCGCCTCGTCCGTCTCTACGAGATCAACGCGAACGCTGCGACCTGCGAGCGCACTAACAACGGTGCGCAGAGCTTTCGCAGTGCGACCATTGCGACCAATAACCTTGCCAATATCCTCTGGGTTTACTCGTACCTCGAGCGTGGTGCCACGACGATGAGTCTTCTCCTTGATGATGACATCTTCGGGATGATCGACGATCCCCTTAACTAAATGTTCGAGGGCTTCTTCGATCATTGTTACTCAGCAGCCGCTTCTTCGGCAGGAGTTTCAACAACAACTTCAGCAGGAGTTTCAACAACAACTTCAGCAGGAGTTTCAACAACTGCCTCTACAACGGCTGCCTCTACAACTGGAGCAGATTTAGCAGCAAGTTTTTCTTGCGCCTTCTTCTTCAGCGTGGTCGCGCCTTCCTTAGGCTCATCCATTACCTGTTTCACGGCGGCTTCATATGCAACGCGCTTGTGTGGGCGCGGCGCGGCTACGCGCAAAGTGCCTTCAGTACCTGGCAAGCCCTTGTGCTTCTGCCAATCACCAGTGATCTTCAAAAGTACCTCTACGGCTGCGGTAGGAAGCGCACCAACGCCGAGCCAGTACAGCGCACGTTCAGAGTTAACCTCAATCAATGAAGGCTCTTGTCCTGGCGAGTAACGGCCGATCTCTTCAATGGAGAGACCATTACGCGCCTTGCGCGAATCAGTAACGACAATACGGAAATAAGGGGTGCGGATTTTACCCATACGCATTAATCTAATTTTTGTAGCCAAGTGCTTCTGCTCCTGTAAGTGTTGTTGCCGTTCAGGTTGATCGCAGCGGGGTGCGCGTCCAACAAGTCCAACTTTCGAATACGGGTGTTTGGGGGTAGAGGGCCCCGAACAGGTTGCTTATCTTGCCATCTCGGGCACCTAAAGGTGAAATTGGACCTTTCTAACCGCGCTCTTCCAGCGCCCGCTTGGCAGGGTTGCCCGACTTAGATTTCTTCTTCGGCGCCGCTTTGGGGCTTTGAATCCGCGGCATGCCACCTGCCATTGGGCCCATACCCGCCATCGCCGGAGGTAGTCCTTGCGGCGTTCCACCGCGCATCTGGCGCATCATCTTCTGGGCTTGAGTAAATCGCTCAATGAGTGAATTTACTTCCGATACGGCTCGACCTGCGCCACGTGCAATGCGGGCGCGACGTGAGCCATTGAGAACCTTCAGGTCGCGGCGCTCTAATGGTGTCATGGATTGCACGATTGCCTGAGCGCGGATGATCTCGGCATCATCAAAATTATCAATCTGCTTTTTCATCTGCCCGGCCCCTGGCAACATGCCTAACATCTTGGAGATGGATCCCATCTTCGACATTGCCTGCAATTGCTCAAGGAAATCTTCCAGAGTGAAATCTTCCCCGCTAGTAAACTTGGTCTCTAACTTGGCGGCAGCATCAGAATTAAACGCCTTTTTGGCTTGCTCTGCCAGAGTGGCGACATCGCCCATACCTAGGATGCGCGATGCCATGCGGTCGGGATAGAAAATATCGAAGTCCGTGAGCTTCTCGCCAGTGGATACAAACATGATGGGACGTTTGGTTAGATGCGCAATCGATAGTGCAGCGCCGCCGCGCGCATCGCCATCCATCTTGGTTAAGACAACTCCGTCAAAGCCCACACCATCAAGGAACGCTCTTGCGGTGCGCACCGCATCTTGACCGATCATGGCATCTACAACAAAGAAAATTTCAGCAGGGTTAATCACATCGCGGATTGCGATTGCCTCATTCATCAACGCCTCATCAACACCAAGTCGACCTGCGGTATCAACGATGACCATGTTGTGCTGTCTGGCTTTGGCATAAGCAACACCATCGCGCGCAACTTTAACCGCACTACCAATGCCATTGCCGGGTTCGGGGGCAAAGACGGGGACACCAATACTCTCCCCCACTACTTGCAACTGCGTCACCGCATTAGGACGTTGTAAATCTGATGCAACTAAAATTGGAGTGTTGCCTTGATCGGCAAAGAACTTGGCTAACTTTCCTGCCAAGGTTGTTTTACCTGCGCCTTGCAGACCAGCCAACATAATGACGGTGGGAGGCGCTTTAGCAAAACGCACCCGGCGCGCCTGCGCGCCAAGAATTTCTACCAGAGCTGCATTAATAATCTCAAAGATTGCTTGGGCTTGATTGGTGCCCGATTGGAGAGTCGGCAGCACTTCCAAGGAACGTTCACGGATGATCTCAATAAAATCATTAACGACCAGAAGGGCAACATCTGCCTCAAGCAGCGCACGATGGATTTCCTGGCAAGTGTTCTCAATATCGGCATTGGAAATCTTGCCGCGAGAGCGGAGAGAACTGAGAACTCCGTTTAACCTCTGCGTTAATGAATCAAACATAGAGGCAGAGTCTAACGGAGCATGGCGGTAAGACGACGCGCCACTTCTTGCGCGCGCTCAAGCGTCAACGGGCCTCCTGCAATCTCGGTCACATAAAGAGTGTCGATCGCCTCAGCGCCCAAGGTTGTGACAATCGCCGAGCGAATGTCGACTCGGCAGCGCGTAATGGCAGCACCGATATGGAAAAGGAGCCCTGGTCGATCATGGCTACGCACTTCGAAGACAGTCGAATCGGTGGATGCGTCAAGAAAAAATTCCACCTCAGGGGCAGGCACCGGAATTGAAGGGAGTTGGGCGTAAGACTGCACGCGTTCTTGAATCCGTCGTTCCAGATCAATTCGACCACGAAGAGCGCCATCGATATCGCGATGGATCTTCTCTGCGGTAGGAATCGGTGCATGCGGATCTAGAGTCACAACCCATCTCATCACAGCCGAGGCACCATGTGATTTCGTACGGGCAGATCTCACATCCAGCCGAGCAAGGTTTAAAACACCAGCCACAATAGAAAGCAAGCCAGGTTTATCTGGCGCAATGATTTCGATTGAATAATCACTATCACGCACATCAATATTTACACGCAGGGCACCTACCTCGGCAAACCCACGTTGTTCGGGGCTAAGTTCTGGCTGTTCGGCAACCGTAGTGCCGCTCATCGCAGATCGAACACGGTGCACTAAATCTGCAACAAGGCTGGCTTTCCAATCACTCCATGCACTGCTACCTGTTGCTTGGCCATCGGCAATGCTTAACGCGTGAAGAAGTTCGAGAGTTGCCAGATCAGGTATGACGGCCAGAATCGATGCAATAGTCGCTGGATCATCTAGGTCGCGCCTGGTTGCAGTAGCCGAGAGCAGCAAATGATGCCGGACCAATATTTTTAACGTCTCCACATCAGAATCACCAAAGCCGATACGCCGAGCCAGCGGCTCGATAAGTCGCCCTCCGCGATCAGAATGATCTTCTGTATGACCTTTGCCGATGTCATGAAATAACGCGGCAATCAGCAGTAAGTCTGGGCGATGTACCCGACGGGTAAGGGCGCCGGCATGCACAGCCGTTTCCACCATGTGGCGATCAACGGTATGGCGATGCAGAAAATTGCGCTGTGGCAGGCAGCGCACTGCGCTCCACTGCGGCAACCATGTCGTGATGATCCCCTCTTGATCCAACGCTTCCCAGACCTGCACCATCGCGTGACCTGCGCCAATTAGCGAAACTAAATATTCGCGGGCCTGCCTGGGCCATGGGTTGGGTAGGACTCCATAACCTTCCTTGATGGATCGAGATAAGAGCAGAGATGAATCCAACGAAAGTGGAAGCCCCAACTGCGCGGCCGTTGCTGCCGCACGCAGACCCAGGATCGGATCATCGGCAGATGGCGCATCCACATCAATAACAACTTCCTGATGAGCGACACTAATGCCACCTGCCACAGTAATTGTGCGTGGGCGGCGCAAGAAACGCCCCAGGCCGTCTTTGCCGCGATGAGTAAAGCGATGCCAGGTTAAGTTCATAAGGTAATCAACGTCGCGTGCAGATTGCGCAACATCACCCATAAGGGCGTCAGCATCTGCATACTTGAGCGTGGTAGCGACTCTGTCTTGCTCTTGAAATAATAATCGATCACGAGGGCGGCCACTTTTGGTATGCAGCGCCTCGCGAATACCATTCAAAATTAATTCGGCGCGTCTTATCCGATCAAGCGGAACATCTACTGCACCAGAAGCCGCAATCGCACGAAGCGCATTGATATCACGCAGACCCCCTCTCGCCTCTTTAAGGTCTGGCTCAAGAAGATAAGCCAACTCACCGGCGCGTTCGTGGCGCTGCTCCAGTAATGCACGCAACTGCAGCAAGCGTTTGCGTGCATCCTTGCGCCAGTCATCATAGGCATCGTGTTGTACATCAGCCACTAATTCAGCATCTCCGCAAATAAGTCGGATATCTAATAAGCCCATCGCTACTTTGAGATCAGTGCGCGCTGCATCACGAGTTTCGCTACGCGTACGTACAGAATGATCAACACTGCGCGGTAGGTCAATGCCAGAAGTCGCGCCGTCCCAAATCGGATAAAGCATTGCGTTGACAAAGGCTAAGAGCTCTTCATCGGAGTATTGCCCGCTATGAAGAATAAGAATGTCTAAATCTGATCCTGGAGATAACTCGCCGCGGCCGAAACCTCCGACCGCGGCGAGTGCTATTCCATTAACCGTTCCGCTGCGCTGCGCCTGCAACTTCTCGTGTGCTGCATGGAAGAGTGCGCTTAGTTGTCGATCGCTCTCGTTCGATCGACTCAAACGACCAGAGCGGCTAAATGGCGTCGACACCGCGTTCACCCGTGCGAACGCGTACAACTTGATCGACCGGGGTTGACCAGACTTTGCCATCGCCGATGGAACCGGTGGATGCAGTTTTGACAATGAGACCGATAACAGATTCGGCATCACTATCCTCAACGAGGATTTCAAGTCGGATTTTGGGAATGAGATCAACCGTGTATTCAGCGCCACGGTAAACCTCGGTATGGCCGCCTTGGCGACCAAATCCACTTGCCTCTGAAACAGTCATGCCGGTGACGCCATGTGCTTGAAGGGCATTCTTCACATCATCGAGCTTGAATGGCTTCACAATTGCGGTAATGAGTTTCATATCGACGAACCTCCTCGGGAAGAGCCAGCCATTTCATAGGCTGATTCTGCGTGTTCATTAAGATCGATGCCTTCAACTTCTTCATCGTGAGTGACTCGGAAGCCAATCGTTCTGTTAATGATGAAACCAATAATAAGTGTGGCCGCAAACGAGTACGCAAGAACGAAGAGAGCACCGAAGGCCTGCTTGCCCAGCAGCGCTGTTCCGCCGCCATAGAAGAGGCCATCTAGACCGACGGAATTCACAACATGTGTTCCGAAGAACCCGATGGAGATGCAACCCCAGAGTCCGCCGACTAAGTGAACGGCAACGACATCGAGTGAATCATCAAAGCCAAGCTTATATTTCAAGCCAACCGCCAGTGCGCAGAGTGCGCCAGCAATAACTCCGATAATAACGCCGGCCCATGGAGCAACGAAGGCACATGCTGGTGTGATTGCCACCAGCCCTGCCACTGCACCAGATGCTGCACCTAAAGAAGTGGGGTGACCATCACGGATCTTCTCCACCAAGATCCAACCGAGCAGCGCTCCTGCGGTTGCCACTTGAGTGTTTATAAAAGCAAGAGCTGCGGTGCCATTTGCGGCAAGAGCCGATCCTGCGTTAAAACCAAACCACCCAAACCAGAGAAGTCCAGAACCAAGCAGAACCAGTGGCAGAGAGTGTGGGCGCATGGATTCTTTACGCCATCCCACGCGCTTTCCCAAAATTAGCGCAAGTGCCAGACCTGCAGCGCCTGCGTTGATATGCACTGCGGTGCCGCCTGCGAAATCTTCTAGGCCTTTACCAGCAAGGAACCCGGTACCAGTAACACTCTCTCCGACTTTGTTGCCAAATGCAAAGACCCAGTGCGCAACTGGGAAGTAAACGACGGTGACCCAGATTGCGACGAAGAGGGCCCATGCACTGAACTTGGTGCGATCTGCAATTGCGCCTGAGATCAGAGCAGGAGTAATAATCGCGAACATCAATTGGAATGCAGCGAAGACGAGAACTGGGATGGGATAGATGCCACCATTATTGGTGAGGTCATTAACCATGCCGCCCAAACCAGAGAATGATATTGATCCATACCACGGAGAATTGGCCGAATATCCAAAGGCCAATTGGAAACCATAGATCACCCAGAGAAGACTGACAATTCCAATGGTCACCATTGACATCATCATCATGTTGAGCACACTCTTAGTGCGGACCATGCCGCCATAGAAGAATGCAAGCCCGGGCGTCATGAGAAGAACTAGTGCGGTACTCGCAAGCATCCATGCGGTATCGCCAGAATTAAGAACAATTGGGGCCATAATTCACACTTTCATTAGATCTACTCGCCGTTGAGATGAAAGCGAAATATCCCCGACCTGGGTTACATGCACCTGCTCAATGGGTTTCATTCACGTCACAAATGACCCAACTTTGTTACAAGATGGTTACAGAAGCGCCTGAATGTAGGCAGCGGGGTCAAAACGCGCGAAATCGTTGACGCTCTCCCCTGTCCCTACCCATTTAATCGGGATTCCCAGAGATCGTTCGATAGCCAATGCGATTCCACCCCGAGCGCTGCCATCGAGTTTTGTCACGATAATTCCAGTTACATCTACGCTCTCTGTAAAGATTTTCGCTTGAGTCAAGCCATTCTGTCCCGTTGTCGCATCGATGACAAGTAAAACTTCTTGCACAGGTAAAATTTTCTCGACAACTCGTTTGACTTTGCCAAGTTCTGCCATCAAATCATTCTTGGTATGCAGACGACCAGCAGTATCAATAATGAGGTAATCCATGTTGCGGGCAATCACTTGTTGCGCCGCATCAAAAGCCACCGATGCAGGGTCAGCGTTATCCGCACCATGCACTACGTCAATATCTAACCGTTCGCCCCATGTGCGCAATTGGTCAACTGCGGCGGCGCGAAAAGTGTCGGCAGCAGCTAAGAGAACGGTTGAATCATCAGACGCTAATGCTGCAGCCAATTTTGCTGCCGATGTAGTTTTGCCAGTGCCGTTGACTCCCACAATTAAAAGGACAGTTGGACCAGAGATAGAGCGAGAAATTTCACGACTCTCGTTACAGAGAGAGGATGTCAATGCCTTAGTGATGGCTTCGGTGGCACTGCCCGCTCGTACCGAACGTGCAGCAGCAACAACTTCGTTGGAGAGTTCAGGGCCAAGATCTGCAGCAAGGAGCGCAGTTTTTAACTCATCCCAGTCTGCCGCAGATGCATCTGCCGATCCGGTGATCTTGGCGATGATCTTGCCAAAAAGCCCCATTTTCTTAATCTTGTCTTAATCCGCTACAGATTTAAGCAGTTTCAGCATCGCGTAGACGCTGTGAAATAAGTTCGGTGACGCCATCCCCGCGCATCGTGACACCGTAAAGCGCATCAGCAATCTCCATTGTGCGCTTCTGGTGGGTAATGATGATCAACTGCGAAGTTTCGCGAAGTTCTTCAAAAACCCCCAAGAGGCGGCCAAGGTTGACATCATCAAGTGCGGCCTCAACTTCATCAAGAACATAGAACGGGCTGGGTCGCGCTTTAAAGATTGCTACCAGAAGCGCCACTGCAGTAAGAGATTTTTCACCGCCCGAAAGGAGGGATAGGCGTTTGATTCGCTTACCGGGTGGACGAGCTTCGACATCTACACCTGTGTTCAACAGATCATCTGGCTCAGTGAGGATTAATCGTCCGTCTCCCCCTGGAAAGAGGCGGGCAAAAATCTCCTCAAAATGGCGAGCAGTATCTTCATAGGCTTCCATGAAAATCTGCTGTACGCGATCATCCACTTCCTTGATGATGTCGAGCAGATCTTTCTTGGTCCGCTTCAAGTCTTCGAGTTGTTCCGCCAAGAATCGCAAGCGCTCTTCGAGTGCGCTGTACTCCTCGAGGGCAAGCGGGTTGATTTTGCCCAGCAACGCCAACGAACGCTCAGTTGCGGCAAGGCGCTTTTCTTGTTGGTCGCGACGATATGGAATTAATTCAGTGGCAACAATTTGACCGTCATCGGTTTCGATAAAGGTAGGCACATCATTTTCTGGACCATATTCAGAGACCAATGTTTGTACATCAATACCAAGTTCTTCAACAGCCTTGGCTTCGAGTTGCTCAATACGCATGCGCTGTTCAGCACGAGCAATTTCGTCTTGATGAACACTGGAGGTGAGTTGCTCCATTTCCGCCACAAGTTCGCGCGCACGCGCGCGAATAGTGAGAGTTTCACCTTCGCGCCCAGCCCGTAATTCTTCCAACCGACCGCGTTCGGCGGCGGCCTTTGCAATCGAGCGTTCGATATGAATCAAAGTTTCGTAAGCGGATTCGGCAATTGCTTGCGAGACAACTGCACCACGGGCACGTACGCCGCGCCGCAGGAGTGCACGTTGAGATGCTTCCCGTTCAGCGGCTGCCGCGTCCTCCAAGGCTTTCGCGCGTGCTGCTAGCGAATCAACGCGCTCTTCACTGGTACGGACCATCAAGCGGGCTTCGACTTCAACGCTGCGAGCAGTAGATACCTCGGCGCGGATAACCTCGGCGCGCGAATGACTGGGCTCTGCAACATCGCCATGGTGTTGCAATTGATCTTGGGCAATTGCTAATTCATTTTCATCGCGTGATCTAGCAGCGCTGGCTTCAGCAATAGCACCATTGAGGCGCTCTACTTCCGCTCTTGCCGATTTTGCGTGCTGTCCTGCAACTGCAAGTTGCTCTGTTAATGCAGCAATGCGAGCATCAGATTCATTGAGTTTGGCAAGAGCTACATCAAACTCACCTTGGCGAGCAGCAAGTTCAGACTCGGCGGTGGAGATTTCAAAACGCAGCCGTTCGCAGGTATGTGTGACAGTGGAAATTTTCCCAGTGAGATCGTCAATCAGCGCCTTGATTTCAATCAGCGAAGCAGTCGATTTTGAACCACCGCGGGCGCGCGATTGAGTAAATGCATCGCCATCACGGGTGACGACACTCAGATGTGAATGAGCGCGAATAATGGATTCGGCTTGGCGAGCATCATCAGCAACAACTGTGGTTGCCAACAATTGGCGTAAGAGTCCATCAATCTGCGACGAACGCATATGTGAGATCAAAGGGATCAGATCGGATGGAATTGAACCGATGTTGCGATTATCGCCAGATTGAAGTACGAGGAAATCGGCCTGCCCTAAGTTTTCACTGCGCAGTGTGGTCAACGCCATTACCGCCGTAGAGAGATCTCGCACAACAACTGCGTCAGCCAACGAACCTAAAGCTGCCGCCGCCGCGCTCTCCCATCCAGCATCAATATCAACCAACGAAGCGACCGAGCCAAGAATCTGCAGTCCACGGGGGTCGTGAAGCAGGGCTGCTGCGCCATCGCGCGCTTGGGAAGTAATGCGCATCGCCTCTAACTTGGATTCAAGTGAGTTGCGTTCGCGATCTGCAGCACGTTCGTCATCGACGAGTGCTGCAAGTTTTGCCTTGCTTGCATCAAGTGCGCGCTGCGCGTTTTCAAATTGCGAGTCCAATCCAAGTTCACCAGAATCTGCACTAGCGATATCGAGTTCGTAAGTGGAATATTCGCGCTGTGCAGAATCTGCACGAGTCTGAGCTTCATCGCGCGCCTTAGTTAAGCGAGTGATTTCTTCGGCAATTGCATTCAGACGTGCAGCGAGTGATTTAATGTGACCTTCTTGACGAGCAGTGCCTTCGCGTTGATCGGCAAGTGCACGCAAGGCCGCAGCAACGCGATCTTCTTCTGCCTTTAATTCAGTTTCGGCAGTTGCCAATGCCGCAGTTGCAACTTGCAACTGCGCCCATAAATTCTCAACACCTTGGCGAAGATCAGTTTCTTCTTGGCGCAAGACGAGCGCTTCGTGATCAAGGCTTTCAGGATCACGACCCGCTGTGCGCGCTTCTTCTGCTTCCTGTGCCAAAAAGCGCGAGCGCTCTTGCGCCAAACTGGCAGTTCCGCGAAATTTTTCACGCAACGCGTTGAGTCGGTAATATGTCTCTTGTGCCTGCACTAAGAGCGGGTTACCAATGGCCGTTTCGGCATCAAGTTCGGACTCACGAGCACGTGTGCGATCAAGTTCGGATTCGACGATAGCGCGACGTTCGCGTAGTGCGGTTTCATCAGCAACTTCCGCATTCCAAGTCTTGGTGAGCGAAATCAAATCATCGGCAAGTAAACGCAGCTTTGCATCACGTAGATCGGCTTGAATTGTTGCGGCCTTCTTTGCTACTTCTGCTTGCTTTCCCAACGGGCGAAGTTGGCGACGAAGTTCAACAGTGAGGTCTTGAACGCGCGCCAAGTTAGCTTGCATTGAATCGAGTTTACGGAGCGCTTTTTCTTTACGTTTGCGGTGCTTAAGAACGCCAGCTGCTTCTTCGATTAACCCACGTCGTTCTTGCGGATTGGCCATCAAGATGGCATCGAGTTGCCCCTGGCCAACAATGACGTGCATTTCGCGCCCAATACCGCTATCGCTGAGCAACTCTTGGATGTCGAGCAAACGTGAAGCATCGCCATTGATTTGGTATTCGCTGGTGCCATTGCGGAAGAGAATGCGCGAAATCGTGACTTCGGTGTAATCAATAGGGAGCGCACCATCGGTATTATCGATGGTGACCGAAACTTCGGCGCGTCCTAAGGGAGCGCGACCACTAGTGCCAGCAAAGATGACATCTTCCATCTTGCCGCCACGTAACGACTTGGGGCCCTGCTCGCCCATAACCCAAGAGAGGGCATCAACAACGTTGCTCTTGCCAGAACCGTTGGGTCCAACCACGCAGGTGATGCCTTGTTCAAGGCGCAAAGTGGTGGCAGAAGCGAAGGACTTAAAGCCCTTGAGTGTGATGCTCTTGAGATACACGGGGCAAACCTACCCTAGCCCTTAGCTTGGTGAAATCGCACTCAATATTTCGTAGGCGCCACGGGCGGCAAGTTGTTCTGCCTCGCGTTTGCTCTTACCCTCGCCCTGCGCCACGGCAACGCCAGCAACCATGGCGACAGCGGCAAAACTCTTATCGTGATCGGGGCCAGTTTCGGTGACGAGATATTCAGGTACGCCTTTGCCTATTGATGCGACAAGTTCTTGCAGCGCTGTCTTTCCATCAAGTCCTGCACCCTTGGCTATTGCGCTCTGCAGCGTCTGGTCTATAAGGGCGCTGACAATTTGCAATGTCTTGGCGTAACCAGTCTCTAAATAAATAGCCCCGATAAGGGCTTCAAGGGCATCAGCAAGAAGCGAGTTCTTATCGCGGCCACCTGTGACTTCTTCGCCTTTACCCAAGCGAATAAATTCACCTAAATTAAGAGTGCGCGCAATATCGGCCAGTGCACGCATATTGACAATACCTGAGCGCAACGGTGAAAGACGACTTTCATCAAGATCGGGATAACGACGATACAACTCTTCAGTGACGATGAGACCTAAGACAGAGTCGCCTAAAAATTCAAGACGTTCGTTTGTATCTTGTGCACCTGATTCGTAAGCATGCGAACGGTGCGTCAACGCCAACTCCAGCAGTTGCGGATTGAGATCAACTCCCAACCGCTTTGCTAGCGATGAGTACAGATCAGACCTCGATTACCTGACGACGGTTATAGGTACCGCAGGTTGGGCAAGCAGTGTGTTGCAACTTTGGTTGCTGACACTGTGGGCAGGCAGATAGTGAAGCCGCTGTGGTTTTCCACTGGGCACGACGAGAACGGGTCTTGGAGCGAGACATTTTTCGCTTTGGTACTGGCACTTTTCGTTCCTCTTTCTTACGATTACGTCCAACTTATGATGACCTTCGGCCCTGGGTAAGTATCCCCTAAACCGCCCAATTCTAGAAATCGAGACTGCTACTCGGGTTCGTTAAGCCCCGCCAATCCAGATAGACCAGCCCACCGGGCGTCAATGACCTCGTGAGTATGGGCCGCATCCAACGAGGCCCATTTCACTCCGCACCCTGGGCAGAGCCCCGCACAATCTTGGGCACAGAGAGGATTAATCGGCAGATCAAGCACGAGTGCATCACGGATGGGAACTTCTAGATTTATGAAATCACCATCCATCATCAGATCGTCGTCGTCATCAAGGTCATCAGCCACTTGGCGCGCACGCTTGCGTTCGGTCTTAGTATGTGGCTTTTCGGGTGCATATCGATAGAGTTCTTGAATTCTGCGATCAATCTGCAATTGGATCGGATCAAGACAGCGCATGCATTCGCCATCGGCAACAGCAGATAATTCTGCGCTGACCAACACCCCTTCGGTGACCGACTCTAAACGCATTTCAAGATGAATTTCTGCGCCGGCAGGAACTGCGATGACATCAATACCAATGCGTTCAGGAATTGTGATGTCGAGAGAGTATTCCTTCATCTCTCCTGCGCGACGCGGCAATTCGTAAGAATTGAAGAGGTAAACCTCAGAGGCACGGACCATGGAAACTGAAGTTATTTATCTTTTGCAAGTTGTGCCAGGACGTCATTGTCACCGGCACCGGCAAGACGTTCGCGTCCACGAGCAACTGCATCCATGGTCTTATTCAAGATAACTTCTAAAGTGGCTAAACGAGAATCGATGTAACTTTCCACCTCTTCGCGCTCGCGATCAGCAGTAGCGCGAACTTCAACAAGAATGCGCGCAGCCTCATCCCGAGCAGATTGCACAATGGATGTTTGCTCCACCATGCGAGCCACTTCTTCGCGTGCCATGGCAACGAGTTGTTCCGCGCTATTATGCCCCTCTTCCACAATTGCATCACGGGTGGCTATGAGATTTTGCGCAGTTGAGAAGTCATGCGGAAGTTTGTTGCGGACTTCATCAAGAAGTTCTAAAAGTTCACCTCGGTGAAGAACGCAGGATGCTGATAGAGGGACACCGCGTGCCTCCTCAACCATTGTGATCGCTGAGATAAGTTTTTCAATTGAATCCATGGGTCACTTCCCTGCTAGACGGGCACGTAGCGCTTCATTGACATTGACTGGAACCATGGAGGATACATCTCCACCATAATGTGCCAATTCTTTGACCAGCGATGAAGATAAAAATGAATGAGTAGGTGCAGTAGCCATAAACATGGTCTCCACTTGGGCGGCTTGCAGATTGACCTGAGCCATCTGTAATTCATAATCAAAGTCAGTGACAGCCCGCAAGCCCTTTACGATCGTATCGACACCATTGGTGCGGCAATACTCCACCAATAAACCGTGCCAGGAATCAACGACCACATTGGGGAACTTCTTGGTGTTCTCGCGGATCATTTCCATCCGCTCTTCAACGCTAAACAGACTTGCTTTGGTGCGATTCTCCAGCACCGCGACGATAACCTGATCAAAATGTCTACTAGCGCGTTCGATGATATCCAGATGACCAAAAGTGATCGGGTCGAAGGACCCAGGACATACAGCGCTCTTCACATACCAAACGCTAGCAAGAGTTACGCTTCTTATCCATTCTCCGCAAGAGTTCCGTAATAAATGACCGCCTGCCCGTAGTTTCGCTCTCTCAGCGCCTCATATCCGCTGGGCCATTTCATCACTGCAGATTTACTGGCACGCTCAACTGCGATCACTGCATCATCACGCACGAAGCCACCAGCTCGTAATTGAAGAAGGCACTTATAAAGTTCGGCGTCTGGAAAATCGTAAGGTGGATCCACATAAATAATGTGATAACTCGTTGGCGCTGGAATCTCTAAGAATTTCTGTACTGACATTGCGTAAAGATGAAAATCTCCCGGAGTATTGCTCTTCTCTACTAAATCAGAATTGATTTTGATTGTTCTGGCCGCGCTGGCATCTTTCTCCACTGCGTGGACTATCGAAGCACCGCGCGAAAGAGCTTCCAGCCCGATTGCGCCAGAGCCAGCGAAGAGATCAAGAAAGTGCAGCCCTAGGAAATCTCCAAACTCAGAGAGTAAAGAAGAGAAGAGCCCTTCGCGTGCACGATCAGAAGTTGGACGGGTCGCTCCGGCTACCGATGAAAGAGTTCGTCCTTTGGCAACGCCAGCAATAATCCTCATAAGAAAATAATACTTCCCGCCATTGTTGATCTATCCCATGTCGATGTAATCAGCGGCCTCATCAGTCTGCAGGATTTTCAATTCGCGGGCCAGTTCAGGGAATTTCGAAAGTGTGGCATCAGATGCAATCAATTCCTGAGCATCAGATCGAGCTAGATCGATAAGGCTCTCATCGCGCAAGACGCGCAACAGCCGTAAGTGTGATCGAGTTCCAGATTGATTCACGCCCAATACATCACCTTCGCGCCGTTGTTCAAGATCTATACGAGAGAGTTCGAAACCATCTACACTCGCGGCTACCGCATCAAGACGTACTCGGGCTGGCGTTTCTGCAGGTGCATTCGTTACCAATAAACATAAACCTGGGCAAGTACCTCGCCCAATTCGACCGCGTAATTGATGCAATTGTGAGATGCCGAAACGATCAGCGTCCATGATCACCATAATGGTGGCATTAGGAACATCCACTCCCACTTCAATCACCGTAGTGGAGACAAGGACGTCAATCTCACCTGCGCTAAATGCAAGCATCGTTGCATTTTTCACGTCAGTGGCCAACTGCCCATGCAACATCGCTACGCGAAGTCCGGCAAGTGGCCCCGCATGCAACATTGGGGCTAACTCCTCAACGCTGGTTAATTCTGCGGACGTAGTTCCGAAGAGGAAATCCATATCAGCATCCTCTGGCGCACTCGCGCTAATGCGCGGTGCAACAACATAGCCTTGATGCCCTTGAGCGACTTCTTCTCGAATACGCGACCATGCGCGATCCAGAAAAGTGGGTTTCTCTTGCGCAGGCAGAACGTGCGTCGTAATCGGTTGGCGCCCCAGTGGCAACTCACGCAGAGTTGATATGTCTAAGTCTCCAAAGACTGTCATTGCAACTGTGCGCGGAATTGGTGTTGCGGTCATGACTAAAAGATGTGGTGGAAATTCAGCTTTAGCTTTGAGTACGTCTCGCTGTTCAACACCAAAGCGGTGTTGTTCATCGATAACGATGAGACCTAAATCAGCAAAAACAACGCTCTGCCCTAAAAGGGCATGTGTGCCAATAACAATGCCAGCACTACCTGATGCGGCAAGCGCTAACGCTTCTTTGCGCGCTGGCGCATTCTGTGATCCTGTAATTAGGGTTACTTGCGTCGCGTGCTCTGCCCCGCCCAACATTCCGCCTTGCGCGAGGGAGCCGAGTAATGTTTCCAAGGTGCGTAGATGTTGCTGGGCTAGCACTTCAGTTGGAGCAAGTAGCGCTGCCTGTCCCCCGCTATCTACAACAGCCAACATTGCACGAATTGCCAGAACGGTCTTCCCAGAACCAACCTCACCTTGCAACAAACGGTGCATCGGATGCGATGCAGCTAGATCTACTTCAATCTCCGCCATAACATCTCTTTGCCCACTAGTTAACTCAAAAGGCAGTGACTCATCAAATGCTTCCAGCAAGCCTCCCGCCCGCACTGGTCGCGCAGTTGATTTAAGTTGATGCAACTCCTCACGTCGAACAACGAGCAGTAATTGCAAAAGAAAGGCCTCATCAAATGTGAGTCGCGCACGTGCATGATCTGCTTCTGCGATATCTCTGGGTTGATGCAGTCCAACCAAGGCATCTTTTAAAGTCGGGTACCCATGTTTGAAGCGAATTTCATCGGGCAAGAAATCTGGAACCTCATCTAGCGCATCAATGGCTAACGTCATGCATTGAGCGACTTTCCATGAGGGCAACTTCCCGGTAGCCGGGTAAACCGGCAAATACTTGCCAGCGAACTCATCGATAGCGCTATCGACATCGCTGCCATCGGCAATGAGTTCATAATCTGGATGAGACAATTGCCGCTTACCTTTAAATACACTGACTTTGCCCGCAAAGAGACCTTGGCGGCCGACCCGTAGTTCACGCTCACGCCAAGCTTGATTGAAGAATGTTAAAGAGAGTTTTGAAGTGCCGTCAGTAACAACAACTTCGAGAATTGTTCCTTTACGCCCCTGCAGGGTTCGGGTGTTTACGCTAAAAACTTGCGCCAAAATGGTTACTTCATCATCGGGTTGCAATTTCGAAATATCGCTGAGTTCCCCACGCACCACATACCGTCGCGGGTAGTGGCGCAGAAGATCACCCACAGATCGTGCACCAATCCCCGTTTCCAGAACTTTCGCTGTGCGATCCCCAATAACGTCAATCAGTTTGGTATCAAGGGTGGCCATGGACTCATTCTGGCCCCAAAGCGCGCAGATTGCAGTTAACGCTGAAGTTGAATGGTCCGCGTGCCTTTACGCCATCCTGAATGAGTAATCACGATAAGGATCCGGCCCAGAGCCATCACGCGATCTTCAATCCGTGCCGCAAGTTCTTCATCCAAATGTGCCGTCGGTTCATCCAGAACGAGTATTTCCGCCGGCGATAAAAGCGCACGAGCAAGATTGAGTCGCTTTGCTTCTCCGCCAGAAAGAGCACGCCCCATCTGACCAATCACGGTATCAAGGCCAGCGGGAAGTTCTTCAATAAGCGAATCGAGTTCGACAAGCGCTAGAACTTTCATTAATTCTGCATCTGTGGCCAGTGGTGCTGCGATTTTAAGATTTTCACGGATAGATGTGTTGAAGATATGACTACTTTGAATTGCCCCACTTACATGTGTCGACAATTGAGAAATATTTCGCAGTGGGGTGCGATTAAGAGTGATTTCGCCTGCGAAATCCAAAAGCCCCAGTAGCGCCATGGCAAGTGTGGATTTTCCACTTCCGCTACGACCGCGAATAACGAGAGATTCTCCCGCCTCCACATGGAATGAAACCGGCTCCATAAAATGTTCACGGTCGTGCCACCTCACTTGAACATTTTTGGCAGTTATCTCCTTGGCCACCGAAAGCAACGGCGCTGTTGATCGAGGTTGATCTACATCCATCTCTTCTAGAGTTGCTATCTCGCGACGAGCAAGAAGTAGTTTGCCGGCGTTAAAAAGGTTGGGGTACCAGGCGGTTATGCCCTCAAACATGACAAGCGGCAAGAAAATCAACATTGTCACTTGGACTGCTGGAATGGTTGATGTTGCGCTGAAATAGTTCGCCAATTCGGCAAGTGCCACCAAAGTCAGACCAAGGGTTGCAACAAAAAGAAATTGGAATCTGCGGGTAGAAGTAAGAAGAGATTGCTCTTTACGCCAAATTTCCTGCTCAATCTGCGCAGTGCGCGAAAGGCGCTCGGCAAGATACCCATAGAGTTCTGCTTCTACTACCCCATGCGCTGCTTGTTCAATAAGGGCTGCATAATCACTCTCAGAACTTTCAACTCCGCGCGCTACGATTTCGCACCGCTTCTTCACATATTGCGGAACCAGAACTAAGAGAATGAAGCTGGCGCTCAGAGTGATGAAAAGGGATTCTGGACGGATCCACCAACCCAGCGCAGCACCAGTTAAAACAGATATAACTGCTGCCACATGGGGCAAGGTGATACGTAGTTGGTACTCCTGCGCCCTCTCCACATCATCGACGACTCGTTTTACCAATGCACCAGAACCAAGATCGCGTACCAATGAAATGGGATTTGCTGTGATTTTTTCAAACAGGCGCACGCGCAATTGCGTCAATCGATCAAAGACCGCCTTATGGCTTGTGATTCGCTCGAAGTAACGAGCAACGGAGCGAGAGATGCCAAAGAAACGGACCATCACAATGGCAACGCTCAAGGTCAAGATTGGTGGCTGGAATGAAGCCGTGGTGATCAACCACGCGCTAGCAATCGTTAGCCCCATGCCAGCGATATATGCGCTACTGCCCAGAATGTACGGGTAGGTGCGTTTCATCGTTCACCTCGCCCAACGGTGATAACTGAATCTGTTGGTTGCAACAGACTTCGGTCATGAGTGATGCAGATGACAATTGCTCCATTGCGCTGCGCCTCGCGCAGCGCATGCATAACTTTCGTTCCACTCTGGTGATCAAGATCGGCAGTTGGTTCATCAGCGATCACAATTAGTGGATTGCGGATTAGTGCACGGGCAACTGCGATTCGGCGGATCTGCCCACCTGATGCCGCATTTCCCTGCTCACCGCTCTTACCGATCTTGGTATCTAGGCCCATCGGCAAATCAGCAAGAACTAATCCGGCACGTAAGAGTGCGCTTTCAATCTCTGGGTCGGTCAGCGTTGATGAAAGTAGGAGAAATTGATCGCGCACGCTGCCTGTAGCTAATTGTGGATTCTGCGGAATCCATCCCAGTAACTTCTGCCACTGAGTGCGCAGAGCGCGATCAAGCGAAAGTGCACCATCATCGGTTTGCAGTTCAACCGCGGCACCAAAAGTGATACCAAGAAGATTGCGTACAAAAGTTGTCTTGCCAATTCCTGATTCGCCCACCAAAAAGAGCAACTCCCCACGATTCACACGAGCCTTCGGGATCACAATGGTTTCAACCTCGTTGCGATGAAAACTCCACTCGCTCCACGAAAGTGCGTGAATGCTCTCTGGGTCGATCGTGATCTGATTTTCAACAGATACTTCGGATGGCTCACTCTTGACGCGTGCCAACTCACGGAGTGCTTGCGTGCCATCTTCAGAGGCATGAAAGAGCGATGCGGCATTGCGTACCGGGAAATACACCTCGGGCGCCAAGACCAATACGATCAACGCTGACTTAAAGTCCATAGATCCAGAGACGAGGCGAAGTCCTACCGAAACTGCAACAACGGCAACAGAGAGAGTCGCCACTAATTCAAGGGCAAAGGCAGAGAGGAATGAGATCCGTAAAACTTTCATCGTCTCATCGGTGTACCTCTCCCCCATCTGACCAATGCGTTGGGATTGACTCTCATTGCGGCCAAAGATCTTGAGCGTGACAAATCCACGGAGTGAGTCTTCAAAATATCGGGAAAGAGTGCCGAGTGATTGCCATTTGCGCGCTACCGAATCAGCGGAGTATTGACCAATCAGTGCGCCAAAAAATGGAATCAACGGCAGAGTGCAGATAGCAATCAACGCTGAGAGCGGGTCGAGGAAGAAGATGGCAGCAATCACAGTCAATGGCGTAATAACGGCGAAGAGCAGTTGCGGGATGAAACGACCCAGATAGATATCTAGTGCATTGAGGCCCTTGGTAAGAACATTGCTGAGCTCTGCAGGTGAGACCGTTGAATAACTGCCAACGCGAGATGTTGTTTCAGTGCGCAGGTCGCGTTTAATGCGGATTGCCTGCGATGTACACCAATACTCAAAGCGCGCTTGGAATACTGCGCGAATAAGCCAGAGCAGCCCTAAAGCAAGGATGTACTTCGAGATACTAGGTTGATGCTTGATGATCCGAATAATTACTTCAGCAATCAAGAGCGCGTTGGAGATGATGATTGCCGACCAGAGAGTTGCTGCAAAAAGAGCGGTGAAAAATAATCTGCGGCTACCGCCCGTGGAGAGCAGTAGCCGCAGGTCACCTGATTTCACAGATGCAATGTATCGAGTACGCCTCGTTCAGGGTGCTGGATCTGGGAAGCGCCCACGCGCTTTCTAAATACCCAGTAGGTCCAACCCTGATAAATCAACACCAATGGGGTCATGATGACCGCAACAACGGTCATAACCTTGAGGGTGTAATCGGTACTTGATGCATTGGTGATAGTGAGATCAAATTGCGATCCCAACGAACTTGGCATCACGCGTGGATAGAGCGCTACAAATAGACCAGTCACAAAAGTTGTGATCGCAACGGATGAGGCGATAAATGCCCAACCCTCGCGCCCACGTAGATTTGCAACCAGACCAGCCACCCAAAAAAGCGCTGTGGCTACTGAGAGCGTGAGGAACTTGGCGTTGATGGATGGCAGCATCAGATTGCTCCAGAGCAAGAAGGCCACAGCTGCAACTGCTGCTATAAGGCCTAACCTGATTGCAAGCGCATGAGCACGTACGCGGATATCGCCAGTAGTCTTGAGTGCGAGGAAATGTGCACCGTGAGTCAAGAAGACGCTCAAGGTAACGATGCCGCCAAGGAGCGCATAGGGATTGAGTAAGTTAAAGAAGCCGCCGACATACTCAATAGACCCGTTACTTGCCTTCTCTAATGGAACACCGCGGACGATATTGGCAAATGCAACACCCCAGAGCAACGCGGGAAGTGTGCTACTGATGACGATTGCGAGATCCCACCGTTGGCGCCATTGCGCCTTGCCATACTTGCTGCGGTACTCAAAGGAGACACCCCGCACAATCAACGCGACGAGGATGAGGAAGAGCGGCAAGTAGAAACCACTAAAGAGCGTGGCATACCACTCGGGGAATGCAGCAAAGGTTGCGCCACCAGCAACAAGTAACCAGACCTCGTTGCCGTCCCAAACTGGACCAAGTGTGGTCAGAACTGCGCGGCGATCGGCTTCATTGCGAGATACAAAGGGAAGGAGCATTCCGACACCAAAGTCGAAACCTTCAAGAATGAAGTAGCCAACCCAGAGAACAGCGATTAAAAGAAACCAGACTGTCGGAAATGACATGATATTTCTCCTTTCCTCTAGTAGGACATCACGAGTGGACGGTCATCGGAACCACCCACGGCCAAGACTTCATAATCAACCTCTGGTCGTGGACCGATGTGAATAGTTTTAAGAATTAAGCCAACTTCAATAAATGCAAGCACCCCGTAGAGCAAGGTAAATGCGATCATAGTGAAGAGAACTGCTCCACTTGATACGACAGTGCTGACTCCGTCGGCAGTTTTAATCAGACCGAAAACCGCCCATGGTTGGCGTGCAGTTTCGGTAAAGATCCAACCGAATGAGTTTGCAAGTAATGGCAAGAAAGGCAACGAGATCATTGCTGGGACAAACCACTTACCGTGTGGCGTACCGCCTTTACGCATCTGCCAAAGTGCCAGCAAGGCAAAGAAAGCGCCGATAAAGCCAAAGCCCATCATCAGTCGGAATGACCAGTACGCCAGGGGAATATTTGGCTTGTAGTCACCAGGGCCGAATTGGGTTTCGTACTTAGCCTGTAGGTCGTCGACTCCTTCAACTACGCCTTTGAAATCACCAGTGGAGAGGAAGGAAAGGAGTGAAGGAATATCGACCTGAAAGACCGAGCGCGAACCATCAAGAGTGCCGATCGTCAGAAGCGAGAATGGCGCAGACTCTGTGGTGGTGTAGAGCGCTTCAGCTGCTGCCATCTTCATTGGCTGTTGCTCCGTCATGACTCGCGAAGTGATGTCACCAGAGACTCCTACCAGAACAAAGCTGATCAACATTGTGACCAGACCCAGCTTGAGAGTACTGCGGGACATCTCAAGATCTTTCTTCTTAATGATCAACCAAGCAGATACGCCCGCGATAAATGCAGCGCCGGTAAAGGCGGCCGAAGGGATGGTATGGAAGAAAGTTACTAGTGCGGTCTTCTGCGTCAGCACCGCAAAGATGTCCGTCAATTCTGCCCGGCCTTTATCTGCATTCAAAATATAACCAACCGGATGCTGCATCCACGCATTTGCGGCAAGGATGAAATACGCTGAAAACAAAGTACCTGCTGCTACTGTCCAGATAGATGCCAAGTGAAGTTTCTTCGGCAATCTATCCCAGCCGAATATCCATAGCCCTAGGAATGTGCTCTCGAGGAAGAATGCAAGTAGGCCTTCCATAGCAAGTGGTGCGCCAAAGATATCTCCGACAAATCGGCTGTAAGACGACCAGTTCATGCCGAACTGAAATTCCTGCACGATTCCCGTGACAACGCCAATGGCAAAATTAATTAAAAAAAGTTTTCCGAAAAACTTAGTAGCCCGTAGGTACTTCAAATTATCAGTGCGGTACCAGGCGGTCTGAAGACCGGCGACCAAGAAAACCATGCCGATGGTGATCGGCACGAAAAGGAAGTGGTAAACCGTGGTAATTGCGAATTGCCAACGAGCAAGTTCTAGAGCATCCATCATTTCTCCTCTATAAGCGACCTTAGCTGCCAACTTGCTGATAATTCTCCGTGAACCTTGATGGTAACTCTGCCAATTTGGCTGTGGCAACCCTCACGCTGGCAATTTCACGCATAAATCTAATGAGCGGTACCCCTTTTTTCGCAGAAGGAGGCCCTGAGGAATCATGTCAATGGACTGAAGCGTTTTGTGGGGTCGGAGCCAGCATAATGACTGATCCATTGATCAAGCAGAGTGCAGAACCCACAGGCAAGAGAGGGTTTTCGCCAGCACATTGCGTGAGCCTTGTCCGGGGTATTGACGAAATATGGGATTTCCACTATGCCTAATATGTGAAATCTGTAAAAACACTTTCATTTTTTCTCATTGGTCTTCTTATCGTCGGTACGTTGTCAACGGCAAGTCCCGCGTTTGCTGTGACGAGCGCAGAAATAACGAGCATATCCGAAGGTCTAAGTAGTGATGGTGGCATGATCGCTTCCGCGACGGAACTTGCCGGCGCCGATTCAGACTTGGTTAAAGAATTTCAACTCGGCGTGAAATATGGCGAGTTTGCCACCAGGTTTTATCTAGGAGATTACTGGGGCGTTGCGGCGGACTTTGCAAAATTTCAGTGGGGTCAGGCGGTAGATAAATTAACCGATCTGGGTACCAAGAAACTTCTATCGGCTGGAGCGCAACGGTTGCTGGGTGTTTTTACCGCGCTTAAAGATTCGGGCATTTGGCTCGGCAACAAGGCACTTGAGTCGCGATTCAACGAGGCAGTGCAAGTTGGCTATCGGTTATATAAAGAAAGCGGAGGCGACCCCGCCTTTATGAATGGTTGGTGGGGTTATTATAGCAAAGCTAAACTAAGGGACTTGGGAGATTTTGATGTATGGATGGGGAAATTTGCCAAGGTTTACGCGCTTGAGACGAATGCCAAGAAAGCACCAGTAGCATCGGCAGATATTGTGGCTACCGAGAAAGCGATAAAGAAAGTTGCCATCGTTCATTTTTTCACACTTAAGTACCCCGGGATAGGAATCAATGTCTCGGAAGAACTTGCTGATGCGATTGTAAACAAGGCCGGCTCCGCGGCAATAAAAAAGATTGCCGAAAGATACAAGAAACATCTTGATGGTCTCACTGCCAAAGCGGCGAGTAGCGCGGTTTCTTCAAGCGGCATTTGCGGAGTGGTAAAAAATAAGGACGACAGAAAAGATTGCGAAGGACTTCTAGCGAAAATCGTAGATTTGAGAAACCAAGTTCTTTCCAATAGGC
>CAKKQM010000019.1 GCA_919902125.1 Actinomycetes bacterium | reverse complement strand
GCCACTTTGAACTTTTTGGATATCTTATTGCTGGGCTCTTCGTACTTAGTTGGTTAGCGGCCGTAACCGTTTGGAGATTCCGTGGATTTGAAGAAAAATATAATCGGATTGCATCATGAGTAGAGATTCCATCCACAAGATCGAAGTCGAGTCATATGCAATTTTGCGTTCGCAACTTGACACTTCGAATATGCCTCACTGGACGCGCGCCCTTACGGAACGTGTCATTCACGCCAGTGCTGACTTCGACTATGCCAATGACTTGATCTGCATTGAAGAGGATCTTGCACGTGCCGCCGCAGCCTTGCGTGAAGGTGCTCCGATTGTCACCGACGTACAGATGGTTGCGGCAGGCATTACATCGCGTAGCGTGACCTGCTTAGTGAAAGAGGTGGAGACAACTGAACTTGCCCACCAGATGGGACTCACTCGCTCGGCAGCGGCGATTCATCGCGCGTTCGACAAAGTTGGCAGCGGCGCAATTTGGGTTGTCGGTTGTGCGCCTACCGCACTTTTTGAAATCGTCAAACTAAATGTTGCGCCTGCTTTAGTTATTGGCCTGCCAGTCGGTTTTGTTGGAGCAGCAGAGAGCAAGGCTCGATTGCGAGAGAGTGGGTTGCCACAAGTGAGCAATGTCAGCAACAAAGGTGGTTCTGCGGTAGCCGCCGCCGCCTTGAACGCACTTCTATACGCTGATAAAACAGAGAATATTTGATGTCAATTTTTCGCGGACCAATAGCGGGACCTGCCCTGCTTATTGTCGGTCATGGCACTCGAAGTGCGGAAGGTGTTTCGCAGTTTGTGGCGCACGTCAATCGGATTCGCGCGATTTCAAAGGTAGATGTAACCGGTGGTTTCATTGAGTTGTCGGAGCCAGCGCTTGCCGATGCGGTGGCAGAGTTGGTTGCTGCCGGTCACAGACGGGTGGTTGCAATACCGCTAGTACTAGTTGCTGCGGGGCACTCAAAAGGTGACATTCCTGCTGCACTGAAACGAGAATCATTACGCCATCCCGGACTTGCCTTTGATTACGGACGTCCCCTTAGCGGCCATCCCACGATATTGAATTTGCTGACAGAACGACTTGACGCCGTTCTTTCTCCCGATAAGAGGACTGACACGGCGGTCTTGTTGGTTGGACGCGGAACAACAGATCCTGATGCCAATGCCGATGTCGCCAGGGTTGCCCGCCTGTTTTGGGAGGGTCGCAGGTTGCAGATGGTAGAGCCCGCTTTCGTCTCACTGGCCGAACCTAGTGTTCTGCAAGGACTTGAGCGCTGTCGTGCCCTGGGCGCGCAACGCATCGTCGTACTTCCTTACTTTCTTTTTTCTGGCGTTCTTCCGGAACGCGTGATCACGCAGGCCCGTAGTTGGGGCAGAGAGAACCAAGAGATTGAATTGCGATTTGCTGATCTGATAGGGGATTGTCTGCCACTGGCAGGACTCGTGCTTGAGCGTTATGCCGAAGCGTTAGGCGGTCACGTCAGAGTCAACTGCGATGCATGCCTCTACCGAATTGCTTTACCGGGTTTTGAAACCCGAGTGGGTGCGGCGCAGCATCCTCATGACCACCCACTTGATCCAACTGGCAATCATGAACACTGAAAGTTCATTCGATTTGCGACATCATGGCGATGCTGAAACTGCTTCTGGATTAGTTGATCTGGCGGTAAATGTCCGCACTACAGAGATGCCGACGTGGCTGCGCGAACGTTTGTCCTCGTCGATGCTTTCCCTCTCTGCCTATCCAGAGCAGAGTCGGGCACGAACTGCTGTTGCTGCACGTCACGGTCGCAGTGAGGAAGAAGTTTTATTAACTAACGGTGCGGCCGAAGCCTTTGTACTCATAGCGCGATCACTTGATCCGGAACGGCCACATGGGCGAACCGTAGTGATTCATCCGCAGTTCACTGAGCCAGAGGCGGCGCTGCGGGCTGCCGGTCACAGTGTCGAACGTGTGATTCTTAACGAGGCTGATGGTTTCCGTCTCGATACCGATCTGGTTCCATCGGATGCGGACTTAGTGATCATCGGAAATCCGACAAACCCGACCTCGATACTTCATCCTGCCGATGCCGTGGCAAGCCTTGCTAGACCAGGACGGTTGTTAGTTGTAGATGAGGCTTTTGCCGATTGCATACCCGGTGAATCAGAATCTTTGGCAACCAGGTCGGATCTACCGGGAGTTGTGGTGGTGCGCAGCCTGACGAAAATGTGGGGGCTGGCCGGACTCCGAGTCGGATACCTGCTTGCGCAACCACACATTGTTGAAAGGCTTGCCTCGTTGCAGCCGTTGTGGCCAGTTTCGACTCCAGCTTTAGCGGCGTTGGAGATCTGCAGCAGTCCTGCAGCGGTTGCTGAAGGTGATGGATGGGCGAGCGAGTTGACCGAGTTGCGCAGCTACCTAATTGATGGACTGCTCCAACTTGGCTTCGATGTTCCAGGGGATCAACGCGCCAGTTTTGTACTTGTTCGCATTGACAATGCTGCTGCTCTTCGTGAACAACTTCGTAGACGCGGTTGGGCTGTGCGTCGCGGTGATACTTTCCCTGGACTCGGCCCTGACTGGCTTCGTATCGCTGTTCGCGA
>CAKKQM010000018.1 GCA_919902125.1 Actinomycetes bacterium | reverse complement strand
ACATTGTGCCACTTCGTGATTCTGAAATGGTCTAATAATTTATGAAGCACGAGGCGCCGACGGAAGTAGAGCGCGCGTTGTTTCGGCGCAGGTATTCACACGGAACGTCTATTTCTTCTTGTACCTTACGTTTCTTCCCCTTGTGGGCCCTACGTAATCGAGAAGTTCTCGGCGCACCATCTCTTTTAGGACAGTAGTTGCACGAACTTCTTTTACATTCAACATGGTCCTAACTTCCTCTCGCCCAATGTCAGGGTGAGAATCAAGATACGAGACCACTAACTCGGCTTGTTCTTCTAGCGTGGAGCGGAGCGAGTACTGTAGAAGTTCAGTCAGCTGAGTCCTTGAGCCAGGGCTCAGACGAAAAGTCAGACTCCCATTGAGCAGCCGCTCGATAGATGAGACCTCTTCCATTTGTTCTAATACATGCAGAGCATCCTCTCGAGAGCATTGAGCAATTACGGACAGGCTCTCTGGGCGAATTGTTGGTTTGGTGAGGAGGTACCTAATTGCCATGATCGCTCTTACATTTTCAGGTAGGTACTTATCTTTCAGACTCAGGGCGCTGAAGAATTCAAGTACCCTGGTATCTGGCGGACCTCCGGAAAGTCTCACCATGAGCGATCCATCTTGCTCAGTTATTTCTGGCTGCGGATGTCCTTCTTTCATCATCTCGCGATAGATAGTGTCGATACCTATTCCCTCTTTTTCAGCCAAACCAAGGGTCCGAAGCGCATCAGCAAGATTTGGGTTTCTCAGTCTAGAAGGGGTTGAGATCATGTTCGTGGTGAATATTCCAGGTAACAGCCCACCAGGTGAAATCACTTTGAAAACATTGCTAGGGGACCCAGTCGCCAAGGCAACAACTACCGCCGAGGAAATTCTGTAATCTCGATGCATGATCGCATTCACTATGGACTCCCGTATAGCTAGTTCTGGAATGGGCCGAAGGTCTCTTCTCTGGGTTCCTACAAATTCGGATTTAGAGGGAAACGCCTCAGTTAGGAGAAGTCGCATGACGTCATCAAATAACGGAAGTAGGGGGGCTGGTCCCCTAACGTTATGACGCGAGGCGACACCTTCCGCATCCGTAATCATGAGATGCATCTGCTCTATCGCTGGTTCGTACTCACAGAGTAAGAGGGCACCAGCTCGCGTCAGTTCAGGATCGTCTTCGTTATCGCAAAGGACTCCGAGTCTGCTCGCCAATTCCCTATTACTTTCCGGAGCCGTCCCCTTCGCATCTTTGAAGTGAATTCTGGCGGACTCTAGTGCCTCTACAACTGACTGTGAGAGTCTCTTGCCTGATTTTTGGGCGCTCCAATCAAAGTTCCTTCTGCTTTCCAAAAATCGCAGTGCTTGCTCTCCCGTTAGCTCAACGCATGAGCTTCCTACCCTGGTTTGCAGTTTTCCATTTGCGTGAATCTCACGAATTGCATCTGGAATGTTTATGAGGAGCAGTCGCTTACCCAGCACATCAATCTCTTCGATCTCCACTACAAGGTTTGGTTGTGTTAAGGCTAGAATGCGCTGTTTTAGCCACTCCGCATCCGACTGAGTCCCTATGAACGCATCCTCTCCGGACTTGTTATCAGCTACTCCGACGATGAGCACGCCCCCGTCTTCCGTATTTGCCATACACGCAGCCTCTTTTGCCAGCGTGCTCGCTACCGGCTCGCTTCTGGGACCTATCTGGCTTACAGAGCCATCCCGCTCCCGACTCCCCATCTCTTCTTTGAAATCAACCGTTTGGGTTTCGAAGTCACTCGCTTTCCCACCCGCCTTCACTGATTCAATTGCCCGCATAGCCAGGGCTCGACGTTCCTGCAGTGTCATCATGGGCTAATACTACACTTATGTAGGATCTCCGTAAGTGTAGTATTAGCCAGCCAAGTTACGATTTTCACGCTCATTTTCCCGAAATAAAAGTGCAGTTTAGGTCGAATTTGATCCAAGATTTTCCATCCAAGAGGGGCGTCATCTGGCTATTAGTGTTGTATTAACTGGAGTACGC
>CAKKQM010000017.1 GCA_919902125.1 Actinomycetes bacterium | reverse complement strand
TGTCGAGAACTACGAAATAAAATCGGATTTGGCATATGAAACAGCATGGAGCTGTCTCCTAGACACGATTGGCTGCGGACTGGAGGCACTTGAATACGAAGCTTGCACGAAACTACTGGGTCCCTTGGTTCCGGGTACCGTTGTTGAAAACGGTGTCAGAGTTCCAGGTACCAACTTTGAATTAGACCCAGTCCAAGGCGCCTTTAACATTGGCACGATGATTCGTTGGTTAGATTTCAACGACACCTGGTTGGCTGCTGAATGGGGGCACCCCTCTGACAACTTGGGCGCAATTCTTGCAACCGCAGATTGGCTCTCAAGAAAGGCTGAGGCCACAGGAGGTAAGCCGCTGCTCATGATCGATGTGCTTACGGCGATGATTAAAGCCCATGAGATACAAGGTTGTATCGCACTGGAAAACTCATTTAATCGTGTTGGTTTAGATCATGTGCTCTTGGTGAAGGTTGCATCAACGGCGGTTGTCGCGAAAATGATGGGTTTGACTCGCGAGCAATCGTTGAATGCACTCTCTCTTGCATGGGTTGATGGACAGGCACTCCGCACCTATAGACATTTTCCCAATGCAGGCTCACGAAAGTCATGGGCTGCAGGGGACGCGACTTCACGTGCGGTTCGCCTTGTCTTGCTGGCTAAAACGGGCGAGATGGGGTATCCCTCTGCGCTAAGTGCAAAGACTTGGGGTTTTTATGATGTGCTCTTCAGGGGGCAATCATTTAAGTTCCAGCGCCCATATGGCTCCTACGTTATGGAGAATATTCTCTTTAAGATTTCCTACCCCGCTGAATTTCATGCCCAGAGCGCCGTAGAGGCGGCGATGCAAATATATGCTCTAATGCAGCAGGCAGGTAAATCCGCGCGGGATATTAAGAGCGTCACCATACGTACTCATGAAGCGTGCATGCGAATTATTGACAAGAAAGGCTCTCTAGGAAATCCGGCGGACCGAGACCACTGCATTCAATACATGGTGGCAGTTGCCTTGATCTTTGGTCGCCTTACGGCGGCAGACTATGAAGATGATGTGGCTTGCGAACCACTTATTGATTCTCTTCGCGAAAAAATCCACTGTCAAGAGGATCCGCAATTTACCCTGGATTATCACGATCCGAGCAAGCGATCCATTGCCAATGCATTAACTGTTGAATTCGTAGATGGAACGAAGTTCAATGAGGTAGTTGTCGAATATCAAATTGGGCACGCTCGCCGCAGGGTAGAAGGCGCTCCGCTCCTCATCGAGAAATATAGAAACAATCTAGCCCGTAGGTTTCCGAAAGAACAGCAGGAAGAAATTCTTAAGTTTTCACTAAATCGGGAAAAGTTGCAGCAGACCAGTGTCAACGAATTTATGAACCTCTTTGTGGCAGGGCGCTAGGTGATTCACTTTCCCCAAAAGTGCGCTCAAGGAGGCTTGAAGCCCTATTCGCACATCAATAGCGAGATGGTCGGGTAGACTTTAAAAAGGTAGGGATTGAAGTCACTGAATGAGGGAGTTAATTATGGGTCCAGGAGGCATTGCCACAATTATTGCCGCGTGTTCGCTCCTTGTAATTGCGGCGGCAATTAGTTACGCCGTAATCCGTTTGGGGAGATTGATCGATGAAGCAAAGGTATCTCTCAAAACATTGACTGATGAGACCACGCCCCTACTTTCCGAAGTAACCACCACGGTTACATTAGTCAACGGTCCGCTCGAAAGCCTTAATCGCATTACTAAGAATGCCGAAGACGTGAGTGCCAAAGTAACTGACATTGCATCCTCTCTCCTTGACAGAGGCGGGCCTGCAGTGAAGGCGGCAGCAATGTTGCTAAGTGCTGCCAAAATGGCGAAGTCACATAGCCGTAAGAAAAAGAAGTAACGCTCAGCTGTGGAATCTGCAGAGGTACGTTCACGGTGGCTACGGTTCTTTGAATCGGGGAATCGACAAGGTCTAACTCATACAGTTGTGCCGTCAGCCTCGCTCATCGCCGATGACCCAAACCTTCTTCTGGTCAATGCGGGAATGGTGCCTTTCAAGCCATACTTTCTTGGGGAAGTGAAACCACCGTATAAGCGTGCAACATCGGTACAGAAGTGCGTGCGTACTCTGGATATTGACGAAGTCGGAAAGACAACGCGTCATGCATCTTTTTTCCAGATGTGTGGAAATTTTTCTTTCGGCGATTATTTCAAAGAGGGTGCAATTGCGCTGGCCTGGGAACTTTTAACTAGACCTACATCTGATGATGGTTACGGATTTCCGGAAGAACGTTTATGGGTAACGGTTTATCTCGACGATGATGAGGCTGCCGATATCTGGCATAAACAGATTGGTATCCCTAAAGAACGTATTCAACGGCGCGGGATGGCAGATAATTTCTGGTCGATGGGAGTTCCAGGTCCCTGCGGTCCATGTTCTGAAATCTATTTTGATCGCGGGTCTGCATATGGCAAAGAGGGCGGGCCTATCGCAGATGAAGATCGTTATATGGAAATTTGGAACCTTGTTTTCATGCAGAACGAAAGAGGTGCAGGCGGAGGCAAAGATGACTTTCCAATTCTGGGTGAACTTCCCGCCAAGAGTATTGATACTGGATTAGGACTAGAGCGCACCGCAGCACTCTTGCAAGGAGTAGAAAATATTTATGAGATCGATACTACAAAGCAAATTCTGGATCGAGCATCTGCGCTAACGGGTGTTAGTTACGGGAAAGATCAACAGTCCGATATTTTTCTCCGTGTTATTGCCGACCATGCGCGTACGGCAGCGATGCTTATCGGTGATGGGGTGACACCTGGAAACGAGGGGCGCGGATATGTATTGCGCCGGATGATGCGCCGTACCATCCGCAATATGCGATTGCTCGGCTCGCATGAGCCAGTCATGGCAGAACTGATTACGGCTTCGATAGGTGCAATGAGTCCGCAGTATCCAGAACTCAACCAAGAGAGCAAGCGAATACTGAGCGTCTCTGTTTCCGAGGAAGAGACATTCCTGCAGACCCTCAAGAGCGGTACTCAAATATTCGATGTAGCCAGCGCAGAGGTCAAGAAATCAAAAGGCTCTGTGCTCTCAGGCGAGGCTGTCTTTAAATTGCATGATACCTATGGATTTCCATTTGATTTGACCCTTGAGATGGCGCAGGAACAAGGACTTCAAGTCGATGGCGCTGGCTTCCGTCGACTTATGAAAGAACAACGCGATCGCGCAAAAGCCGACGCACGAGTGAAGAAGAGCGGCCACACAGATCTCACCGAATATCGCAAAATTGCCGACGGCGTTGGTCGGACCGAATTTGTTGGCTATACCCAGCAAGAATCTGAAGCGAAGATTAATGCAATATTGATAGATGGGGTAGGAGTAAGCAGCGCTTCCGTAGATGATGAGTTAGAGATCGTCTTGGATCGCACGCCTTTCTATGCCGAAGGTGGCGGTCAATTATCTGACGGCGGCTTTATTACTTTGAGCAACGGTGCAAGAGTTGAGATAGATGATGTTCAATCACCCGTGCCCGGTGTCTCAGTGCACCGTGGACGCGTTGTCGTCGGCTGCGTTGAAGTTGGTGCGCACGTGTTAGCGCAGATTGATATCGAACGTCGCCATGCAATTTCGCGCGCACATACTGCCACTCATATGGTCCATAAAGCCTTCCGAGAAATTCTTGGTGAGACCGCAACACAAGCAGGTTCGGAGAACTCACCAGGTAGATTCCGATTTGATTTTCCTGCCACTGGCGCTGTTCCACAGTCTGCTCTCAACGATGTTGAATCTCGCGTGAATACGTTGCTGTTGGAGAATTGGGAAGTTACTGCCCAAGTGATGTCACAATCTGATGCCAAGAAACTCGGCGCAATGGCTCTCTTTGGTGAGAAATATGGCGATGAAGTACGCGTAGTCAGTGTTGGGGATTGGGCGCGCGAACTCTGCGGTGGAACTCATGTGCATCGCGCGGGAGAACTTGGCGTGGTGAAATTGTTGAATGAGTCATCTATCGGCGCTGGAGTTCGCCGAGTGGAGGCACTTGTTGGTGTGGATGCCTACCGTTTCTTAGCGCGTGAGCATCTTCTTATTAATTCCCTCACTGAGATTATCAAGGGTGCTCGTCCTGAAGAATTACCGGAACGTATCTCTGATCTGATTGCAAAAGTGCGCGATATTGAGAAAGAGTTAGCCGGATTGCGTTCAGTCCAGGCGCTGGGTCAGATTTCTAAGATTGCTGGTACAGCCCGTGAAATTAACGGGTTCTGGGTAATCGCGGCGAAACTTGGTGATGGAATAACCGGGGAGGATTTGCGCAAGATTGCACTTGATCTCCGTAATCGCGCAGGTAATTCAGTTATTGCCTTGATTAGCGTTTGGCAAGATAAGCCCATCTTGGTGGTTGCTGTTAGCGATACCGCGCGAGAAAATGGCATCAAAGCTGGCGTACTAGTGAAGATCGGGTCCACGGTCCTTGGCGGGGGCGGTGGAGGAAAAGACGACTTCGCTCAAGGTGGCGGAACGGAAGCAGGTAAGTCGGACTCTGCGCTCAACGCCATTGTTGCAGCAATTGCTGGTGAATAGCAGTGCTAAAAGGGCGACGGATTGCATTCGATTATGGCGACGTGCGGATAGGCGTTGCAGTTAGTGATCGTGACGGAATTCTTGCTACACCTGTGACAACTCTTGAAACTAAAAAGCCCGATTTATGGGATCGGATCTTTGATTTACTTGCAGAGTATGAGCCAATCGAAATTTATGTTGGGCGACCCGTCCACCTTGCTGGGCACGCTAGTGATTCAACAACTAAGGCCGAACTCTTTGCCGCCGAATTGCAAGAAAGATTCGATCTCATCGTGACAATGATTGATGAGCGTCTCTCCACGGTCTCCGCGCAGAGACAATTGCGTGAAGCTGGACGATCTGCCAAAGATTCGCGTTCAGCGATTGATCAAGCCGCTGCAGTGGCAATCTTGGAGTTGGCTCTGGATATTGAAAAAAATCGCACCAAGCGTGGCCAAGATGGGTAACCGCACTATACGACGTTTATTGGCAGTATTTGCCGGAATGGTAGTTGTGACAGGTTCCATCTTCTTTCTACGTTCAGGAGTGGATACCGCTCCTGATTATCCTATGAGTGCTACGGGCAATGAAATTATTATCGAGATACCAACTGGAGCAACCGGTTTCGAGATTGCGAGATTGCTCTTTGATAAGGGGATAGTGAAGTCCTCTGCGGCATTTTTCCAAGTAGCGGTAGTAGATAAGCGCTCTGAACAGATTGCACCAGGGGCGCACCGGTTGCAGCAGAAAATTCCTGCGAAGGAGGCGCTTGATCAGTTGCTCGATAGTGCGCGGATTCCGAATTTGCTCAAAGTCGCTGAAGGCGCGTGGACCGATGAGATCTTTACTCAACTAATTGCGCAAGGTTTCACGAAAGTCGAACTTGCTAAAGCACTTCCCAAACTCACCCTTCCCCTTGGTTTTAGTGGGATAGAGGGTATTTTTTTTCCCGCGCAATATAGTTTTGCTCGTGGCGCAACTGCTCTGATCGCTCTGCAGGCCATGGTGGATCGGTTTAGCGTTGAGGCAGAAGATTCTGGATTGTCGGCAGGATCAGGCAAACTACCTCCGATGCAACTGCTGACAATTGCCTCCCTGATTCAAGCCGAAGGTGATCAAGTTGATTTTGCCAAAATTTCTCAAGTTATCCGTAACCGCCTGAAGATTGGAATGCCTTTGCAATTGGACGCCACCGTGCAGTACGTCCAACGCAAACGAGGTCAAGTTTTCGTAAGTTCGCAATCCATGAAAATTCCTTCGCCATACAATACGTATTTGCATTACGGACTACCCCCTGGCCCTATTGGCAATCCAGGGCGGGCGGCTATGGATGCTGCCCTGCATCCGGAGATAGGTAACTGGTTATATTTCATCACTGTGAAGCCAGGTGATACGCGCTTTACAGAGGCCTACTCAGAGTTCCTGAGATGGAAGAGCGAGTACCAAACCAATCTACGTGCAGGCGCGTTTGGCGCAAAGCCATGATCCGCGCCGCAGTCTTAGGTTCACCAATCGCTCATTCGCTCTCGCCAGCGTTGCATCGCGCGGCCTACCGTGCGCTGGGGTTAGAGGGCGAATACGAAGCCATTGAAGTTCTTGCTTCGTCCTTGGCGGAGTTCATAGCGACTCGAGATGAGACATGGACTGGTTTTTCATTGACGATGCCCCTTAAAGAAGAAATATTAGGAATTGCCGATAGCGTGGATCCGCTTGCATTGCAGATTCAATCTGCAAATACCCTCATCCGCGCAGAATCAGGTTGGCATGCGTTAACGACTGATGTCAGCGGATTTCAGCATGCCCTAACTGCGCACGGGGTAACTCAGTATGGAGATGTTCTGATCATTGGGGCAGGCGCAACGGCACGGGCCGCAGCTGCAGCGTGCGATGAATTCGGCAGGCATCTCATTATCATCAATCGATCGAATAAACGTGAAGCGGCCATGAGAGGGGCAATACGAAAGAGCAAAGTTTCATTTATCAGTTGGAATGAGGAATTACCGCAAGCCGATCTCATTATTAATACCACGCCAGCAGGTGTGGCTGATCTATTCGTTGCACAATTTACATCGCAACCGCAAGGTGTATTTTTTGAAGCTCTCTACTACCCGTGGCCTACCAAACTCTTGGCCCATTGGCGAGGGTTAGGGGCAGATGCTATTGACGGGTTAGATCTTCTTGTACATCAGGGGATTGATCAGGTTGCTCTTATGAGCAACCATGCGGTCAATCGCGCTGAGTTAGCACCGATTTTGCGCGCTGCAGGTCTGGCATCCCTGGGCGGGTAATCCACAGCAATTCTTTTTCGTCAAAAGCATTCTCCGGTTTTAGGCAATCCTCTACCCGTGCCTGCGTATGTGCTCTTAGATACCGCCCTCTGTCTGTTCGCGAGCGTTCACATCATCTCTTACGATCTGCGCCATCACCGCATCACCAATTTGTCGCTGGGTCGATTCATTCTTGCAATTGCGGCCCTGAAGTTTGTCGAATCCATTGCCGGTGCAGAGAGTGTCGATTTCCTCGGATCTATTGCAGATGCGGTAGTCGCACTCGCACTCTTTACCTGCATTTATTACATCTCTGGGTCGTCAATGGGTTTAGGTGATGTCAAGTTAGCCACGGTTCTGGCAGCGCTGGCGGGACTTGGATCAATTAGGAATTTCATTTTCTGGATCTGCGCGATTTGGATATGGGGCGGGGTTCATGCGTCTGTGATTGCACTCCGTTATCGCACTTTTCATCGACGAATTGCCTTCGCCCCAGCACTCTTTGGTGGGACGCTGACATATTTGGCAATGAGAATATGGAGTTCTCTGCCACAATAGGCTCATGCGTTGGTTAACCGCTGGAGAATCACATGGTCAAGCCCTCTCTGCAATCTTGGAGGGCATACCAGCTTCTGTATCGATCACGACTGCCGAGATAGATGAGCATCTTCGTCGTCGCAGACTAGGCGTGGGCCGCGGGGCACGCCAAAACTTTGAAGCCGACAAGATCACGATCCTCGGTGGAATTCGGCACGGCCTTACGCAAGGCGGACCCATCGCTATTCATATTGGAAATTCTGAATGGCCCAAATGGGAGAAAGTGATGTCTGCTGATCCGGTTGATCGCGCAGAATTAGATGGTTTAGCACGTAATGCGCCACTGACAAGACCGCGTCCTGGGCATGCCGATTTAGTTGGCATGCAGAAATATGATTTTGATGACGCACGCCCAATTCTTGAACGGGCAAGTGCGCGCGAAACAGCAGCGCGAGTTGCACTTGGTGCAGTGGCTCGAAATTTTCTTGAACAGAGCGTGGGAATTACGATTTTGAGTCATGTTCTTTCGATCGGTTCCGTGCGAGTACCAGATACTGCGCCTCTACCAAATGCGGCAGATATGGCGCAGATTGATAAAGATCCCGTGCGCTGCGCTGATGCCGCAACAAGTGTTGCGATGATTACTGAGATTGAGTCTGCCCAGGCCGATGGCGACACACTTGGTGGCGTGGTGGAAGTTCTGGGTTTTAATTTACCGCCCGGATTGGGGTCGCATGTGCATTGGGATCGTCGGCTAGATGCGCGTTTAGCCGCGGCGATGATGGGCATCCAAGCTATTAAGGGAGTTGAGATCGGGGACGGTTTTGAATCAGCGGCACGCCGTGGATCAGTTGCGCACGATGAAATTGAACGTGGCGCGGATGGATCTTTGCGCAGACGCACCGACCGTGCCGGCGGCACAGAAGGTGGTATCTCCAACGGGGAAGTCTTGCGTGTTCGCGTTGCCATGAAACCAATTTCAACCGTTCCTAAAGCACTAGATACTGTAGATCTATCAACCGGAGAGATGGCAAAAGCAATTAACCAACGCTCGGATGTATGCGCTGTCCCTGCTGCTGGGGTTGTTGCTGAAGCGATGGCTGCATTGGTTCTTGCCGAAGCAGTTCTTGAGAAATTTGGCGGCGATAGTCTGGGCGAAACCAGGCGCAACTACGAGTCCTATATGCGCAATCTTCGTTATAAATAGCGCCCATGACTCCTCGCGTAGTTCTTATTGGACCACCTGGTGCTGGGAAAAGCAGTGTTGGGCGCGTTCTGGCAAAAACTCTTGAGATGGAGTTTGCCGATACCGACACTTTGATTGAGAGCGATCAAGGTAAGAGCGTCGGGCAGATCTTCGTAGATGATGGCGAGCCCTTTTTCCGACAAGTAGAAGAACGTATCTGCGTATCTGCATTGGAAAACTTCAGCGGCGTTCTCTCCCTTGGAGGCGGTGCTGTTCTATCGCCAGTCGTACAAGAGAAACTGCATCAATCAGGCGCCGAGATAATTTTTCTCGATGTTTCATTGGCGGTGGCCGCACCACGGGTTGGTTTTAATAGGGATCGTCCCCTTCTTTTAAATAACCCTCGTCAACAGTGGCAGCAGTTGATGGCCAAACGCCGACCCACATATGAAGCACTTGCTACTATCACCGTCGAAGTTGGCGAACGTTCCATCTCCATGATTGTTACTGATCTTGTTGCAAAGGTTGGAGCGCGATGAAAACTGTGCATGTCAGTGCTGAACGCGAATATGATGTCGTCATCGATTGTAATTGGCACGATGAATTTCTTCAGGTAGTTGCAGGACGATCTCGGGTGGCAATTGTGGTTTCAACTGCACTCCGATCGCGCATAAGCGACTTGCCCAGTATTGATGCAGAGGTGCACATCTTTGAAATTGCTGATGGCGAGGAAGGCAAGTCCGTAGAGATGCTGGAATCGCTCTGGAATCACTTTGGA
>CAKKQM010000016.1 GCA_919902125.1 Actinomycetes bacterium | reverse complement strand
GGGGATATTTGTACGCCTCCCACCAAGCCCAGTCTGGCTAGAATCTTTGAAACTGGGCTTTTAAGGCGCATATTGTTTGTAGCCATTACGGTACTTCTTAAGTATAGAATAGGGTATTGTTCTTTCCATTAAGGCGCACATTGTTTGCGAAAGGATAGCCATGGCTCTCAGCACTCAGACGCGAATTGCGCGCTCAATCGGCCGTAGCAGGCGTGATGTTTTCTTGCGCGCCGATTTCGCCAATTTAGGTAGCCCCAGCCGAGTCACTCGGGCCATCACCGAACTGATTAAGAAAGGAAAGCTGGTAAGGCTCGGATATGGCGTGTATGCCAAAGCGGTTCCCAGTGCCGTCACGGGCAATCCGATACCGCGAAAAGTTCTCGAATCTCTGGTGGTTGAAGCATTCGATTCTTTAGGCATTCCTGCGGATTTGGGCATTGCGCGCTCGGCTTACGCAACCGGTAGCACAAGCCAAGTACCAATGTCGGTAACCGTCTCAACTGGTTCCAGGCGGGTCAGTCGCAAACTAAAGCTCGGCAACCGTGAGGTCATATATGAGAAGCCTCTCACCCGAGCAAGTTGAGCTTATCGTCGCTGCCGCGAACGAAGGTTTATCGCTATTTTCCGCGGGAGCGCTTGAAAAAGACGTTCACCTCACCGAAGTTTTGCGCGCATTGAAGAAAGTTGAAACCGAGGATCTCGAACTAGTTTTCTGCGGCGGCACCAGCCTTGTCAAAGCATACGGATATCTGAATCGCATGTCTGAGGACATCGACATAAAGGTTGTTGATCGATCAGGCAGAAACACCTCGGCCATCCGACAAAGTTTGAGTCATCTTAAAGTTGCAGTAACCAAGGCATTTGTCGATTCAGCATTTGTTGTTAAAACACCCCAAGCGATGAGCGCAAATCGTTACATCACCTTCGATCTTCGCTATGAACCGAAGTTTCCAAGCGAGGTAAGTTTGAGGCCAGAGATAAAGGTGGAGTTCACTTATGCTCCCGCCCATTTGCCCGTAGTGCAACGTTCAATCAGCATGCTGCTCCTTCGCGATTTAGGAATGACTGAACAGCCCTTAGAATTCACTTGTAACGCCATGGAAGAAACTCTGGCAGAAAAAGTACTTGGTTTCCTTAGACGGTCCTCAAGACTCTTGTCGAATCAAGATAGTGACGAACGCCTAGTTCGCCATATCCACGACGTGCACATCTTGGCAGGCATGGAGCCAGACTTAGTTGCTACACACCGAGCCTTCAAGCTGGCCGTTGAAGAAGACGTTAGGAAATTCGCAAATCAAGATCCTGCTTTCTCTCAAAATCCGAAGCTCGTGCTCGAAACTGCTCTTCAAATGGCACGTTCAGATTCGCAATTAAAGGTGTCATATTTAAAGTTTGTAGAGGACCTAGTCGCTGGTGGGGCACCAGATTTTGATGCCGCCCTTTCGACATTTACGCTCCTGGCTCGCGGGTTGATTGCGGGGCTTGACTAGGCGCTAATTTTCTCCACCGCTCCCATTCGAAGAACACAATAAGCGAGTACTGCGCTGTGACACTATCGCGGGCAATGCGGCTTGTGTGCTACCTCAACGCAAAATATCCCACCCGTCTATGGAGCAAAGGATCAATTGCTTAAATGTGTGTCCTATGAGCAACTCTAAGGTTTAAGCCATCGCCTTCTGCAGATTGCGATCAATAGCAGCGAGGAATTCTTGAGTTGTGAGGTAAGGGGCATTTTCACCAATCAAGATCGCCAAGTCTTTTGTCATCTCACCGCTTTCGACGGTTTCGATGCATACCCGCTCAAGAGTGGCAGCAAAGCGTGCTAACTCTGGAGTGTTGTCCAACAATGCACGGTGCTGGAGTCCTTGCGTCCATGCAAAAATAGATGCAATTGGATTGGTTGAGGTTGGTTTGCCTTGTTGGTGCATGCGGTAATGGCGAGTGACGGTGCCATGTGCGGCTTCGGCTTCGACAATCTTGCCATCTGGACTCATAAGTACGCTGGTCATTAAACCGAGGGAACCATAACCTTGCGCGATTGTGTCCGACTGAACATCGCCATCATAGTTTTTACAAGCCCAAACATAGCCACCTTCCCAACGGAGGGAAGTAGCCACCATGTCATCGATGAGACGGTGCTCGTAAGTAATGCCACTCTTCTCGAATTGCGCCTTGAATTCGGCCTCGTAAATTTCTTGGAATATATCTTTGAAACGACCATCATATGCTTTCAAGATAGTGTTCTTTGTCGAGAGGAATACCGGGTATTTGCGGAGCAATCCGTAGTTAAGAGATGCGCGAGCAAAGCCGCGAATAGATTCGTCCACGTTATACATACCCATCGCAACGCCTGAACCCTCGAACTTATAAACCTCAAACTCCATCGGTTTAGTGCCGTCTTCGGGAGTAAAAATCATGGTCAAGGTACCTGCGCTAGGAACTCGAAAATCCGTAGCTTTGTATTGATCGCCGAAGGCATGGCGGCCAATGACGATGGGTTTTGTCCAAGTTGGTACTAGACGAGGCACATTGCTGATGATGATTGGCTCGCGGAAAATTACGCCACCCAAGATATTGCGGATGGTGCCGTTAGGTGACTTCCACATCTGCTTGAGATTGAACTCTTTCACGCGGGCTTCATCGGGAGTAATGGTTGCGCACTTAACGCCGACGCCATGCTTCTGGATTGCATGTGCTGAATCAATGGTTACTTGATCGTTGGTAGCATCGCGATGTTCGATACCAAGGTCGTAGTAATCAAGATTGATGTCGAGGTAAGGCAAGATCAATTGATCCTTGATGAACTGCCAAATGATTCGTGTCATTTCATCGCCGTCAAGTTCTACAACGGTACCGACAACCTTGATCTTCTTCATTCTTACTCCACTCCTAGTTACTCTGCTTTTCTAAAAGGTTTTAAAGAGTTTAAAGACTCTGTACATCCGCTTGTTTGGCGCGTACCGCCTTGGCGGCGACTCTAAGTTCTGCTAATTCATCGGCTGAAAGATCGGACTCGACAACTTTGATAATGCCAGTACGGCCAATACGCGCTTCCACACCAAGATACACACCAGAAATTCCGTACTCACCATCAACCCATGCGCACACTGGCATTACGGCGCCCGAATCTTCAATAACCGCTTTGGCCATTCGAGCCGCCGCTGCAGATGGGGCATAGTAGGCGGAACCAGTCTTGAGAAGTGCGACAACTTCAGCGCCACCATTACGGGTGCGAGTGACCAATTCAGCGATCTCGCTTGGGGAAAGTTTGTCGGAGAGTGGAACACCACCGACAGAGCAACGACTTGGAACGGGGACCATTGTTTCGCCGTGAGAACCGAGAGTTAACGTCTTTACCGACCCCACAGGAACGTCGAGTTTTTCTGCGACAAAATTAGTAAAGCGGGCGGTGTCGAGCATGCCTGCCTGTCCCATCACGCGGTTACGAGGAAATCCAGTGGCCAGTTGCGCCAAGGCGGTCATTTCATCGAGCGGGTTTGAAACAACGATGATGACGGCGTTGGGACTGTGCTTGGCAATATTTTCGGCAACACTGCGGACGATTCCAGCATTGACGCCAATGAGATCCATCCGGCTCATACCTGGTTTGCGCGGTAATCCAGCGGTGATCACGACAACATCAGAGTTAGCAGTGGCTTCATATCCAGCGCCTTCTGCAGTGGTCGTGGCACCAATTACTTTGGTTTCAAACCCTTCGATCGAACGCGACTGGTTTATATCAAGAGCTAAACCTTCCGGCTTGCCTTCAACAATGTCAGTCAAAACAACGGTTTCGAATATGTTGTACTCAGCTAAACGCATAGCGGTAGTTGAGCCATAAAAACCTGCACCTATAACGCTAACTTTGCCGCTCATATCTCATCTCTCTTTCGTAGACGCCTTATACAAACTCTCTTGACATCAAGATAACTCTACCGCCCGCGCGGAAGTGCGAGCGCCACAGCAAAGAGGGCTAGCGCTAGTGCCAGCGGGAGGTAACGCTCAATTGCGCGTTCGCTACGACGCGAAATTGCCACCCCGGCGCTGCCAAGTGCGATCAGCACCGATCCTCCTCTCACTATTCCAAAAACGCCGAGAAGTACCCCGACTGCAACTGCGATATAACTCACAAACGTCAAAAAGCGAATGTTTATCGGCATGCCTCAACCACATTCTTAAGCAACATTGCACGAGTCATAGGCCCCACGCCACCAGGCATTGGTGCAACGTAAGCAGCAACGTTCATAACATCAGGATGAACATCGCCAAGCAGTCCCGCAGCAGTACGTGAAATACCAACATCGATTATTGCAGCGCCGGGTTTGATCATCTCGGCAGTAAGGAAATGTGCTTTACCAATTGCTGCAACAATAATGTCAGCGTTCTTGGTGTGTTGGGTTAAATCTTTCGTGCCAGTATGAGTCAATGTAACAGTTGAGTTCTCACTCTTACGTGTGAGCAAAAGTCCAAGTGGACGACCTACTGTAAGTCCGCGACCGATAATGGTTACTTCAGCGCCATTAAGTTCAATTTCGTAGTGAAGTAGTAATTCAACAATTCCGCGCGGCGTACATGGAAGCGGTGCGGCCTCACCGCTCACCAATCGACCCAAATTCAATGGATGCAGGCCATCGGCATCTTTCTGCGGGTCAATGGCCTCTAGAACTCGCTGGGAGTTAATCCCACGCGGCAGAGGCAACTGCACGATATATCCCGTGCACTCTTTCGATGAATTAAGATCCTTGATCGCTGCAAGTACGTCCGCTTCGGTTGCAGTTGCTGGAAGGTCCACTCGGATTGAATTAATACCCACTTCGTGGCAGTCGCGATGTTTGCCTGAAACATATGAATGCGAACCCGGATCATTGCCTACAAGAACAGTGCCAAGACCTGGAGTCTTACCAGCGACTTTAAGCGCAACAACTTCAATAGCCAACTCTGCTTTAATCTTTGCGGCAAGTGCTTTCCCATCAAGAATTTGTGCGCTCATATTGGTAATCCTATCCGTGATTAGGCGTGTGAGAAATGTCGGGTCTGCGTCAAAAACATAGGGATATTTGCTGCCTGCGCCGCCGCAATTACTTCCTCATCGCGCACGCTCCCACCAGGTTGCACTACCGCGCTTACTCCTGCATCCAGAAGAATCTCTAAACCGTCGGCGAAAGGAAAATATGCATCGCTAGCAGCAACAGAGTTGGTGACACGCTCGCCCGCTCGCGCAACAGCAAGCCTGGCAGAATCGACGCGATTAACTTGACCCATTCCGATGCCGACAGATGCACCATCTTTGGCAAGGAGAATCGCATTACTTTTAACAGCCCGGACTGCGCGCCAAGCAAAATGAAGATCATTAAGAAGTTCCCTTGAAACTGCCCCGCCAGAAACTTGTTTCCAGTTAGCAGGGTCATCACCTTCGGCATCAACTAAATCTGTTTCCTGCACCAACATCCCGCCAGAGACCGGGCGCAATTCTTGCTTGGCAATATCACTCGTCGAACATTGCAGAATGCGTATCGAAGGCTTCTTACTTAAGATTTCAACTGCTTCAGAGGAAAAACTTGGTGCAATAACAACCTCAGTAAAAATTTGGGCAAGCGCTAGGGCCATAAGAGCATCAACTTCACGATTTGCTGCCACTACCCCGCCAAAAGCTGAAACGGGATCGCACTCATGCGCCTTCTGGTGCGCAATAGAAATTGATGAACCAATCGCGATTCCACATGGGTTGGCATGCTTGATAATTGCAACGCATGGTTCGAAGTGATCATGTGCAGCGCGCCAAGCTGCATCAGCGTCGGTGTAATTATTAAAGGACATCTCTTTACCATGCAATTGAGTTGCGCCGACTAGACCAAAGGGCGCACCGCTTTCAGAATAAATTGCAGCGCTTTGATGTGGGTTCTCGCCATAGCGCAAACTACTCTTGCGATGCCAGATCCGACCAAGCCATAGCGGAAGTTCCTCATTGCCTGCACTGCTACCTAGCCAATTGGCAATTGCGAGGTCATATTCCGCCGTTGTACGGAAGACTTCAAGGGCTAATTCTTTCCGTTCTTGGCTTGTAAATCCGCCTGCTCTAATTGCTGTAATGAGCATTTCGTATTGCGTGGGCTGGCAAACAACTGCCACGGAACCGTGGTTTTTCGCAGCGCCACGCAACATAGATGGACCACCGATATCAATCTGTTCAATACATTCGGCAAAATCTGCTCCTGATGCGATCGTTGCTGCGAATGGATAGAGATTGACGATAACAAGATCGAATGGAGCAATATCCAGTTCTGCAATCTGCTTGAGGTGGTCGGAGTTGTTTTGGTCAGCCAAAATTCCAGAGTGGATACGAGGATGCAACGTCTTTACGCGACCACCCATGATTTCTGGAAATCCCGTGTAACTACTAACTTCTCTCACTTGGATTCCGGCAGTTTGCAGAGTCTTGGCGGTAGAACCAGTGGAAAGAATTTCAATACCTGAATCGCTCAAGACTTTCCCCAGTTCGACCAGGCCGGTCTTGTCATAAACACTAAGAAGGGCTCTGCGGATTGGCTTGCGGTCAGACATTGCGACGCTCCAATGTGGGTAGCAGTTCCTGAATTGTCGCAACTATAAGGCTGCGTTCGACAATCTTAATGCGCTCATGGAGCGAGGACTCATCATCGTCTGGGAGTACCTTGACTTCGACTTGGCGAATGATCTCACCCGTATCGACTCCGGCATCAACCCAGTGCACTGTCGCGCCAGTGACCTTTACTCCTGCTTCCAATGCATCACGGACCGCGTGTGCTCCTGGGAAGAGTGGCAAAAGTGCGGGGTGGCAATTTATGTACTTAAAATAAGTTACAAAATCTGGCGAGAGAATGCGCATGAATCCAGCACTAATAACGAGGTCCGGGTGGAGAGAGTCCACCAACGAGAAAATTTTTCTGTTCCAATCAGCCCGATCCTTCAACATTGGTTGAACATATGTTGGAATTCCTGCGTATTCAGCTCGTTTTAAGACATTCACTTCAGGTCGATCAGAAATGACTGCAACGATCTTTGCATCCAAATCACCTCGTCGCTGGGCATCGATTATCGATTGTGCGAGTGATCCCTGCCCCGAAGCCAAAATAACCAATCTTGCGCTCATTAGCCTCGACCTCGAGCGCGCAGACCATCAAATAATCGCGGTAGAAAGAGCGCCAGAAGAGCGCCTACTCCCAACTCAACTCCAATTGCACAGGTGAGTTGCCATGGTGACACGCCGACAGCGCCCATCGCTTTAGTTAAAAGTGCGCCACTGCTTAAAAATGAAATCAGTGCGATCCCTGCCAAGATGGCGAGATAACTCTGCATAATGACGCGCGAATCATGCGCAATTGTCCAAGTGTAAAGAACTGCGCCAGCAAAGAGAAATACGACAATTGAGATGAGAACCATTGGATGCCGCCCCGTGGGAAGCGCGCCAAGAATTGGAAGGGCTGGAATTTCAGAAATGTTATAACTCCATGGGGAGATAAGCGTATCTGCTCCAATTGCAAAACCGGGACCGGCCAAATACGACAGTGTTGCAACTACAGCATTGGGTAGATAGAGGATATTGAGTAGGAGGAAGAGAACTCCGCCGAGCCAACCAGGCTGCAAGACGAGCGTAAGGTTTTCAATGGTTTTAAGGTGAAAGAAAAGAGCAAATCCTAGAACTATTGATGAGATCCCTAGACCCAGTGCAATTAATCGCGTTGCGATCTGTATTGATGCAATTTTCTTACGTCGCACTCTTAATCGAACGCTTCCTGTAGCAAACCAGATTCCAGGCACTGTGATCAACGGTACCCAATAGAGGATTGGAGATACTGCTGCCGTGCTTGAACCCCACGCCATTAGCGTTGCGATGAGCGCATAGAAGAGAGTGAAAAAAGTCCGCGATAGCCGAAGCGAGCGTTCTACGATATCAATGTGGTCCATTACACGTGTAAAGCCGCTACGTGCAGCCAAAAAGGGGAAAAATAGCGCACCTAAGGGTAAGTATGAAAAAAGTCCGCTCTGTCCTGCCGGTGGCAATACTACGTTAAATGGAACATGATGCGCTGCCAACCAGATCCACATTGCTGCACGAATCGGATCGGAAGTATTTCCATTACTGCTTCCAGCAGTTGCCCATGCTAAAAGAGATATGAATGCAGTTGGTAGAAGGAGGAGCGCAACGCTACGTAAGGCTTGTGTCAACGAGACCCAAAGGACGCGTTGGAACATCTGCGCTATCGCTTCAAAATTGCACGCATTAAGCGTGCGGTTTCACTCGGCGTCTGACCTACCTGCACTCCAGCTGCCTCCAACGCATCCTTCTTCCCCTGCGCAGTGCCGGATGATCCAGAAACAATTGCGCCAGCATGACCCATCGTCTTTCCTTCTGGAGCGGTAAATCCTGCAATATAGCCAACGACAGGTTTGGTGACATACCCTCTAATAAATGCGGCTGCGCGCTCTTCGGCATCACCACCGATTTCGCCGATCATCACGATCGCTTCAGTGTCAGGATCATCTTGGAACGCACGTAAGCAATCGATATGTGTCGTGCCAATGATGGGGTCTCCTCCAATACCAACAGCGGTAGTAAATCCAATATCGCGAAGCTCGAACATCATTTGATATGTCAGTGTGCCAGATTTTGAAACCAGACCAATCGGTCCAGTCCCAGTGATATCTGCCGGAATGATGCCAACATTGCATTCACCGGGTGTAATCACACCTGGACAGTTTGGACCGATGATGCGAGTTGTCCCCTTGCTCTGCGCATAAGCAAAAAAAGCGGCGGTGTCGTGTACTGGAATTCCTTCAGTGATGACAACCACCAAAGGCAATGCTGCATCAATTGCATCAATAACGGCCATCTTTGCAAACTTAGGTGGCACAAAAACTACAGATGTATCGGCCTGGGTAGCAGCAACTGCTTCGGCAACAGTGTTAAAGACCCGGATTTGGTGGTGGCCGTCAATATCGACCACTTGACCGCCTTTGCCTGGAGTGACGCCACCTACGATCACAGTGCCCGCTGCCAACATTCGGCGGGTGTGCTTGGTGCCTTCGGAGCCCGTCATACCCTGAACGATGACGCGAGAGTTCTTATTAATAAAGATCGACATTATTTGGCCGCCAATTCTGCAGCGCGAGCTGCAGCGCCATCCATAGTATCTAGCTGTTGAACTAATGGGTGTGCCGCTTCATTCAAAATCCGGCGGCCTTCAATAACATTATTACCGTCCAAGCGAACAACGATCGGCTTTGTTGCCTTATCTCCCAAGATAGCCAACGCCTGCACAATCCCGGTGGCTACTGCATCACATGATGTGATGCCACCGAAAACATTCACAAAAACGCTCTTTACATCTTTATCACCTAAAATAATAGAGAGTCCATCAGCCATCACTTGAGCAGAGGCGCCGCCACCAATATCGAGGAAGTTTGCAGGTTTCACCCCACCAAATTTTTCACCTGCATAAGCGACAACATCTAGCGTGCTCATCACCAATCCTGCGCCATTTCCGATAACGCCGACTTGGCCATCTAGTTTTACGTAATTTAAGCCTTTCTCTTTGGCTTCCGCTTCAAGGGCGTTTGTAGCGGAGTGATCAATCAACGCCTCGTGGTCAGGATGACGGAATCCCGCGTTATCATCGAGTGTGACTTTTCCGTCCAAAGCAATGATCCGTCCATATGAAGTCTTAACCAATGGATTTATTTCCACCAAGGTCGCATCTTCGGAAGTGAAAAGATTCCAAATCAAAATCAGTGTGCTGGCGACTTGCTCGGCAATATCGACTGGGAATTGCGCATCCTGGATAATTTTAAGAGCTGCCGCCTGAGATATTCCGTCGTTTGAATTGACTGCAACTTTCGTCAATCTCTCTGGAGTCTCATGTGCCACTTGCTCGATATCCATTCCGCCGGCGACAGATGCCATGACGAGGAAGGTTCGATTAGAACGGTCCAATAAAATCGCTAAGTAATACTCAGATTCAATAGGTGCGGCTTGCGCGATCATTACTTTTCCAACAATGTGACCCTTAATATCCATACCAAGAATTGCTGCAGCCTTATCGCGAGCATCTTCAGGATTTTCGGCGAGTTTGACGCCACCAGCTTTTCCGCGGCCACCGACTTTTACTTGAGCTTTAACGACAACTTTTCCACCAATGGCACGAGCTGCAACTTCGGCCTCCTGCGGAGTAGTCGCAACAGCACCAGCTAAAACTGGAACGCCATGCTTTTCGAAGAGATCTCTAGCTTGATATTCAAAGAGATCCACGTGGGACTCCATTCATAATCGGACGCAAATGAATAATAAGAACGGGTGTAATCCTAGAGCTTCTCCACAGGCGCATAACGCAGCAGCAATCGCTTCTGACCATATTGACCGAAATTGATGGTCACTTCCGCACGATCACCTTCACCTGAGAGGAAGAGCACGGTGCCCAACCCAAATGTGTCATGTGACACACGCTCGCCCACTGCAAGTTCCAGTTGGGGCACATTTTTCTTTCCAGTGGGACGTGGTGGCGGTGCTGAAAAATTTCGCCGACTTGAGAGTTTTGGAGCAGAAACGCTCTTGTTTCGCCATTCAATAACATCTTCTGGAATCTCTTCCAGAAAGCGTGAAGGGGGATTGTAATTCGGCGCACCCCATGATGATCGATATTCCGCGCGTGTGAGATAGAGGCGTTGCTTTGCGCGAGTCAGACCCACATATGCAAGGCGACGTTCTTCTTCAATTTCATTCTTCTCGCCCAAAGTTCGCGAGTGCGGGAAGATTCCATCTTCAAGGCCAGTAAGAAAAACGGTCGGAAACTCCAAACCTTTCGCGGTGTGCAGCGTCATTAGCGTCACGACTCCGCCGTGATCTTCGCCTTCAGGAATTTCATCAGCATCGGCCACAAGAGAGACCTGCTCGAGGAATCCTGAAAGTGAAATTTCTTCATCTTCGCCAAATTCTTCAAAAGGACGCTCCTCGTATTCCATTGAGACAGCAACTAATTCTTGCAAGTTCTCTACGCGTACCTCATCCTGCGGATCACTACTGCCCGAAAGTTCTGCAAGTAAGCCAGACTGCTCAAGCACAGCTTCAATAATTACCGACGGGCGCACCTTAGCCTCTACCAGAACTTCAAGCGCAGTAATCATAGATAAGAACTCATGAACCGATCCGGCTGCGCGAGTTGGCATATCTGCTATCTCGCTACAGCGATGCAGTCCCTGCCAAAATGAGAGGTGCTGATTCTGCGCAAAAGCTTCGACATAATCCAATGCTCGATCGCCGATCCCGCGTTTGGGTACGTTGATAATTCGACGCAGCGAGACTTCGTCATTGGGATTTACCAGCACGCGCAGGTAAGCCAAGAGATCTTTAACTTCTTTTCGCTCGTAGAATCGGACACCACCAACAACTTTGTATGGCAATGCAGAACGCATAAATACTTCTTCAAAAACCCGTGATTGCGCATTGGTACGATAGAAAATCGCGGTATCCCCAGGTTCCGAGGTCCCAGCATTCTGCAATTGACGAATCTCGTCTTTAATGAACTCAGCCTCATCGTGTTCGGATTCGGCAACATAACCCGTTAGTAATGCGCCAGATCCCGCTTGCGACCAGAGATTCTTCTCTTTTCGACTCTCGTTCTGTGTAATTACTGCGTTTGCGGCGTTGAGAATATTCTGTGTGGATCGATAATTCTGTTCCAATAAAATGGTCGTGGCATTAGGAAAATCAAGTTCAAACTGCAAGATATTGCGGATTGTTGCGCCACGGAAACCATAAATAGATTGATCGGCATCTCCCACAACACATAGTTCGGCAGCAGGGATTCCTTCTGCATCGTTGCCAACAAGTTCGCGAATTAAGACGTACTGCGCGTGGTTGGTATCTTGATACTCATCCACCAGAACATGGCGAAAACGTGAACGAAAGCGTGCCTTGCTCTCGGGGAAACGTTGCAAGACTTCGACCGTTTTCATAATCAAATCATCGAAATCCATCGCATTGGCCTGCTGTAGACGACGTTGATAAACCGCGTAGACCTCCGCAACAACTTCTTCAAACTGGTTACGGGTGGCATCAAGATAATCCGCAGGCCCAAGCAACTCATTCTTCGCATTCGAGATCATGGATTGAAACTGACGTGGAGGGTAGCGCTTGGAGTCGAGGTTTAATTCTTTTGCAACGATTGTTACCAAGCGCAAACTATCGGCCTGGTCATAGATACTAAATGAATTACTGTAACCAAGGCGCGAAGCTTCTTGCCTTAACATCCGAACACAAGCAGAGTGAAAAGTTGAAACCCACATCGAACGTGCAATTGGACCAACTAATTCAGTCACGCGATCTTTCATCTCACCAGCGGCCTTATTGGTAAAGGTAATCGCGAGAATTTCGTAAGGTGCCGCCCCGCGCCGTGCCATTAAATATGCGATCCGACGAGTCAGAACTCTGGTTTTACCTGAACCGGCTCCAGCCACAACCAACAACGGGCCACCAGCATGGATTACGGCTGCTTCTTGCTCCGGATTGAGCCCGGCCAATAAGGGGTCGGGATTTGTCATGGCGCAATTCTATCTGTCTCATTTATCTGCAAGAATCACCATCTGCTGTTAGACAGCCTGACGTTCACGGTTAAGGGGAGAAAAGATGGAACCGATTGCCGATAGTGAAATCAAAAAGGTATTAGTTGTCATCGCTCATCCAGATGATTCAGATTTCGGTGCATCGGGAACAATCGCAACCTGGATTAACCAAGGCATTCATGTCTCCTATTGCATCTGCACAAATGGCGATCAAGGCGGAGAAGAATCTGGAATTTCCGTGGAAGAGATGCCTCAAGTGCGCCAGAGAGAACAGCGCGCTGCTGGTGCCGCAATCGGCGTTACAGATATTACTTTCTTGAATTATCGTGATGGTTGGTTGGAACCAACTATCGGATTACGTAAAGATATTGTTCGCGCCATTCGTATCGCCCAACCAGATCGCATGGTCATCCAAAGCCCTGAACGCAATTGGGATCGTATTGGCGCAAGCCATCCTGACCACTTAGCCGCTGGTGAAAGCGCAATCCAAGCTGTTTATCCAGATGCTCGAAATCCTTTTGCTTTTCCAGATCTGATGGATGCAGGACATCAACCTTGGAGAGTCAAAGAAGTATGGGTGATGTCGCATGCGCAGCCCGATCATTTCGTCGATATCACCGACGTCTTCCATCACAAAATGGCAGCGCTGCATTCACATGTTTCACAGACAGCGCATAACAAAGAATTAGAAAACATGGTGCGTTCATGGGGCGAGCGAAATGCAAGACTTGCCGGTCTGCCAGAAGGCCACCTTGCTGAAGCTTTTAAAATCGTCAATACAAATTAAATTACTTAACGATTACTTTCTCGATCGCAATTGTCTTAACTGGAGTTCCATCAGCGCCGCCGCCTTGTACTCCTGCATCTGCGATTGACTGCACGATATCTAAGCCTGAAGTGATCTTGCCCCATATCGTGTAATTAGGTCCAAGTGTTGTATCTGCAAAAACTAAGAAGAATTGGCTGCCGTTAGTATTAGCACCGGAGTTGGCCATTGCAACAGTACCTGCTGGATAATTGTTCTCCACCCCCGCAGGAAGATTCTCATCAGGGAAAGTGAAGGCAGGTCCACCGCTACCAGTAGCAGTTGGATCGCCACATTGGAGAACATACAGACCTTGAGTTGTTAGACGATGGCAGAGCGATGCATCAAAGTAACCGGCGCGCGCCAAGGTAGTCAGTCCAGTAATTGTCATTGGCGCTTCTGCCTGATCAACCGCGATCTCAATATCACCGCAATTTGTTACCAAAGTAAAACTTGTGATTTTTTCATTAAGAACACCGGAAGGTGCTGCTACATTCACAGGATTGTGTGCAACCGCAGATGTGGGCTGGCATTCACCTGGAACAACTGTTGCTGGTTGCACTGGCTGCGATACCGCACTTTCTTTCGGTGCAGCCGAGCAAGCTGAAAGAGCACCAACAAGTAACACAATGAGACCGAGATAGATTCTGCGTTTCACAGATAGACCCTTTCGTAAGTAGCGAACTTTACCAACTACTCCCACTCGATTGTCCCTGGGGGTTTGCTGGTTATATCTAGGACAACTCGATTTACATCGCGGACTTCATTGGTAATCCGCGTAGAAATACGCTCAAGGAGATCGTAGGGCAATCGAGACCAATCAGCAGTCATGGCATCTTCGCTAGAGACTGGCCGCAAGACAATGGGATGGCCATAGGTTCGACCATCTCCTTGGACACCCACGCTACGAACATCGGCCAGAAGAACAACCGGGCATTGCCAAATCTGGCGATCCTGTCCTGCGTTACGCAACTCTTCACGAGCAATGAGATCGGCCTGACGCAGGATAGTTAAACGATCTTCGGTGACTTCCCCAATGATGCGAATTGCCAGGCCTGGGCCTGGAAATGGTTGGCGCCAAACGATCTCCTCTGGCAAACCAAGTTCTAGCCCTACTTGACGTACCTCATCTTTAAAAAGAGTCCGTAGTGGTTCAACTAGTGTGAATTTCAAATCATCGGGTAGGCCGCCAACATTGTGATGTGACTTGATGTTCGCAGTTCCAGTTCCTCCACCAGATTCCACAACATCGGGATAGAGAGTGCCTTGCACTAAGAATTCAACATCGCCATCTTCTGCGATTTCACGCGCCGCGGCTTCAAAACTACGAATGAATTCGCGTCCAATAATCTTCCGTTTCGTTTCGGGATCGCTTACACCAACTAATGCATTGAGAAATTGTTCGCGAGCGTCAACAATTTTGAGTTCAATACCTGTTGCTTCAACGAAATCACCTTCGACTTGCTCTGCCTCGCCAGCACGTAACAAGCCATGATCTACAAATACACAAGTAAGTTGTGACCCGACTGCACGTTGAATAATTGCTGCTGCAACTGCAGAGTCGACACCACCGGAAAGCCCACAGATAACATGCTTACTACCAATAAGGGCCTTGGCTTTGGCGATCTCTGTCTGAGCAATATTTGCAGTGGTCCAGGTGGGTGAACATCTTGCAATATCGACCAACCAGTGACGCAAAATTTCTTGTCCGTACTCCGAATGCAGAACTTCAGGATGAAATTGCACGCCAGCTAACTTTCCAGATTCGTTTTCAAAAGCCGCAATAGGCGTGTCCTTAGTCACCGCGCAAACCGTGAACCCAGCAGGAGCCTGTGTCACTGCATCGCCATGACTCATCCAAACACTTAGATGCATTGGCAGTTCCAAGAAAATTTTTGCTGATGGTTCAACTGTGACATCAGTGCGACCAAACTCTGATTTACCTGTCTGGCTGACTACGCCACCAAGAGCCGCGGCCATTGCTTGAAAGCCGTAACAGATACCGAAAACTGGAATTCCGAGTGAGAAAATTTCAGCATTGATAACTGGGGCGCCTGTGACATAGACGCTGGCTGGACCACCAGAGAGAATGATTGCCTCTGGTTTGCGTGCCAAAATTTCTGCAGAAGTAATTGATGAAGGAACTATTTCGCTAAACACACGGGCTTCGCGAACTCGCCTTGCTATCAACTGAGCGTACTGCGCTCCAAAATCAACAACTAATACGCCATTTCTGTCAGTCACGATGGATGAGTACCTCAACGCGCTGAAACTCTTTCACATCGGAGTAACCACAAGTTGCCATCGCACGACGGAATGCACCGAAAAGATTCATGGATCCATCAGCGGCATGCGAAGGTCCAAGTAAGATTTCTTTCAAAGTTCCGGAAGTTCCAACAGCGACGCGTTCGCCACGTGGAAGTTCTTGATGAGCAGCCTCGCTGCCCCAGTGCCAACCAAGACCTGGGGCCTCAACAGCCTTTGCAAGAGGTGATCCCATCATCACTGCATCAGCCCCACATGCGATTGCCTTTGCAATATCGCCACTGCGTCCCACGGAACCGTCGGCGATAACATGAACATAACGCCCGCCAGATTCATCCAAGTAATCACGGCGTGCAGATGCAACTTCTGCAACAGCAGATGCCATTGGCACTTCAATACCTAAAACTTTACGAGTGGTGTGCGCTGAACCACCACCAAAGCCCACCAGAACGCCGGCAGCGCCTGCACGCATTAAATGTAATGCGCCAGTAGCGGTTGCACAGCCTCCGACAATGACAGGTACATCAAGTTCATAAATAAACTTCTTTAAATTGAGAGCCCCATCATTTGTCGCAACATGCTCTGCGCTCACGGTTGTTCCGCGAATTACGAAAATATCGACACCTGCATCAACAACTGTTTTGTAAAGATCAGCGGTTCGCTGTGGCGATAAAGAGCCAGCAACAATTACACCAGCGTCACGGATTTGCTTGAGGCGCTCTTTGATCAACGTGGGTTGAATCGGCGCAGCATAGAGTTCTTGCATACGACGCGTGGCATGGACATCTGGCATCGATGCGATTTCGCCAAGTTGTATACGCGGATCCTCATAGCGAGTCCATAAACCTTCCAGATTCAATACGCCTAAGCCACCAAGCTTGCCAATCGCAATTGCTGTTTCAGGAGAGACAACTGAATCCATTGGCGCGGCCATCATTGGCAGATCAAATTTGTATGCATCAATCTGCCAACTGGTAGAGACGTCTTCAGGGTCGCGAGTACGACGGCTTGGAACTATGGCGATGTCATCAAAGGAATAAGCCTGACGAGCGCGTTTCCCTGGTGCAATTTCAACGAAGTTCATATTTCACCTCAGTAGCCTCACTTGTTATTTCTAAAGTAGTTCGGTGCATCTGCAATATCCATAACATCGTGAGGATGGCTTTCTTGTAAACCAGCACCGGTAATTTGAATGAGACGACCTTCGCGGCGAAGATAAGCAATATCAGCAGCGCCCGCGTAGCCCATGCCTGATCGCAATCCGCCAACGAGCTGATGCACAACATACGCTAAAGACCCGCGGTAGGCGACTTTGCCTTCAATGCCTTCAGGAACCAATTTATCTTCGGATAAAACATCATCTTGCATATAGCGATCTTTGGAGTACGACTTCTTTTCACCGCGCGATTGCATAGCGCCAAGTGAACCCATACCGCGGTATGCCTTGTATTGGCGACCATCAATAGTGACAAGTTCGCCAGGGGATTCATCGCACCCCGCAAGCAACGAACCCAACATCACAGAATCCGCACCAGCGACCAACGCTTTCACGATATCGCCGGAATATTGCAGACCGCCATCAGCGATCAGCGGAATACCGGCTTTTGCGCAGGCTTTGCTGGCTTCCATGATTGCTGTGACTTGTGGAACGCCAACACCGGCAACAACCCGAGTTGTACAAATTGACCCTGGACCCACGCCAACTTTGACCGCATCTGCGCCAGCATTGATTAGCGCCTGGGCACCTGCGCGAGTTGCAATGTTGCCACCGATAATTTCTGTAGTGGGAGAAAATTTCTTAATCCGTGCAATTGCATCGAGGACTGCCCGATGATGACCGTGTGCAGTGTCGACCACGACAACATCAACGCCTGCCTCAATTAACGCCTGCGCACGAGCAAATCCATCATCGCCAACACCGACTGCGGCTCCGGCAAGCCCCACGTTCTTTACCAACTTCACGTGCGTGACTTGTTCAGCAATCGGCAAGTTACGGTGAATAATTCCGATGCCGCCTTCTTTGGCCATTGCGATCGCCATTGCAGATTCAGTGACGGTATCCATCGCTGATGAAACCAGCGGAATTCGAAGGGAAATATTACGGGTCAAAACAGTTCTGGTGTCGACCTCGCTAGGTACGACCTCTGAAGCATCGGGCAGAAGCAAGACATCGTCATAAGTCAGGCCGAGCATCGCGATCTTCTCGCTCATCTGGCCTCCTCGTCTCGCCACGCTAGAAGAGGTGAAGTCTATCGGGGGCTTTAGACCCCGTTAGCCCATGAAATCTCCTCCCGTGCCCCTGCAAGATCCTTCATAAAATGCCCTCACCACGATCAATCAGCGCTTTCTTGACACTTTCACAGAGAGCGATTGTAAATTCGGGTCATTCCTATTGTTAGGAGCGCACCCAAATGGCCGAAATTTCACGACTACCTCGCCCAATCGCCACTCTATGGGAGTGGCAAAACTCAGGTGCTTGCAGAACGTTGCCGACAGGGATGTTCTTCCACCCCGACGGAGAACGCGGCCCGAGTCGCCATAAACGTGAAAATGCAGCCAAAGTTATCTGTGCGTCCTGTCCTGTGATTCAACAGTGCCGCGCGCATGCACTGAACGTCCAAGAACCTTATGGAATTTGGGGCGGCCTCACTGAAGATGAACGCCTAATGATTCTGGAGAAGGGTCGAAAGATCCCACACGCTTCATAGGTTATTCAGTTTTGAATTCCCAAACTGCTTGTAAATGAATGAATAGCTAAAAAGCTCGAATAGGACGAACGTAGAGAATTCGGGACTTGACTGCGAGTAGTAGATCGCCATTAGTGAGATTCTGCTCAAACACATAGGACGCCCCGTCCGCGGAGGAACTCCAATAGTAGGCAGCAAACCCACCTTTTTTGGTTTTATATGAAAATAGATACATCTGATTTAGTTCTTCCTTTGATGGTAAGAACCAATCTGATTTTCCGCCCCCTTTATATGCATAGGCCGAAACTGCTGCTCCCGAAGAACATTGAGAAATCATCGCGGCTGTGTTAGATGCGCCAGTTCCTATATCAGGTTTTGTCGTGACTAACGTATTCAACACGTTGCACCACGCCATTGTCGGGTCTTCTGTCCCGCCCTGCCATGTGTTTGGCGCTACTTCAAGGTAACGACCCCATGATTGCGGTGAGTCGCCAACATAAAAGACCAATCCGCCACCAGGACCAACATCACCAATCGCACAAGTTCCACCCGTAGCACAAGTTTTCACGCTTGCGCTAGTTGACGACGTTGCACTATTCGACGGTTTCGTAATCACCTTAACCCAGATCATTTTCTTCTCAGTCTTTTTCTTACACGAACCCTTAGTCAAAACTCGATTTACTCCAGTCTTGATATTGGTACACGTTGCAAGCGCAGCAGGTGAGGTTGAAGTGGTCGTCTTTTTCCAACTCACTTTCTTCTCAGTTTTGATATTACACGTACCCTTAATCAAAACACGATTTACACCGGTCTTGATATTGGTGCATGTTGTAATTGTTTTAGTGGAAGTGGCTGCGTGAGAATTAGGCAAACCTGCAATGCCTACAAACCCTGAAGTAAATAAGGCAGTAACAAAAAGTGCCGATAGTCGATCTCGGCGAAATATTTTGTGCAGCAACCTAGTCGCTATCGAACGCACAACTGGGTTCATATCTAGGTCCTCATCCTCTAGATTTTCAAACCTAAAGTGATTGAAAAGAACAGTTCAAAGGTAATTCAATAAGTGCAAACTAGCAACAGGCCTACACGGAATAAATGTCTTTGTCGAGAGTGGCAGCACTCATGTATTTACCAAAACTTATCGGCGGATAATATTTCTCACACTTTATAAATCATTCGGTTGTTAGGTTCGAGTGTCGCAACTCAACACCATTCATATCCTCGTTCTACAATCCAGAAACAAATTTCCGGAACGCGGCATTAACGAACCAATAAGAAAAATATCCGCTTCGGAATATCGAAACTGCAATGACTATCAGCAAAGGAATATCAAGCATGCTTTCTCTACGCATCTCTCCAACAGGTGTCATCAAACGCACGGGGGCCACAGCGCCCTTCGATATAAAAAGGATCCGTGCAGCTATCTTCGGTGCCGGTACCGCGTCGGGAGAGATGACCGAGGACGATGTCGATCTGATCACGCAGAAAGTTGTCGCGGTGCTCAACGACACTGGCGTGCCGTATCCAACCGTCGAACATATACAAGACACCGTGGAACAGATACTCCTTACCAACTCGTACACCGCCACAGCTCGCGCCTTTATCGCCTACCGCGACCAGCATGCTCGATTGCGCGCCGATGCTCGAACACTCGTGGATGTCGGCACCTCAATTAATGAGTACCTAGATCGCTCCGACTGGCGCGTCAATGCAAACGCGAACCAGGGTTACTCCCTCGGTGGACTCATCCTGAATACATCAGGCAAAATCATTGCTAATTACTGGCTCTCTCACGTGTACACCGCAGAGATCGGCAGAGCACACCGCGAAGGCGACTTACATATCCACGACCTGGACATGCTCGCTGGGTACTGCGCCGGATGGTCACTGCGCGTGCTACTAGAGGAGGGTCTCAATGGCGTCCCTGACAAGGTCGAGGCGAAACCGCCGAAGCACTTCTCCTCTGCTATCGGACAGATCGTAAACTTCTTTGGAACGATGCAGAACGAGTGGGCTGGCGCACAAGCATTTAGTTCCTTCGACACGTATATGGCGCCGTTTGTGCGGATCGACAACCTCACCTACGAGCAAGTGCTGCAAGGTATTCAAGAACTTATCTACAACCTCAATGTTCCTTCCCGCTGGGGAACGCAGACCCCGTTCACCAACCTCACCTTCGATTGGATCTGCCCGGAAGATTTACGCGAACAGGTGCCAGTAATAGGCGGAGTCAGGCAGGAGTTCACTTATGGCGACCTGGCAGTCGAGATGGCGGTGATCAACCGTGCCTACATCGAAGTCATGACCACCGGAGATGCCAGCGGACGGGTCTTTACATTTCCGATCCCGACCTACAACATCACCCAGGACTTCGACTGGGAATCTGAGAACGCCGACCGTCTCTTCGAGATGACGGCAAAATATGGAACACCATACTTTCAGAACTTCATCAACTCCGAACTCAAACCAAATCAGATCCGATCGATGTGCTGCCGCTTGCAACTTGACATGCGCGAATTACTCAAACGCGGCAATGGTCTCTTTGGATCAGCCGAACAGACTGGCTCCCTCGGTGTTGTGACGATCAACTGCGCACGGCTCGGATACCTCAACCCCGGCGATGAGGCAGGCGTCCTCAAAAATCTTGATCGTCTGCTTGATCTTGCCAAGGACTCTTTAGAGATGAAACGAAAAGTCATCGATCGCCTCATCGTCGAAGGGCTATTTCCGTACACGAAACGGTACCTCGGTGCCGGATTACGGAACCACTTCTCCACAATCGGCGTCAACGGCATCAATGAAATGATTCGCAACCTCACCAACGACGAGCACGACATCACCTCCCCTGAAGGTCATGCAATCGCCGTGCGATTGTTGGATCATGTGAGGGCGCGGATGATTGAGTTCCAAGAGACCACCGGAAATATGTACAACCTGGAGGCCACTCCAGCGGAGGGCACCACCTATCGGTTTGCGAAAGAAGATCGCAAGCGGTTCCCAAAAATCGTGCAAGCTGGTACCGATGCCAACCCGTACTACACGAACTCCTCACAGTTACCTGTCGGATTTACGGACGACCCATTCGAGGCACTCGATCGTCAAGACGAGTTGCAGACGAAGTACACCGGCGGCACGGTGCTGCACCTATACATGTCGGAGAAACTCTCTACTGCAGCAGCATGCCGCGAACTCGTCAAGCGGTCGCTCTCCACGCACCGGCTCCCGTACATCACAGTCACACCTACCTTCTCAATCTGTCCAAACCATGGCTATCTCATCGGAGAGCACCAAACCTGCACCACCTGCGGTGAGACGTGCGAGGTATGGACCCGGGTGATGGGTTACTTCCGCCCAGTCAGTTCGTTCAACATCGGCAAGAAGGGCGAGCACGCCGAACGGACGCACTTTCAAGAATCAGCAATGTCTCGATGACTGCTGATCTGGCGCGCGCGGATGACCTGCAGATCGCTGGGCTGACCTGCCTATCCACCTGCGACTGGCCCGGCAAGCTCGTAGCGACCATCTTCCTGCAAGGTTGCCCCTTGTCGTGTACGTACTGCCATAACCCCGATCTCTTAGACCCATGCACGCCAGGTAGCATCAAGTGGCAGGTAATCCGTGACCTGCTCGCCAAGCGTCACGGCCTGCTCGACGGTGTGGTCTTCTCAGGTGGAGAACCAACCAGACAGGCTGGTCTAGCCGCCGCAATGATGGAGGTTCGCGATCTGGGTTTTGAGGTGGGTTTGCACACTGCAGGTTCGTACCCGAAACGGTTCGCTGAAGTGCTCCTGCTCTGTGACTGGGTCGGCCTGGACATTAAGGCACCCGAGCACTTGTACAGCGCAGTCACTGGGGTTCAATCGAGTGCGGGCAGAGCCTTTGCATCTCTGCGTCTTGCCCTCGGCTCGGGTGTGGAATTGCAAGTACGTACCACGGTAGATCCGACGGTTCTGTACCCCAACGACGTTGCCGAACTAACTGCAACCCTGCGAAAACTTGGAATACGCGAACACGTCCTGCAACAAGTTCGGACCGAAGG
>CAKKQM010000015.1 GCA_919902125.1 Actinomycetes bacterium | reverse complement strand
TTGCTGCCGTTGCGAATTTAACTTCTCCAGAACTCATAATTCTAGGCGGCGAAGGAGTCGGTCTTGTGGAAGTCGCACCCACGTCAATTCAGGAAGGAATCAAAGAGCACAGAGATCCCAGGGCGAAAAGAATAAGTTTTGTAACTACATCGGGCGACAATACAGAGTGGTGCAGGGGGGGAGCCGTACTGGCGATTCAGGAATACGTACTCGGGCGCCCCTATTCAAATTGAGCTTGCCTGTTGAAAAAACGAAATGAGTTTGGGTAGATTCAAAAACACTCTAATCGGTGATAAGAACAATGGCCCCCGCGTTATGCGAGAGCCAAAGCCTAAAAACCCTTGTTGGGCCCTATAAGTAGCGGGGGCAGGATTTGAACCTACGACCTCTGGGTTATGAGCCCAGCGAGCTACCGAGCTGCTCCACCCCGCGTCGGTAGGCCAATCGTAGGTGCCAAGTACCTAGACCACCAAATCGTGAGTATTTCTTGAGTGACTAAGTAAGAAATTACTTACGGGCTTGGGCTGAAATTGCAGCAGCGATCGCTGATTTCAATCGATCTTGCGCGCGACCATATGCAGCAAAATCACCCTTCGCAAGAGCGGCCTGTCCATCTGCAAGGGCTTGCTTCGCACTCTGTAATGCAGCAGCTAGATCAGTAGATTCTGCTCCGATTGCACCAGTACCTGTTGTAGTACCCGCGGATGCAGTCGTTCCAGAGTTTCCACCGAATACTTGATCCAACGCACCCTTCAATGTGTCGTCATAACCAATTTGGTCGCCAAAGGAAACAAGAACTTTCTGCAACAAGGGATATGCCGCGGTGTTTGCAGTTGCTCGAACGTAGACAGGTTGCACATAAAGCAATCCGCCACCCACAGGAAGGGTTAAGAGATTGCCGAGCACAACATCAGAACCACCTTGGCGCAACAATGAGAGTGAATTTGCCACTTCAGGTTTTGCTTCAAAGTTTGAAGCAACCTGCGATGGTCCCGCGACGTTAGTACTGCGCGGCAACTGCAGAACTATGATCTTGCCGTAATCAGGCCCTGGATCAGAGTTCACCACTGCGAACGCCGATAAGTTTTCGCGACCGCCGCGAGGCACAAATGGCGTTGTCAACGAAAAGGCGGCCTTTGTCGCACCTGGCATCTGCAGAGTTAAATAGTACGGGGGCTGAGCACTGGCGTTAGATCCAAAGGTTGATGGATCACGTGGCACGCGCCAGAAATCTTGACCACCGTAAAAAGCACTTGCAGTCTTCACATGATAGGCACTCAAGATCTCACGCTGCACCCGGAAGAGATCTTCTGGATAGCGAATGTGATCAAGAAGTGATGCAGAAATCGCGTTCTTAGGTTTGATGGTATTTGGAAACGCTTTACTCCAGGTTTTAAGGACCGGATCCGTTGTATCCCATTGGTAGAGCGTGACGGTGCCGTCGTAGGCATCGACCGTGGCTTTGACCGAGTTACGGATGTAGTTAACAGACTCATTGGATTGGGCTGTTATTGAGGCTGAATTTGTGGTCAGTGCGTCAGAGGTTGCGCTAGAAAGCGTGGTCTTCTTTGAGTATGGATATCCCGCACTCGTGGTGTAACCATCAATAATCCAAATGATCTTGCCATCAACAAGTGCTGGGTACGGATCTCCATCCAAGGTCAACCATGGTGCAACTTTGGCAACGCGATCACGAGGATTACGCTCGAAAAGAATCTTCGAGTCGGCATTAATCAAATTCGATAGAACGATCCGCTGTTCTTGATACCTAATAGCAAAAACCAACCGGTTAAAGAGTGAGCCCATGGGTACGCCACCCTTACCCGTGTATGTCACATTCTTCTGACCATTTGCGGAGGCATCATCCGGATAGTCAAACTCAACCGGCGATGTGCTCTTCTTGCCACCGATGATGGAGTAATCAGGAACATTCTCGCCAAAATACACGCGCGGTTCAAAGACACCTAAACCCTTAGTTGGAGGCAGGTTGCCAACTACAAAGGATGGCTTTCCATCTGCGTCGCGAGCATTTCCTAAGGCTGCTACAAAACCAAAACCATGTGTGTAGACCAAGTGATCGTTGATCCAGTTTCGGCTTGGATTGCCTTCAATGTTGAGTTCGCGCACTGCAACAACCGCGTCGCGTTCAACGCCATTAATTTTGTAACGGTCAATATCAAGGGACTCTGGGAAAGTGTAATAAGGCTTGATCTGCTGTAACTGACGGAAAGTTGACGAAAGAACATTGGGATCCATCAGACGAATGTTGGAGATTGTTGACGCATCCTTGGAAAGTTGCCCGGCTGAAGTTGCAATTGTGGCCTGGTAATCCGTGACTTTCACATCATCGATCCCATAAGCAACTCGCGTTGCATCAATATTTCGCTGAATATAAGGCGCTTCCTTGGTTGATTCACTTGGCTTGACTTGGAATTGTTGGATGACACCGGGATAGACACCTGCAATCAATACTGAAGAAACCACCAACAGTGCAATGCCAGCACTTGGGAGAACCCAGGAACGGCGAATGACGTTGGCAAAGAAGAGAAGCGAACATATAACCGCGATGCCAGCAAGGATCGCCTTTGCGGGTAGAACTGCATTGACATCGGTGTAGGTAAGGCCGGTTATAAGTTTGCCCTCTGTGAGAGCTAAGTGATACCGATCAAGCCAATAGGCCCCGCCTTTAATAAGGACGATTACGCCTAGAAGAACAGAGAGTTGCACACGTGCTGCCACCGTCGTGCGATCTTCGCTAACTTGTAAACGAATTCCTCCATAAAGGTAATGCACGATTGTTGCAGCGATGAGAGAGAGAATGAGAGTCGAAATCCCCCACTCAAGTAGCGCCTGCCAGAATGGCAAACGGAATGTAAAGAATGAAAGGTCTAGACCAAATTGGGGATCTTTGATCCCAAATGGAGATGAGTTACGGAAAAGCAACCACGTGACCCACAACTGAGAACCAGCAGATCCAGCAAAATAGAAAAGAACAAACGCCAGTCCCAGCGTTACGTAGCGCCTGATAGGTTCAATCTGCGCACGGTAGCGTTCTAAGTTATCGGCCTCAATGCTCACTGGAACATAGAGTGGGCGGCGGCGGAACGCGATAATAACGTTGGCGGTAATAATTAATGAAGTCAGCACACCGGAAACAACGAAGAGAGTGGCCTTTGTGGTCAGGACAATTTTCCAGACGCTGGCGAAATCGACGGAGCGGAACCAGAGCCAATCGGCATAAAAGCCACTCATGGAGACAAGAGCAATCAAAGCCGCCATCACAACCACTACAGTGATGACGAATGGACTGCGCGGATTGGGCAGATTTGGTTGACGGTTTAAACTCATGTGCCAACGCTACCGATTTCGTTGCCAAGTGCAATGTGGGACCGCAAGAGTTACGTCTTTAAGCACCGAGACTGCCTCGCGCAGGGTGGAAACTGAATATACAGTCAGCCCTTCGGGGATATGGTGCACATCATCGCAATTCTCACTCGGGGCAAAAAAGGCAGTGGCGCCCGCTCGGCGAGCTGCAATTAATTTCTCATCAATGCCACCTATAGGACCGATATGTCCCGCTCTATCCATGGTGCCTGTGCCAGCAACGGTTCTCCCAGCAAGCAAATCTTCAGAGTTTAATTTCTCAATAATGCCAAGGGCGAAAACTAACCCGCCGCTAGGTCCACCAGTATTTTTTAGTTTGATGGAAACAGTGACACCATGTCCGGTCACTGGGTACCCCAAATACGCAAGTGCGGCTGCGGCTGCAACTCGTTGTGAATTCTTCATATCCGCGGCGTTAGTGGCATTAATTTGCGCTGAACTTTTTTGGGGTGGGTAGAGAACACTCCGTGGAAGTACGATGGAATCACCCTTCATCCAAGCGTAGAGAACCTCCGCGCCAAAAATCGGTGATGATGGGCTGGTTGCCAGCACTGTCGTCAAGAGCAACTTGCCCGTGCTGGGATATGTCTTCTCTCCGTGTATCTCTATCACTGCACCAAGAACATCCCTGCCCCCGCCAGGTTGCAAAACTGCAAATGGCAATGGAGCAATTACGCTGGTTAAAAAGAATAGACCCACAAGAGCCAGAGGCAAACGAGGTAGATGAGAAACGCGCATAATAGTGCGAATATGAGCGAACTAAACGCTCGGCTCAGAACTTTCCTTAATTGCAGCAACTGCTGCCGCATCAGATCCTGCTCTTTCTCGAAAAGAACTTTGGAAACGCTGGAACTGACTCACAGATCGCGTTGTCTCATTTTGAAATCTTTGCTGAAACTTTGTGACCCACAGAACGTAACCAAGAGCACCGATCAGCGCGGCCAAAGGGATTAGCCACCAGATTAAAGCCGAAAATGCACTGGACATGGAGCCAGTCTAGTCCCCTCGGGAAGAAAGTTCTCCCTCACATTGTTATTAAGCGTGAGAGTACAGTTCCGAATAAGAAGAAGGAGTTTGAATGTCGCCTTTTGGTTTCACGCCTTCAGAAGATTCCGATGAGAACGCTCCGGACTTTGCCGCGCTCTTTGCTTTAATTCAGTCACAATTGCAATCTCAATTTGGGGAACAACTCCCAGATGATTTACAGAAAAATATAGAAGCAGAGTTTGCAAAACTAGGGATCAATCCCGTTGGATTCTTAAATCCCTTCCAAAGTGCAGTTACAGGTCAGTCGCTACCTCAAGATGTTGCACGAGATATCGCAAAAAAATTTGTCGGCGCACAAGAGATCCAACTTATCGGAACAACGGATCTGGCAGTAATGCGTGAAGCTATGGAGATTGCTGATCTCTGGCTTAATGAAGCCACTGTCTTCCCCGCGAATTCCAACGAAAAAAATATCTATAGTCGAGCCGATTGGGTTGATGCGACCATGAAGGGTTGGCAACTCACCGTTGAACCGCTAGCCGCAGGGCTTGCCGAAGCGATGAGTGCGATTATTGATCAGCAGGAACTACCCGAGGGCGCGCCTTCAATGAGCGCAGTGGCTGGCCTACTGCGCACATTTATCGGAACTTTGATTGCAACTCAACTGGGCCAATGCATCGGCGGACTCGCGAACAGCGTTACGGGTGCACACGATGTTGGCCTGCCACTCATTGAGCCTGCTCGTCCAGCGCTCTTGCCGCAGAACATTGCTCAATGGAGCGCAGATATTGGAGTTGAGGGCTCAGAGGTGCGCATCTTCCATGCACTTCGCGAAGGAGCTGTTGCGCGACTCTTTGATAATAACCCGTGGCTTATTGTGTATATGCGTAATGCAATTACTGATTACGGCAAAGGAGTACGGATTGATATTCAACAGATTCAACGCCAAGCCGAAGAAGCGATTGATTCTGGAGCGATTGATCCAAATGACCCAGAAACTTTCACGATTGCACTCAATCAAGGTCTCTTCACTCCAGATGAAAGTCCGGCTCAGCGCGATGCCCTTACAAAATTAGAAACAGCGTTAGCGCTTATTGATGGTTGGGCTGACGATGTGACAACCCTTGCAGCTGCAAATCGTTTACCTTCCCTCAATGCACTCCGCGAAACATTACGTCGCCGCCGCGCAACATCATCGCCAGCACAACAACTCTTCTCATCCCTGCTCGGATTAGAAGTTTCGCCCCGCATGTCACGTGAAGCGAGCGCATTCTGGTCGCAACTGCGCGAACTACGAGATGTCGCCACGCGGGATCAGATCTGGAGTGGAATTCTGCCAACCCATGAAGAACTTACGGACGTTTCTGGCTACCTCCGCAGCGTCGAAGTGCCAGATGACCTCTCGGGGCTAGGCGAGTAAGAAAAGCGAAGTCCCCGGGTGCACGACTCTTTATCTGCCTTCCCCTTGCAGATAAGGAACGGTTATCCGAGGACTTCGTAAGCGCAACGTACGTGAGAATTGACAGAGAATCAACTGATTACGAATGAATTTACGCTAGCGTCGCGATATGCAATCAATTGACGGTTCAGAGATTGAAATAGGAACTGAGAGTGAGATTGTTGTGATCCGCTCGACTAGGCGTAAGCGCAATATCGCCGCATATCGCCAAGGTGGACGGATAGTTGTCTCCATTCCCGCCAGGTTGAGCAGAGCCGATGAGCGCTCCGTAGTACCAGAGATGGTGGCCAAGATCCGCGCCCAGGAGGCTGCTCGGTCTTTCGACGAATCAGCCCTATCTAGTCGAACTGACGCCCTTCTGACCCTTCTGGCACCAGAGATCAGCGAGCGCCCCACCTCTGTCACCTGGCGCGCCAAGATGCACGAGCGCTGGGGTTCATGTACCAGCATTGATGGGACGATCCGAGTCTCTACCCGACTCCAGCGGGCCCCCAAATATGTCGTTGACTTCGTCCTCTTCCATGAGGCGATTCACCTTCGTTATGGCGACCACGGCCCGCAGTTCCAGACCCTTATAGCCCGTTTTCCAGGTGGTGAGCGCGCTCAGGCCTACCTCGATGGCTATGAGGCCGCGGAAGATGCCCTGCTGCTCCCACGCTTGCCCCTCTAGTCAAAGATTCGCAGGCGAAAGACGCTCAAAAAGATCTCCACTCAGGCTTGCAATACCCCCTTTTCGAGCGTGAGTGAGGGTATCGTGGCGCTCGCACGCTCGCATATCTCTTAAGGGAATCTCTCCCGAAGGCCGCTTGCGTCGATTGGAGGAAAGATGACAGAGACATATAAGGGTGATGCTTACTGCGTTAAGTGCAAAGAGAAGCGTGACTTTGAGGGAACCGTAAAGGTCTCAGACTCTGGTCGTCGCATGGCACAGGGCATCTGCTCGGTCTGTGGCACCAAGCTCAACCGCATTCTTGGTAAGGCACAGTAACTCGTAAGCCAACACCAGATTTAATAGTTCTATCGCGTTAAAACTGGCGCTCCTATTGGGGCGCCAGTTTTTTCATCCCGGTATGTAACCACATACATACGCTGTGCTTATTTCATTGCGCTGCCTCCACATAAAACAATGGTCGCCTGCTACCTGCAGATCTCTGGCGACCACCCTTACGCCTATGACCATCACACCCATTATTTCCGAGATAGCCAATTTGAAACCACGGCTGAAGGTTGGAACCTTAGTTCTGCCACGGGGCGAGCGCACCTTTGTCGGGCGCATTGATTCTGGAATTGAAGTATCTCTACCTGCAGCACAGATAATTCTTATCGCAATGACCGGCAGCGCTAGTTGTCAAGAAATCAGCACTGATTTAGGGGTTCCGCTAGATCGCCTTGCTTGTCTTGTTCGCGAACTCGATCGTGCCAATCTACTCGACACCCAACAGACCAAGATCACAGTGCATACCCGTTTTCATTCACCTAGCCCACATCGCTCAACTCATTTAGGTGACGACAGCAATGATGGCGCATATCGGCAGCTTCAATCCAAACTCTCTCCCGAACTCTCATTCACAACATGGTTGAGTGATGTGAGAGATGGGGGCGTTTCCCTAATGAGTGAGCGCCGCAATTGTGAGATCACCATCTTTGGCGACTCTCGTATTGCCACTCTTCTCTACGGAATTCTCTTAGGCAGCGGTATATCGCATACATCTCTCATAATCTCCAGAGAGCCCGCGACAATCACTGAACAAGACCTCTGCGCTGGATACTTGCGAGCAAGCGATATTGGCCTATCTCTAAAATCACGGACCAATGAACTTGCCCGCGAACTATCACTTTTCCCTGTACTCCCCTCGCAATCAGTGGATAAAGAAAGATTGACGCAGAAGATAAATGTTGCGATTGGAACTCCACCAGCGGATCAACTACAGCAATGGATGAGTGAGGGCGTTCCCCACCTTCTTGTGGAGAATCCTGATTGCGCCGCGATAAGTATTGGACCGCTAGTGCTCCCTGGTAAGACGCCCTGTTGGCGCTGTATTTGCCTTGCAAAAGAAGAACAGAACATCGTGTGGCGTGAGATTGAGTGGCAAAAGATGGCCGCTCGCCCCGCAGAAGTACCAGTGGCAGTTGCACATAACGTGGCAGGGTTGGTCGCGCTCGAACTATTGCGATTTATTGATGTGGGTCAATCAGAATTGATTGGCAACAGCGTGCGCTTGAATTATCACTCACCATGTAATAGCGAACGCAGGCTTTACACCCGCCATCCCGCATGCGGCTGTAATTGGTAAATCTCCGATGTTTTTAAGCAGCGGTACGAGATTGCGATAGGCGAGGACGTCCCACAGTGCGCCTGCGCGCAATAACTGCGCCTGCTTCAAAGAGTTCGCCTCCCCAGACACCGCATGGCTCCTGCCTAGAAAGCGCAGCATCCAGACACTGTTGACGGACGGGACATTGGCCACAGAGCGATTTGGCTAGGCCAACCTCTTCAGACTTCTCGGAGAAGAAGAGATCTGGGTCAGCATTGTGGCAGGGCAAGGTAAATGCAATCTCGGAGCCATATGCTCCAGTGACATCATCCAGGCCGATCTTGCTTCCATCGCTCGCCCAGCCAGGTACTAATAATTCACTAAAGAGAACGGTCATTCTCCTCACCTCTTTTCTACTGGTTTCCCAGTGCTCTTCTTTCTCTTAACTTGCTTCCTTGGCCTTACTTAGTAGAGGGTTTATTAGGGAAAAGAAAAAGGGCCCGAATCCATTTGGATTCGTGGCCCTTGGGGTCCGGTTTCGGTTTTATCCGATTGAACTCCAAGTGGCCGCCGCACCAAATGTGGAATACCAGGTGGTGCGCTTTGATGCACGATTGGCTGTGGCCTTGTATGAATTAGAAGGCGAAGCAATCAGATGATGCGCGGCGATAGGCAACATCGAAGCAGCGCTAATAGCGCCATTCGTGGCTGCCTTAACAAAATGCGTTAATAACTGCATTTTTGCGCCCTGCCCTTCTTATTTGCGCAGTCACTCGATTGCGCGGTTCGGCAAGAGTAAAGCATGACCTTCTGATCGTGCAAGTGAATTAATTACTTAACTATCCAATAACCCGGCTTCACGGAGGAATCTGCTGGGATTCTGGCGATAACTTAAGGAAAGATGGCGCTTTGCCCGCGTAATTCCTACATAAAAGAGGCGGCGCTCTTCATCAACAGCATTCTCATGGGTGGGCAATATTCCTTCATTAACGCCCACCAGAAATACCTGATCCCACTCCAAACCCTTGGCAGCGTGGAGCGTCGCTAGCGTTGTTACGGGCATAACGGGCGGATTATTCTGCTCTGCTCGCTCTTCTAGCTCGCGCAGATATGTACGCAAAGTCTTTGGAGTAAAGGCCGAATCGCCATCAAGTTCGCGGGCCAAATGCAACAACGCAGTAATACCGTCGGTACTGGCGCCACTGATAAATGGTTGCGCAATCGTCCGTAACTCATCGAGCCAGGTAACGCCCTGCGTTGGAATGACAGAAGCTTGGCGCACGCCCTTAAGAAAATCGCGTACATCCGGACGCTCAAAGAATCGCTCATTATTTCTGACTTGATACGGAATCTGCGCAGCAATGCATCCGCGCTCCAGCGCTTTGAGTTGAGCATTTGTACGGGCAAGAACTGCAATATCTTGGGCAGCGATTCCCAAAGATGTCATTTTCTTAATCTCTTCCACAACTCCGGCAACTTCACTGGATTCGTCCTTGTACTCAGTTACTTGTGGATGTTTGCCGTGCGCATTGAGTGCAACTATCTCCTGACCCATCATTCCGCTACGGAGCACGCTATTAGCGGTAAAAATAATTTCTGGAGTAGAGCGGTATCCTGACGTCAGGCGAATAACTTCCGCCTCAGGAAATCGTTTAGTGAAACTATTGAGAAAAATTGGTGTTGCACCAGCGAAGGAGTAAATCGTCTGCGCTGGATCGCCCACCACGCATATTTCTTCGCGCTTTCCGAGCCAAGCATTGATCAAACGTTGCTGAAGAGGTGAAACGTCTTGGTATTCATCAATAGTGAAAAAACGATATTGATCATGCACTCGTTCGCGCACTTCGCGCTCTTCCTCCAACATTGCAGTGGTAAGAAGTAAAACATCTTCAAAATCGATGGTCCGCTCTTGCCGCTTTAAGCTTTCATAAGCCTCATACACCTGAGCAATTTGGCCAGAATTAATACGGTTGCGCTCGGTACGATCTTTCGATTCATCCATATAATCTTCCGGAGCAATCTGCGAAACTTTCGCCCATTCAATTTCTGTGGCGATCTCTCGTAATAGTTCGCGCGATGTCGCAGATAACGTCCGTGTCAGCCCTGCCCGAGAAATTGCTTCGGTAATGAAACTGGTCTTTGTGGTCAGAAGATCAGGAGTTCTGCCACCAAAGACCCCAGGCCAGAAGTAAAGCAACTGCTTGAGCGCGGCGGAGTGAATTGTTCGCGCCGCAACTGTGGGAACTCCCAATGAACGGAGCCTGGCGCGCATTTCTCCTGCTGCTCGCGCAGTGAAAGTCAGCGCTAACACTTTCTGTGGATTCATAACCCCAATGGCTGCGGCATATGCAATCCGATGTGTGATGGCACGTGTCTTCCCGGTTCCTGCTCCGGCAATGACGCAGACCGGTCCGCGAGTTGCTAGCGCGACCTGACGCTGCTCATCGTCAAGGGCTGCCAAAATCTCCTCCGCGCGTACCTCATTAATTTCACTCATTATGCCGCGCCAACTTTCGCCACTGGCCACCTCTTTCGCAGAATGGAAAGCCAATTCGGTATCGCTGGCTCAGAAGTGGTCATGATGGGCGAGACTACTAGCACGACGCCATACGTCTCACCTCGTAGAATCTCCGACCATAAAATGCTGCTCTGGAGTGGACTATGACTTCAGTTGGTACCTCTCAATCAGCGCGATAAGGCCAGCCTCGTCAAGTAAATCTGCAGGGCGATCCGTAAGACCGGTTGGAACATAATGAAATGCAGCGCTCACCCGCAACAAATCGATTCCTTGGAGTTTGGCCCACGCTAGACGATAGAGGGCTAACTGCACTGCTGCAGATTCCCCAAGTTTCTTCGACCCAGTTTTCCAATCCACAACTTCGAAGTTGTCGCCGCTCTTGTAAACGGCATCGATACGTCCACGGACGAGCGTGCCCGCAAGTACCGTTTCGAAAGGAACTTCCACTGCATATGGCTGGCGATCTCCCCATTGACTGGCGAGCCAACTGGCTTTAAGCCCTTCCAGGGTTTGATCAGACTCAAGTGGGTCAACGGGATCTAAATCTTCATCATCGAAAAGAGTGCCCTGACCAAAATGTTTTTCAACCCATAGGTGAAAGACAGTACCCCGTCGCGAATATTCATCTTGCCGGCGCGGCATTGGCCGACGGATAGCAAGGGCCAATTCTTCTGGGTTTTCGCGGAGTGCTACCAGAGTTGATACCGATAAGCGCAACGGTAGTGAAACTTCGATCTTGCCTTTACTCTGGTGTAGTTCATTAATAAGTGCCTGCGCATCGCGAATCCATGATTGGACGTTTTCATCATCAACAGTTGCGAGCGAATGCGACTGGCTATTGCGCACCAATTCAATGGTGGCATCAAATGATGCTCGGCGAGTACCAAGTGGATCGCGCGGCCATGTACCAGTGAGTGGATTGGCCAATTGTGGATTTACTTCGCCTTCTCCGGGAGTTGGGGCGTCCGCAAGAATTTTTCCTCCCTGCGTGGCAGCAATTAGCGCAACAAATTGATAGATCTCACTCGGTGCGACTGCTTTGATGCCGTCTCGCCAAACTGATGTCGTGCAGAGGAGATGAGTGCGCGCCCGCGTGACAGCAACATAACCCAAGCGGATTTCTTCGGTGTCCTTAAGGTCATCGCAGTCATCAGAGAACTTATCAAAAACTTTCTTCACTTCAGTATTTGTTCTGCATTGTGAAATATCAAAACTTGGCAGTTCATCATTATCGCCGCGAAGTTCGAAAGGAATATGTTTTTCATTGGTCAGCCAATTTTCTTTCCCGCCACGGCTTCTGCCTGGGAAGGTTCCAGCAGCTAACCCTGGAACTGCGACAACATCCCATTCAGCACCTTTGGCCGTATGCACCGTAAGAATTTGCACAATATCGCGGCGAACTTCAGGAGCGCCAGATTTAAGACCACCTTCTTCAGAGACGGCAACGTCAAGCCAAGTGAGAAACTCAGTGACTGTGCCACCACTTCGAGAGAACTTGGAAGCTTCGTCAATGAAACGATCAAGGTGTCGACGGCCATTGCCCGTGCCATCGCGGAGCATGACTTCCACATCAAGAGATAAGTAATTTTCGATCTCGGATATGAGATCTGTCAGTGGTCCGCCTGCGCGTGAACGTAGGCGACGTAGATCTGCTGCAAAATGCGCAAGACGGGTAAGGCCTGCGGGTGAGAACTCTTTTGCTTCGGCCTTGTTTATCTCGTCAAGAGCATCAATAAGGCTGCCAAGGAACTGATCATCTGCTTCCTCTCGCGCAGGATTGCCTGCCGCAATCTTTGCAATCAGACCCTTCGAGGTTAAATGCGATTGATCAGCCCTAGCGCGCGAGAATCGACCCAATGCAGCAATATCGCTCGCCCCTAAATTCATACGCGGCCCGGTGAGATGGCGCATCAAGGCAGCCCCTGCCTCTGGATCGGTGACAACACGCATCAAGGTAATGAGATCGGCCACTTCAGCAACATGGATCAATCCGCCAACGCCTAATACTTCCACTGGGATATTGGCACTTCGCAGTGCGATCTCAATTTCGGGAATCTGTGAACGCTTGCGGACTAGAACCGCAAAAGAAGAGCGCTTATTCTCTGGCAAGACCATACGTTCAGAACTAAACCAGAGATTGGAAAAATATTCGGAAATGGCAATTGCTTCGGTCTCAATCGTTTCAAATATTCCGCACGCTAATTCACCAGGGCCTGCATCATCACGAGCAACAAGTGGAGCAACATCCACTGGACTGCTTTCGCGAATCGGCTCTGATATCTGATTGGCAAGTTCAAGAATTATCTTGTCATTGCGAAATGTGGTGGAGAGCGAGTACTGCGATGGGCCATTCTGATTTAATGCTTTCGGGAAATTCTTTCCGAATGCGCCAATAGTGCCTGCTGATGCGCCGCGCCATGTGTAAATGGCCTGACATGGATCACCCACTGCCATCACCGGATGTCCGCCACCAAAGAGGGCTGAGAGCATCCGAACTTGGGCTTGCGAAGTATCTTGATATTCATCCAGCAATACCACGCGATAACGCGCCCGTTCAGTATCGGCAACATCGGGAAATTCCATTGAAATGTCTGCGGCAAGCGACATCTGATCATCAAATGAGAGAAGACCATCTTTTCTCCGTCTGGCAATGAACTCTTCAACCATCGGCAAGATAGAGATGCGCTGGGCTAGAACTTTTTGGACATTTCGCACCGTCTCGTTGGATTTAGTTCCCATCGCTTCAATGTGCGCCAGAACTTTCATTGATTCATCTCTGATCTGATCTGGCGAAGTCTGATGCTCAAGCATCAGACTGGTTAGCCCGATAACATCTTTAATCACCGTGCTAAGCGCGCTATCTGATGTGAAATCTTCATCGGGCCAATTACCCACCAGGTCATATGCCATCTGCCAGATTGCCGCATCACCAAGTGGCTCATCGCTGGCATCAATGCCATAGCGGATGGAGTGTCCACCAAGGAGGCGACCTGCATAGGAGTGATAAGTCATTACCGCTGCATCTACCGGGGTATTTTTAGAGAGTAAACCTGCAGTCCGTAATTGGCGTAATCGGCCGCGGATACGAACACCTAGCTCGCCAGCAGCTTTACGCGTGAAAGTCAGGCCCAGAATTTCATCTGGCTTTACCAATCCGTTTGACACCAGATAGAGAACTCTGGCGCTCATGGTTTCAGTCTTGCCAGAACCCGCTCCTGCAATAACAACTGCGGGTTCAAGTGGCGCGGCGATAATTAAGGCCTGCTCTGGTGTTGGCATACGAACTTTGCTATCAACGCTAGCAAGAGCTTTAGCGATATCAAAGGGCGTGTAACGAATTGACTGCGTCATTCCATCACCGTCCGGCCATCGCTTTGGATTGGGCATGAATTGCGGACTGGGCACTGCTTGCAACGTTGGTTAATTGTGGCAAAAAACTCACTGCCACCCATACCCTCGGCAATAGCTTCGATCTGGGTTTTAACTAGATCAACATCAATCGGTGGCTGTCTGCGGAGTATCGCATTAGCGCTGGTGGAACCTAGATAGACAAGTTCAGCTCCAGCACTGGTGCGGCTTTCATTTTTGTTAGTAAAACCACCTTCTATAACCGCAAGTTGATATGTCTCCATCTGCTTATTTGTGGTGGCCTTTTTTACCGCAATAGCGTTTGCACCTGTTTTGAAATCAACAATAAATAAATCGCCATCGGCAGTAACTTCTAGTCGATCGACATTGCCTTTAATCTGCGCACGCCCAACCACAACTTTAAATTCCACTTCCACGCCCACAATCTGATGCAAAGAATTGGTGTGGTATCCAACAAACTTATGGAGCATCTCTACCGCGCGGTTTAACTGCGAATTGCTGACCCAACCAGGGTTGGGGTCGATTAACTTCCAGGCATCACGGAGTCTGGCAACCAGATCTGCCTCCGTGAGAGATGGTTCTTCTTCCATCAGCGCAGCAAATGCGTGGATTGCAGAACCAAGAATTTGCGCCGTGCTATCACCATTGGTTCCACCGCTACGCTCGAGAAACCATTTGACGCCGCATTCGGTAAAACTTTCAGCACCACTTGGCGAGACCGGCACTAGCGCATTGGGGGCAATAACTGGTGCGGAAGTGCTTATTGGAAGTACTCCCGACCATGAATCGATATCGGCCTCAGATAGGCCTTCCGTATTCAATCGTTGCAGAATCGATGCCGCCGTTCCACCCTTTTCGCCAATAAGTTCGCCCCGCAAAGTTGCCACCAGAGCCGCGGGAGTAATTGGCCTGGGAGCCTGCGTCATTGCAGGTTCATCGCTCCACTCACCGAGTACCTGTGCTGATATTTCTTCAAAGAAAACCGAAGGCTCATCGTCATCCTTTTGCACAGCAGTAACAATGAGTTGGCCCTTTGCTCTTGTGACGGCAACATGTATCAAACGGCGTTCATCTTCTACCAGGCCACTTGCTGTAAGGGCATCAAGTTCTTTGCGCGCTAAACCGCCATGGCGCATACGTTCAACTAACCGTTCGCTACCCAGTAACGAACCGCGTTGACGTAAGTTGGGCCAGATACCTTCTTGTAGCCCAGCAATCGCAACAATCTCCCACTCCCGCCCTTTGGCAGCATGAACGGTAAGAATTTCGACCACATCAGGACGTTGACCTTTTGCTGTAATGACATCGCCAAGAATTTCCTCTTGCATTATCTGTCGGATAAAACTGCCAGCGCCTGAATGTGGGAACCGTTCGGCAAATCTGCGGGCAGCCTCAAAGAGTTGCATCATGGCATCGAGATCACGATCTGCAGCCGCACCTCGTGCGCCTTGGCGCAGCGCTTGGCGTCGCCAACTTTCGGCGAGTTTTTCTCCATCGCTGGTGACCGCATTGCTCCAGATCTCCCAGAGCAGATCTTCACCCTGCGTATTTGCACGTCGAAGCACCTTACGTGCGCGCGCGAGAAGTTGGTGAATGTGTTGCAATGGTTGCGCACCTTCAATAAAGATTTCGCCTTTGTCCAGTGCAGCAACGAGAAGTTCGGCGCCAGTTCGCTGGTCCTCCTCGCCTCGGCCTGCAATCAATGAACGGCGGATACGACGCAATGAAACAGAATCAGCGCCCCCAAATTCGCTCAGCAGTAAACGTTCGCAGTTTTCAATGGTGAGTTTCTTCTCTCCTAATGCAATCTGCGCCAAGAGAAGAAATGGCGAGATAGCAGGATTACCCGATAGCGCTTCGGTTTCTGAAGCCACAGGTATTCCGGCCTGATTAAATGCACGGCGTAGCGCGGCAACTTGGCCACCTGGCGTCCGTAAAATAACTGCCATCTCGCGCCATGGCCGGTTTTCAATCAGATGCGCGTGACGAAATTGATAAGCAATGAACTGCGCTTCTTCGCTCTGGGAACGAAAACGCCCGACGATCACAGGTTGGTGATCGGCTTGCGTATCTATACCTGTAAATACACAACGACGAGTGCGCTGCGCCGCTGAGCCACGAAATTCAGCAGCAACCGCGGCCCCAACTGCAAAAATTTCAGGGGCGCTGCGGAATACATCGTGAAGAACTGTTGGACTTGCGCCCGATAGATAACGATCAAGTTCGGTGTTTAGTTGATCGGGATCAGCACCACGAAATCGGCCCACAGCGCTATCGCCATCTGCGAAGAGCACAAGATCGTTACCTACAAGCTCGCGCAATAATTCGCGTTGGGCAGGATCACTTTCTTGAAATTCATCAACCAAAATTGTGGTGAAACGGGCGCGTAAATCAAAAGCAATTGATTGGTGATTCTTAAGGTGGTGATATGCCTCAATAACAATCTGACTTGGATCAATACGTCGCTTCGCATCTTGCGCAGAATCTGTCTGCAAATCCATAACATCGAGATACTGATTCCAGAACGTTGCCGCAGGTTCCCAATATTTCTCGCCAAATTCTTTACCAAGTTCGGCCAGACGATGCGGCGACAAATTGCGTTCAGAAGCTCGCAAGATGAGATCGCGGAGCTCGCGGGTGAAGCCATGAGTACTCAGCGCTGCAGCAAGGTCGGGTGGCCAATAACTCTTGCCCCTTTCGATATCACCCTGTAAAAGTTCGCGGATGAAGTATTCCTGCTCAGGGCCGGACATGAGAATTGGTTCAGGATCATCAGGGTTTGCCTTCATTTTCAAAATCGAAAATGCGAGTGAATGAAAAGTCCGTGCAATCGGTTCGTGCATGATGGCAGTAGTGCGCAGGGCAACGCCATCGCGGAGCTCGGAGGCGCGTTCGCGGCCATAGGTAAGCATGAGAATCGAATTAGGGTTCTGGCCTTGCGCGATACGTGAAAGCGCAGATTCAATCAACAGCGTTGTTTTGCCAGTGCCAGGTCCGCCAAGAACAACTAGCGGTGAGCCGCGATGGGCAATTACGCGGGCTTGCTCTTCGGTAAAAGTCAGCGATTTCTCTGGCATGGGCCGACGGACCAATGCTCCGACTAGTCCTGCCTGTTGCTTACTCACATCACCTATTCAACCTGAGATAGGTGACAATTATGCACGACATGGGCAAGGCGTAAAGACTTCATCTCCCGACTAGATTAGAGCCATGGAAATCCAGCACCCTTTTAGCCTGCTCGATATAGAACGCGAATTGAATGAGGAGCAGAAAGCCATTGCGTCCGTCGTCCGTAAATTCGTCAATGATCGGATCAAACCCAATATCGCTGGTTGGTTCGAGAGTGGAGAAATTCCGGCAAGAGAACTCGCCAAGGAGTTGGGCACAATTGGTTTACTGGGAATGCATCTGACTGGATATGGATGCGCGGGCGTTGATGCCACTTCTTACGGGCTAGCTTGTTTAGAACTTGAAGCTGGAGATTCAGGGATCCGTTCCTTGGTTTCGGTGCAGGGGTCGCTGGCGATGTTTGCAATTCATGCTTTCGGTAGCGAAACTCAGAAAGAAGAGTGGTTACCCCCAATGGCGCGAGGTGATGCGATTGGATGTTTTGGATTATCGGAAGCAGATTTCGGCTCTAATCCATCTGGCATGTTGACCAACGCTAAGCAAGATGGATCCGACTGGATCATCAATGGCAGCAAGATGTGGATCACCAACGGGACTATTGCCGATGTTGCGGTGATTTGGGCGCAGAGCGCAGATGGAATCCGCGGCTTCTGCGTCCCAACAGATACGCCGGGATTTAAGGCCAATTTAATTAAGCATAAACTTTCCCTTCGCGCCTCCGTAACTGCAGAATTGGTATTCACTGATATGCGAGTGCCAGATAGCACTCGTCTGCCGGGGGCTACTAGTCTGCGTGCGCCTCTGCTCTGCCTGACCGAGGCGCGTTACGGAATTGTTTTTGGAACAGTTGGCGCTGCACGAGATTGCTTTGAAGTGGCCCTGGCTTATGCCTCAACTCGCGAGCAATTTGATGGACCAATCTCTCGTCACCAATTGACGCAAAGCAAGTTTGCCGAGATGGCTACTTCGTTAAATACTGCGATGTTATTGGCCCTGCATCTTGGCAAAATAAAAGATGATCATAAAATTCGAACTGAACAGATCAGCATGGGCAAATTTAATAATGCCAGAGCGGCTTTAGAGATTGCCCGGGAAGCACGCTCAATCCTTGGGGCGGCTGGAATTACTTCTGAGTATTCGATCTTCCGTCATATGGCCAATCTCGAATCAGTTCTGACTTATGAAGGAACTCATGAGATTCATACCTTGATAATTGGTGAAGCCCTGACTGGTATTGCGGCCTTTCGTTAATTATCAATCCCCAGCGCCGGTGGGCCAAGTCGGTACTCCACGGGAGTTGCCGAAAAATTTATCGGGTTAGCAATTGTCTTACTTATAGTTGCGTCCCTTGGATCAATGATTGTCACTAACGGTGCCAGACCTAATTCTTCCGCCAGATTTATGGCATCTTCAATATTGTTAATAGTGCCCGCAGGTACTCCAACTTTTTTACATTCTGCGCTCCAATAGGCAGCATCGCGAGAAGCCAGAATTGGTGCGATCAACGCGTTTAGCTCTGCGCGATGAATTACGCGTTCGAAATTACTTTCAAACCTTGCATCAGTGGCCAAATCAATTCCAAGAACTGAACAGAACTTTACAAATTGCGCATCATTACCAACTGCGATAACAAATTGCGCATCACGGGCTGCATAAACTTCATAAGGCGCGATGCTGGGATGGGCATTGCCCATGGCCTTAGGTATTACACCTGCCCCCGCATAAGCACCAGACTGATTTACCATTGCCGACAGAGCAGAACTTAAAAGATTGATTTCGATTTTTTGTCCCAGACCGCTCTCTTTGTGGTGGTACAGAGCCGCCACGATTCCGAGCGCAGTATGAAGTCCAGCTGTCACGTCAATTAACGCGACCCCAACTTTGCTGGGATGGTCAACATCGGGTCCGGTAATACTCATAAGACCGCTCATTGCTTGTACGAGCAGGTCGTATCCCGGGAGTTCTCGCCCGGCTTGACTGCTCCCAAATCCAGAAATTGAGCAGTAGATCAACCCCGGATAGGTGGCAGATAAAGTTTTATAGCCAAGTCCGAATTTCTCCATTGTGCCCACGGCAAAGTTTTCTACAACAACATCACAGGTCGCAATAAGTTCAAGGGCTTTTGCTTGGCCTGCCTCGGTAGATAAATCTGCAGTAACTCCACGCTTATTTCTGTTTACCGATTGAAAATATGTGGCGCGA
>CAKKQM010000014.1 GCA_919902125.1 Actinomycetes bacterium | reverse complement strand
GGGAGTTCTTCTGAACTATTTTCAAGCTGGCCATCTCGGACTCAAAAGCGTTGCGACCCCCGCGCGGCCTGCCTGTGAAGACTGTTCCGTTATCGCTTAAAACACTAGCCGGTAGGCCGTATTCGTTGCAGGCACTGCGAAATGTGTCAACGACGAAGGAGCCAGTGGTGGCATAGGTAGGCCTGCATGCGATCAAAAAGCGTGAGTGGTCATCCATGAAGTTCAAGATTTCAATATCCCGGCCATTGCGAAGTTTCCAGTGAGTGAAATCTGTCTGCCAGGTTTCGTTCGGTTGGCTGGCAACAAATCTGATGTAGGAAGAGCGGGGTCGTTTGTGTGGCTGGGATTGGATAAGACCGTTGCGAGAAAGTATTTTCCAGATCGTGGAGATGGCAGGAGCGCTGCCGCACTCCAGAGTTAAGTGGTAGGCGATGGTGTGGGCGCCGGCATCGAGACCCTGATCATCGAGATGCTTTCGCCAAAAGAGAACGCGTGCCTCCACCTCATGGGGTGTACTTCGAGGATTGGAGTGAGGTCGCCGGGAGCGCGGTTCAAATGCTGCCTCGCCTTCTGCTTCAAAACGTTTAAGCAGTTCATAAATCCAGGACCTGGCAACTCCATAATCCCTTGCCACTTGGGTCTTAGAGCGACCCTCCACTATGACTGCAGTAACCACCACGCGAGCTAGCGACATAACCCCACCCCAGACCTAGAAAACGTCCTCTATGTCTGGAGACATCTGTCCTGAATGTCAAGAACTCACACACCGTCGCCCGCACTCAGTTTCTTACGAGTTTACCCATAACCGATCAGCTGGTAGAGCGATTATTCCTTCTGTATAGCGATAAGAAAATTCCCCTTGGTAGATCAAAATTCCACATGCGCTCTTACTCATTATTTTTATTGAGGAGTCTAACCTTTAGGAATTGAGGGCCCTAACCTTTAGGAATTGAGGACTTAGAAAACACCCGAAATGACACTTCTTAGGAGATCTTCCGGCGGAAGAGTGAAGAGTCCCGCCTCCCGCGCTAAGAGTTGACTTACCTGAACCAGGTAGTCCGTTGACGATGATCAGTGACATGTCAGCCTAAGGCGCAGTATTGATCAGCTGAATGCCAGAGCATTGCTTCAACCTTGCGCAGCCGCGAAACCAGTCTCCAAATCTGCCTTGATGTCATCAAGACTTTCAAGACCAATGCTCAACCGCACCAACCCAGGAGTGACGCCTGCATTGAGTTGCTCCTGTGGGTTCAATTGCGAGTGTGTGGTTGAGGCTGGATGAATCACTAATGAGCGAACATCGCCGATATTTGCGACATGGCTAAAGAGTTTGAGCCCTTCTACAAATTTTCTACCTGCATCGGCGCCACCTTTAAGTTCAAATGAGAGAACTGCGCCAGGTCCTTTAGGGGCATATTTCTTGGCTAATGCATTCCATTTGGATGATGCGAGTCCAGCGTAACTGACGCTCGCGACGCTTGACTGTTGCTCTAGCCACTGCGCAATTGCTTGAGTGCTTTCAATATGGCGCTCCATGCGCAAACTTAATGTCTCTAAGCCATGTGCCAAAAGCCAAGCATTGAACGGCGAAACTGAAGCGCCGATATCACGCAATAACTGCAAACGGGCCTTGAAAATATAAGCAAGATTTGCACCGAAGGTTGATCCGACGCCCAATGTTTGCGCGTAAACCAGACCGTTATAACTCATATCTGGTCGGTTGAAGCCTTTGAATTTTTCTGGATATTTAGCGTAATCAAAATTGCCTGAATCGATGATCGCACCCACCATTGCATTGCCATGGCCAGCCAAGAATTTAGTTGCAGAATGTGTCACCACGTCAGCACCGTATTCAATTGGTTTTGTTAGATAAGGAGTTGCAATGGTGTTATCTACAATCCACGGAACACCGATTTCGTGGGCAATCTTTCCGATGCCTTCTATGTCAAGCACAATTGCTAGAGGATTTGAAATACCTTCACCAAAAAATACTTTTGTATTTGGGCGAACAGCTTTGCGCCAGGCCTCTAAATCTCCCGAGTCTTCTACGAATGTGACTTCAACCCCAAATTTTGGCAGCGTGTAATTAAATAAGTTATATGTGCCACCGTAGACATTTGGGCTGGCAACAACATGATCGCCTGCTTCTGCGACGTTCATAATTGCAAATGCCGTAGCAGCCATACCTGATGCCACTAGCAGTGCGCCAACGCCCCCTTCAAGAGCAGTAAGGCGCTGTTCAACCGCATCTTGAGTTGGGTTGTTAATGCGAGTGTAAACATTGCCAGCCTCAGCAATGCCAAAAAGATTTGCCGCATGTTGCGTATCACGGAATTGATAGGCAGTTGTTTGATAGATGGGAAGAGAACGGGATCCAGTTACTGGATCAGGCACCTGCCCGGCATGAATCTGTAGTGTCTCAAATCCCCAGTCTGTTCCTGCGTCGCTCATGGATACAGACCACGCAAACTATGCGCCTCAGCCACTCGGCTGACACCCAACATATGTGCAGCCTCGCGCCACGTCACTTTCTTAGACTTAGCCATATCTTCAACTTCTACAATGGCTCGCATCAAAATCTTATTTAGATTCTCCCTTACCTCTTCAGCACCCCAGAAGTAATTCTGTTTATCTTGAACCCACTCGAAATAAGAAACAATCACGCCCCCTGAGTTAGCAAGAATGTCAGGTACGACCAAGATTCCCTTGTTATTGAGGATGGCATCGCCTTCTGGAGTAGTCGGTGCGTTTGCGCCTTCCACCACGATCCTCGCCTTAACTCCAGAAGCAGTTGCTTCAGTAATTGAGTCGGCAAGGGCTGCCGGAATAAGTACATCTACGCCCAGATGCAGTAACTCTTCATTGGTCAACCGATCCGTACCAGGGGCACCGATGATAGTTCCATTTTTCTTGGAGTACTCGAATACTTCTTCCACTGATTTGAAACCAGTGACTCCCCCATTTACATCACTTACTGCGACGACTTTGAGCCCCATCGCCTCTAAAGCAATCGCCGCCCAGTAACCAACTTTCCCAAAACCTTGAATGGCAACAGTGGCACCTTGCGGATTAATTCCCCGTACCTTTAGGGCTTCACGAGTGGAGATGGCGACTCCATCACCAGTAGCAGAGGCTCGACCAAGTGACCCACCTAGAACAATTGGTTTTCCGGTAACGACACTGGGAACGGCAAACCCTGCATTAACGGAGTATGTATCCATCATCCAAGCCATATTTCTCTCATCGGTTCCTACATCTGGTGCAGGGATATCTCGTTCTGGTCCGATAATTGGCAAAATTTCTGAGGTGTAACGCCGAGTTAATCTTTCATTCTCGGTCAGAGAAAGAGTATGGGCGTCGACTGCAACGCCACCTTTTGCTCCACCGTAAGGCAGATTGGTGAGCGCGCACTTCCATGTCATCAACATGGCAAGTGCGACAGTTTCTTCCAAATTGATATCTTGATGAAAACGAACTCCCCCTTTGGAAGGACCTCGAGTGGTGGAGTACTGAACGCGATAACCCTTATACATCTCGACTCTGCCATCATCGCGTCGCAGCGGAACTGCAACTTCTAAAATGCGTCTGGGTGTAGAGAGTGTGTTCCAATCATTTTCAGAAAGTTTTAATTGATCTACCGCTCGCCGTAATTGGGCAAGCGCGGTTGCCATTGGTGACTCCATTGTCATGCCTTCAAGGTAGTACGGACTCGTCGAAAAATGAAGGAGGTTGAGATGGAAACCACTATTATTTTGATCTCTGGCATCATTTTAGTATGGACCCAATAGAGTTAGATTCTGAGGGCCTGATACGAGAAAGTTGAACTATATGAAAAAGAAGATTCTCCTTGTTGCCGCACTGCTCTCACTCGTATGGAATTTCTTCTTAGTAACAGCAGCAACGCTTAACGTTTCATCACTTTTGCCCCATGTTGCGGGCGGGCAATTTCATTCCCTGCCAGTTGGACTCCGCGTTACCTACGGAGTTCAAGCACTGGTAATAATTTTCCAATTCTTCTTTATTATTCGATTGTATCAGCGCAGTGGCGCATGGTCCAAGACAAGTTTCCTTCTTGCCAGAATATTTCTGGCTCTCTCTACCCTCAGCGCCTTTGTTAATGTCGTTTCGCGAAGTCCAGTCGAACGTTGGAATGCAATTGCCGCGGCGATAATCGCATATGGATTCTATGTACTGGCAGAACTAAATTTTCGCCCGAGCCGTTAAGGAAGGCATCTCGTGACTAAACCAAAATATCCTTCATTTGGAAGAAGTGAAAGAGAATTGCTCGAAAATCATTATTAATTAACAGCGCCAAAAATTAGGAGATGAAATGATAAATGATCTCCGGGACCTCTCTCGGTTTTCGGGTTTTATCTCTTTGATCTCATCACGGTTTATTTCCAACGTTGGTAATGGGCTCTCCCCTATTGCGTTGGCGTATGGCGTCTTAAGCCTGCCAGGATCGACAGGTAGCGATCTGAGTTTGGTTATGACTGCACGTATTACGCCGATGGTGTTATTTATGTTACTTGGCGGCGTTGTTGGCGATCGTTTCAAACGAAATCGCATTGTTGGCGGCGCGGACATTATCGGCAGTCTTTTTGTCTCCGTGAGTGCAATCTCCCTTATTGCCGGTTTTGCTTCAGTGCCGTTACTCGCTCTGATGGGCGGATTATTTGGCGTTATGGGTGCTCTCTGGTGGCCTGCTATGTCTGGTGTTCTACCAGACATACTCCCTAAAGAATCTCTACAAAAAGGAAATGCTGTAGTTGGTTTGATGAATAGTTTTGGTTTTGTTCTGGGCGCACTCATCGGTGGCACCGTAGTGACGCTCTTTGGCTCTGGGTGGGCGCTGCTCGTAGATGCTCTTACATTCTTTGTCGCAGGCTTACTGGTCTGGCGAATTGATCTACCTTCCATACCAGAGCGCGAAAAAAATTCGATAATCCATGATCTAAAAATCGGGTGGAAAGAATTTATCTCCAGGTCATGGGTAGTGACCGTGGTGGTTGGATTTACTTTTATTAATCTCTGCTTTGAGGCAACTATCTCTGTCTTGGGACCCTTGGCCTTTAATTCTGGAGGGCATGGACCGCGCAATTGGTCCTTTAATTTAGCCGCTATCACGGCAGGGATGATCGCTGGTGGAGTTATCTCGCTCAAAATGCATTTCCCCCGCCCGCTGGTCTCAGGAATGTTGGCGATTGCCCTCACTTCTATCTGGAACTTATCGATAGGACTAAGCCTTACCTTGCCTATCATTTTATTGACTGCGTTTGTTGCTGGGATTGCCATAGAGATCTTTGGCGTGGTTTGGATGACTTCGCTGCAGAGACATATTCCAGAAGAGTCGTATTCGCGTGTTGTTTCATATGACACCTTGGGTTCCTATGCACTAGCACCAATTGGGATTGCTCTAGCAGGACCAGTCGCTGAATGGATCGGAACTTCACCAACGCTTATTGCAACTGCAGGCATAACCCTCTTAGCCGCGTTACTACCGTTAACTTTGAAATCTGTGCGAGAACTCAAGAATCAACCAAAGGAATAATCCCCAACAGTTGGGGCTAATATTCTTAATTGCTACATGCATCTTATTTGCATTTAAGAAGCGTTCGTGAGAACTTTTACCTCTAACCTGTTATTATCATGCCATGATTTCTGAGAATCGCTTCACTAAGCGACGCTACCTCGATCATATGACTATTAGTACTTCCCTCTGTTCTTAAAAATCCCTTCAGCAGGGTGCCACGTCTTTTCAAGGCGTAAAACAATTTCTAATCAGTCATATTGACTATTTCTAATTTTAATCAAGCACATATAAAACAAGATGAGGGATAGGAATCCACATGTCAGTAACTATTGAATACCTTGCAAATAATTTAGAGTTCGCCAAATCCTTCAAGGGACCATTACCAATGCCACCTTCACGACAAATCGCGATCATTGCCTGCATGGATGCCCGACTTAATGTTTACAAAATCCTGGGCATCAAAGATGGAGAAGCACACGTCATTCGCAATGCAGGCGGCGTTGTGACAGATGACGAAATCCGTTCTCTAGCAGTCAGCCAGAGACTCTTGGGTACGAAAGAAATCATCCTCATTCACCATACTGACTGCGGCATGTTGACTTTTACTGATGACGAATTCAAGCGCCAGATTCTTGAAGAAACAGGAATTAAGCCAGAATGGTCACCTGAATCATTCAACAACATAGAAGTCGATGTGCGACAATCAATTAAGCGCATCAAAAATAATCCCTTCGTACCTCTTCGCGACAAAGTGCGAGGCTTCGTCTTTGATGTGGCAACCGGACTTTTGCAGGAAGTTCACGAATAAGATCTTCATCCAATTTCGATTCCTAACTAAGATTGTGAGAGAGAAATGCCTGAAGCAAACGAATGGTCCTTTGAAACCCTACAGATTCACGCAGGTCAAGTACCTGATCCCACTACTGGCGCCAGAGCGCTTCCGCTGTACCAAACGACCGCCTATCAATTCCGTGACACTGCACATGCGGCAAATCTCTTTAGTTTGGCCGAGCTTGGCAATATCTATACCCGCATCATGAATCCAACCCAAGATGCAGTTGAGCAGCGTCTGGCCGCACTCGAGGGTGGAATTGCTGCGTTACTACTTGCTTCTGGTTCTGCTGCCACATCATTTGCAATTATGAACGTTGCGGAAGCGGGCGACCATATTGTTTCTAGCCCAAGTCTGTACGGCGGGACATACAATCTCTTTCATTACACCTTGCCTAAGTTTGGTATTGAGGTCACATTCGTCGAAGATCCCGATGATCTTGAATCGTGGCGCAAAGCTATCCGTCCAAACACCAAAGCGCTCTTCGGCGAAACAATCGCAAATCCTAAGAACGATATCTTGGATATCGCCGGCGTTGCAAAAGTGGCTCACGATGCTGGTGTTCCACTTATCGTGGATAACACAGTTGCTACACCATACGTAATTCGTCCAATCGAACATGGTGCAGACGTTGTAGTGCATTCAGCGACCAAGTTCCTCTCCGGTCATGGAAATACTGTCGTCGGAGTTATCGTCGATTCAGGAAAATTCGATTACGCGCAATATCCAGAAAAATTCAAAGGCTTCAACGAACCAGACCCCAGCTATCACGGTCTGGTTTATGCGCAGGCACTTGGAGTTGGATCTGCATTTGGTGCAAATCTTTCGTACATCTTCAAGATTCGCCTTCAACTGCTACGCGACATTGGAGCAGCAGTTAGCCCCTTTAATGCATGGCTCTTGGCACAAGGTCTGGAAACTTTGAGTCTTCGTATTGAGCGCCATCTTGAAAATGCAAAAGCTGTTGCAATCTGGCTTGAAGCGCACAATGACATTGAGAAGGTCAACTACGCATCGCTTCCTTCTTCGCCATGGCATGCACTTGCCCAAAAATACGCACCGAAGGGTTCAGGTGCAGTCGTATCATTTGAACTCAAAGGTGGCATAGAAGCTGGCAAGAAGTTTGTCGAGTCACTCAAACTCTTTAGCCATGTTGCAAACATTGGTGATGTGCGTTCTCTGGTAATTCATCCAGCGACAACCACGCATTCGCAACTTAGTCCGCAAGAGCAACTCGATGCGGGTGTGACTCCGGGGCTTGTGCGCCTGAGTATTGGTCTTGAAAACATTAATGACATCAAGGCTGACCTAGAGGCGGGATTTAAAGCCGCTCGCGCTTAATCCAATGGATGGGGCACTGTTGAAATACACTTGTGGTGTCCCATTCATTTGAATACGAGCGTAGAATCCTTACCTATGAAACCCGTCACAACAGAGGCACCAACCGCGCCTCCGAAACTTCGAGGATGGTTCCATCTCGGCGCTGCTCCTGTGGTTTTCATTGCATCGCTGGTTCTGTTCATTTTGAGCAAAGACTCTCTTAAGTTTGCTGTCGCCCTGTATTCCATAACTGCCATCACGCTCTTTAGCGTCTCGGCCATTTACCACCGCGTGCAATGGTCGCCATCTAAAAAGAGGTTCTGGCGCCGTTGGGATCATGCCAATATCAATTTACTTATCGCGGGTTCAGTTACACCGTTTGCAGTAACACTCCTGACCGGACGTGATCGCACCATCCTTCTCTCAGTTGTCTGGATCGGCGCCTTGATTGGTGTTGCGGTACGGATCTTCTGGCTGGGTGCACCGCGATGGCTATATGTCGCAAATTATTTAGCTCTGGGTTGGGTAGCAATTGTCTATACCCCGCAGTTGTATCGCGCGGGTGGGCTTTGGATCCTCCTCCCCATCATTATTGGGGGGCTCTTCTACTCAGCCGGTGCAATTTTTTACGTCCTCAAACGCCCAGGGAGGAACGCACGATATTTCGGCTTCCATGAGCTTTTCCATATTTTTGTTATTGCAGCCTGGATTTCACAGTACATCGCGGTTTCGATCGCCATCTACCGTCAATAACGCCCTTGGGCTTTTGGAGACTCGCCACCGTGCTCTAACCTGTCCTCCTAGAGATGGTGAGGCTATGGGCAATGGGTGAGAGAAGCTCCTTTCTTAACTGGGTGGGATTTAAAGGCGAAGAAAGTAATGTGCCAGGTTCTGTTGACCGTATCCGCGAACTCGAAAGCCAACTAGCTGACTTGCGATCGCGTCGCGACATTACTTCCCTCTCTAAAGAAGAATTCGAAATCCTGGCTACCGAAACCGCCATGACAATGATCAAATCAGCCCAATTGCGCGAGGCTAAAGCCCAAGCGAAGGCTGACCGCATCGTTAATGAAACATCTCGACAAGTAAAAGATGCAATTGAGTCAGCAGATCAAAAAGCTAAATCGCTTTTATCTTCTGCCGAAACTCGCGGCCGAAAATATCTGCAAGCAGCTGAATCTGATGCCCAGGAACTTCTCGAAAAAGCCGAATTAGAAGCGGACACACTTATCGAGACAAAGAAGCGCGAAGTATCGCAACTCACTACAGCCGCACGTCGCGAAAGTGAAAGAATTATCTCTGAAGCTGCCAGTAACGTCACCGAATATCGTCAATGGCTTTCAGGTGTCATCTCTGAAACAGAACGGCTTCATAAAATCCAGGCACAATCATTGGATGCTGCTGAAAACTCAATCCATCAATCCCGTTCACGATTGGAATCCGCCTTTCACCGATTGGCTGAATTACAGAAGAGCGTCCTGGACAATCTCAACCCTGACGACACTCTGATTAAACGCGATCCAATCAAAGTAACCAGCGAACGCACTAAACCAATCCTTGAAGCACCATCACATAAGCCTGCCAAGAAAGTGGTTAAGAAATCCGCCGCTAAACGGAAATAGTTTTTATGGAAGCTAAACGCAGTATCCGTCATATTCCTGCAATCGATGGATTGCGTGCAGTCGCTGTCATTGCGGTCCTTCTTTATCATCTAGGTTTCACCTGGATTCCTGGCGGATTTCTCGGGGTAGATCTTTTCTTTGTTATCTCCGGTTATGTAATCACTCGACTCTTACTAGATTCCATTCAACGCAGTGGTGGACTCGATCTTCGCGGTTTCTATCTGGCAAGAATTCGCAGATTACTTCCAGCCTTGGTTTTCATGATTGCTTCCACCGCCCTTTTTGTTGGCGTGTGGGCGCCAGAAGCAATCAAACGATTCCTTACAGATTTACCTTTTGTTCTCACTGGGACTATGAATTGGGCTCTGGTCTATCGTCATCAGGATTACTTTGAATCCATAGGCAGGCCACCGTTACTGCAACACACCTGGTCTCTGGCAGTAGAAAGCCAGTTCTACCTAATTTGGCCTTTAATTCTTCTTCTCATCTTGCGGAAATTTGGCAAAAAACAAATTCCTAGCGCAGCCCTTGCTATTGCGGCAATTTCAGGTGGGGCACTATTAATTCTTTCCATGCGGTTGGATGCTTCAAATGCACAAAGTGTTAGCCATATTTATTTCGGAACGGATACTCATAGCATTGGTCTCTTTCTTGGCGCAGCACTTGCAGTCAGTTGGATTCCACAAAATCTCAGCATTAAAGTTTCACAACGGGCACAGGATTTCATCGATGGAATCGGTGTAATCGGTTTATTGGGATTGGTTGCATGTTTTCTCTTTATTAATGAAGCAGATGCAACTCTCTATCGATTAGCTTTCCCTTTGGCAGGTATTTTTGGTTGCGCAATTATTGTCTCGTTGGTGCACCCTGCTTCGCGTTTTGCACCCTTGCTCAGCTCTAAACCAATACTCTGGATCGGTGAACGTTCTTACGCTATTTATCTTTGGCACTGGATTATTTTCCAAGTCACAAGGCCTAGCGTTGACCTTGCTGGAGCAACATGGGCACTCTACGCACTTCGAATCTTGATTGTCTTTGCACTTGCCGACATCTCATTGCGATGGGTGGAATTGCCAATTCGCAGCGGCGCGGTTGAATCTTGGTTTCGCGGAATGAAGTACCGTACGAAAAAAGTACAAATCCGACAGAAGGGCACCGTACTACTTGGTTTGCTCGCTCTTGCCGCTGCTACTTCACTCATGAGTGCGAACGCGATAACACAGAGTTCGCGCGCGCAGGTTGCGCTAGAAACGAGCCTTAATGAACAACCATTTGAAACTATACCTCCGATAGAGCATACGACCGACCTCTGGGTCACCGGAGATTCGGTAATTTTGGGTATTCGATACGCGCTCGATCAAATTGAACCAATTGGTCTGGTTAACGCACGCATTGGTCGCCAAGCCGATGAACTTATCGCAGTGCTACGCCATGACAAAGTAAACTTGCAGAATTCACCCATTATTTTGGACTTAGGAAATAACAATCGCCTTACTGAATTGGAAGTAGCTACGGTTTTCAATGAGATAAAAAACCAACCGCGGATCATTATTGTTAATACTGCGGTTCCACGGAGTTGGCGCGATGTGAATAACACACTGATTGCACAGTATGCCCAAAAATATCCGCAAGCATCAGTTGTCGACTGGCGCCAGATTTCAGAAGGGCACCCTGAATACTTTGGACCTGACGGTGTTCATTTGGTCCCCGCAGGAATCACTGCTTACGTCAATGCCATTCTTTCGGTACTAAAGACTCCGACAATAAAATAACCCCCGCATAATTTCTATGAGAGGGTTATTTTCAGTTCTTTGGTCTATGAATAAGAACCTGGAAGCCCAAATGCTTTCGCAGGTGCAGTTTGGGAATCCGAGTAAACGCTAGATACTCGGAACGATGTCCAACCCGTTGTATCGCCTTTAGTGACATCCAAAGACATTTGTGTGGCAGGAACTGTAGAAATTAATTTCCATGGGCCACTACTAAGAGAAATCTCAATGTTGTATCCAGTAAGACCTTCAACTGCGGTTGGAGCTTTCCAGAAAATTGTTGCACCAGTTGCGGTGTAGTGCGCGACAACGCCTTGAGGAGCCTCGTGTGCTGTGATAGTTGCGGCAACGCTCTCTGAAGCACTCGGTGTAGGAGTTGCACTAGTTGATTCTGTTGCACTTGCAGTTGGCGTCGGCGTTGCACTTTCATTGGAGTTGGAACCGTTGGATTTAGACCAAACGATCAAGCCAAGAAGAATGATTCCTACAACAACTGCGAAAACTACGCGACTAGAAGCACCTTGCTTCTTTGCCGAAGTAGGCACTGGCACAGGAATAGGGGCACGCACTGGCGTAGGAATAGTGCTTACTTCCACGCGAGGGGCACGCGAAATAGAAGAAACTGGAACTGGCGGAACAATAAACTTCTCAACTGGCTTAGCCGCGCGCTTGCTTGCTCTCTTTTTCGTAACACGCTTTTTTGTCACGGGCTTCTTCGCTGCAGTTTTCTTAGCCACAGACTTCTTGGCGACCAACTTCTTTGCTGGTGCTTTCTTTGCAACCGACTTCTTTGCTGGTGCTTTCTTGGTGGCCGACTTCTTAATCGATGATTTCTTGGTCACGGATTTCTTAGCCGCAGACTTCTTGGCGGCCGACTTCTTTGCTGGTGCTTTCTTTACAGCCACGGCTACTCCTTGGGTTTCAGTACGTACTTGACGGAAACGCACACTTATGGGAGAAGGCTACCCCAGTGCACCAAGCATTGACGCTACCCGAGGCGCGATTGCGCGAATGGATTGACCCCGGTGGCTGATTGCGTCTTTCGCCCCCGCGTCTAATTGTGCGAGTGAGAATTCACTGCCATTGGGGAGAAAAATAGGGTCATAGCCAAAACCGTGGTTGCCAATCGGCTCGCTCAATATAGAACCCCGCAAGATCCCCTCCTGCGTCACCTCTGAACCATCTAGCATTACAAACGCGGTGACGCAGGTGAAATGTGCCCCGCGGGCAGAACGAGGTAGATCATGAAGTTCGGACAAAACTTTCTCGATATTGGCTTGGTCGTTTCCATGGATACCAGACCAACGCGCGGAAAGTATCCCAGGCGCACCGTTGAGCGCGTCAATACATAATCCACTGTCATCAGCGATCGCTGGAAGACCTGTTTGACTGCAGAGAGCGCGCGCCTTTTGAAGAGAATTCTCTTCAAAAGTCTGACCTGTTTCTTCCACATCTATTACCTGGGGAAAATGCTCAAGCCCAACCAAATCAATGGAATCTGGTGCGATCTCATCA
>CAKKQM010000013.1 GCA_919902125.1 Actinomycetes bacterium | reverse complement strand
TCTGTTTATTGAATATCTTTTCGTTCACGCTGCGGGGCTTCCGATTCATGATCTCAGGATCAATCTCCTCTGACTCAAAGACAACAGAGCATGCTGGGTCAATAATTAATTCCAAGAAAGCAATCTGCGCAGGCAGTAATACAAGTGGCCAATCTGCAACGAAGACTGGAATGAGCGCCATTCCGAAAATTGGAACATGGACTGCTATTACATACGACATGGCTTTCTGTAGGTTCGTGAAAATTCCCCGCCCTTGGCGTATTCCGCCAGCGATAGAGGTAAAGTCATCATCGGTAATCACTAACGATGCTGCCTCGCGCGCGACATCAGTACCACGCCCACCCATGGCGATTCCGATATCGGCAGCACGCAATGCTGGGGCGTCATTAACTCCATCGCCAGTCATTCCCACTACTTCGCCGTTGAGTTTAAGTGCACGAATGAGTCGCAACTTTTGTTCCGGCACCATACGCGCAAAGACGCTTACATTCTTGATTCGTTCTGCAAGTTCAGTATCGCTTAACTTCTCTAGCTCAACGCCAGTAATTACTCCGCCTTGATAATTAAGGCCTACTTCTTTAGCAATCGATAACGCAGTACCAGGATAATCGCCAGTGACCATGACGGTTCTAACTCCCGCGCGAGCACATTCAGCAACAGCTTCAGGAACGCCAGGTCGCACTGGATCATGCAGATGAACTAGACCGAGAAATTCAAACTCAAAGTCATGGGGTGAATCAGGAAGTCCTTACTGAGGGTCAAACTTTGCTTTTGCCACACCAAGTACCCGAAATCCACGATTTGTTGCATCATCTACATCTCTGATAATTGCTTGGATTTTTTGATCATCTAAGCGGCATAATTTCGCAATCGCCTCTGGAGCTCCTTTGGCAGCAACCACAAAGCCATCTTTTTCCGGTGGTTCCCACACATGTGAAATAGCCATCAACTTATCGGATATCGGATATTCGCGTATCAATTCCCAATTTTTTTCGTGCGAAGTAATTGCGTGAAATGCCTTATCCATGGGATCAAATGGATTAATCGGTGATGCAAGTAATGCGCTCTGCACTATTTCGCGATACTTATCCGGAATAGCATCATCGTTTAGTACATGTAATTCACCATCAACATTTATTTCCTGAACCGTCATCTGATTCATCGTGAGGGTGCCAGTCTTATCAACACAGATAACCGTTGCTGAGCCAAGGGTTTCAATAACTGGAGCTCTCCGTGTAATCACCCGTTTCTGCGACATCCTCCATGCGCCGATGGCAAAAAAAAGCGTGAGGATTACGGGGAACTCTTCCGGAATCAGAGCCATCGATGCTGCGATTCCTGCCAGTGCCCCTTCTAACCAATTACCTCGCGTCTCTCCGTAGATAATAACTACGGCGAGTGCGGCTGCAGTTGCTGCAATATAAACAAATCGAACAATTCGATCGACTTCTTTCTGTAAATGTGTTCGTTCTATTTCGATACTCTGCAGAGTTGTGCCGATTTTCCCCAATTCGGTCTTTGCGCCCACGCTTTCAATGATCGCGCGGCCATAACCCTTCACTATCAAAGTGCCCGAATAAACTTGGTCGCCTGATTTCTTCAATACTGAAAGTGATTCACCCGTAAGCATTGATTCATCTGCATTTAAATGCGAAGCGCTCACCAATCGACCATCTGCCGGAACACGATCTCCTTCACAAAGTATGACTAGATCCCCTCGAACTACATCTCTTCCAGGAATTCTTGTTTCAATTCCGTCTCGAACTACAAGTGCTCTTGGTGAAGACAGGTCACGAAGCGCAATTAACGCCCGTTCGGTTCGGCGTTCTTGATAGAGCGATATGCCAATCACTATGAAGACCGTGAGCATCAATATCGAGGCATCAAGAATCTCCGACACAATAAAGTTAATTACTCCAGCACTCACTAAGAGACTGAGCATTGGTTCGCGCAAAACTCCTATGAACAGCTGAAAAAAATTCCTGGGTTTAGCACTTGGGAGAAGATTGGGACCGTCAGATAATAATCGACGCTCGGCCTCACTTTTAGTGAGTCCAATCGAGTTCATTTCAACAGTGTATAACTAGCGATTACTCACAATAATTGATTCGGTATTACCTCAATACACCTTGCATATGCTCAATGCTCAAGCCCTGTTCATGAAGTACGCCCGAAGGGATGAAACTGAAGATCAGTTCTTCAATTGGCTTGAGCGCAGGTAAAATTCGTTATTTCGCCTTTGGGCTTTTGGTAGTAGATTTAGGCACGGGGAAGAGGGTATCTATGAATATCTTGGTCTTTTAATGTCGAATCCTTCTGGGCAGACAGTACTGGTCCTCGGCGGAGGAATCGGTGGGGTGGTAACCGCGAATCGGTTGCGCAAACATTTAGGCCGTCGACATCGCATCGTATTAGTCAACCGCGAAACAGATTTCTCATTCGCAGCCTCTTACTTATGGGTTATGACTGGTTCCCGTCGTCCAGACCAAGTCACTCGACCACTCAAAAGACTTGAGCGCCGCGGCATTGAAGTTGTCATTGGTAATGTCGAGCGAATTGATCCTGCGACCCGCACGATAACTATCTCGGGTCAGAATTTTCATGCAGACCACCTCGTCGTGAGTCTCGGCGCGGACTGGGCTACCGAGCGCGTAAACGGTCTGGCCGAACACGGTCATACCTTTGCCACTCTCTCTGGTGCCCAACGTTTGAGGGCAGAGTTGGGACGTATTGAGTCAGGCCAAATCACCGTGATTACTGCGGCGCCACTCTACAAATGTCCTGCTGCTCCGTATGAAGCAGCGTTGCTTATCGACGCAGGGCTACGTTCTCGTGGAGTTCGTGACCGCGTTCAAGTTTCTGTCCGCAGCGCCGAGCCAGCACCAATGCCTGTCGCAGGCAAAAATGTTTCTGCCGCAATCGAGAGAATTCTTTCGAGTCGGGGAATTGACTACCGATCTGGAATCCAAATCACGGCTGCTGAGCAAGGGCGTCTGCACTTCGGCACCGAGGCAGAGAGCACGGATCTGCTTGTCTACATGCCACCTATTGTTGCTCCGAAGGTCATCGCAAACTCTGCACTCGCGCAGGCAGATGGATGGATTCACGCCGACGCGAATACTTTGACAACCGAATTCGATAACGTTTATGCAATCGGAGATAACACCCACATCGTTTTGGGTATCGGAAAGCCACTACCTCGTGCAGGTGTATTTGCACATGCTCAAGCGCATGCAGTTGCTGACTCAATCATTGCGAAAATCAGTGGAAAAAGTTTAGCAGGGCGATTTGATGGGCACGGCGGTTGCTTCATCGAGACTGGTAATGGGAGAGCCGCTTACGGCTCTGGTGATTTTTACGCCAACCCATCACCAGCAGTTGTCATGAGGACCCCTAGCCGACGTTGGCACTGGGGCAAGGTGGCCTTTGAATTCAACGTTATGAAACGGTGGTTGTAACTAAAGAACACCCAGTTACACGATGTAGTTGTGCGCCTGTAAAATTCCACTCTTGATCTCAACTGGTCATTGCAACAACCAAACCAATACAGCGGCTCCGAAAGCAGCTGGGCAAAGAAAAACCCGGCCCACTAGTGGCCGAGTGTGTACGGAAAAGATAGCGCCATAAAGGCTATCGCGTCAAGCGCGTCCAACACCGTGTGCATTACCTCCACGCAGTTGGCCGATATAAATGCCCTATGGTCTCTGGCAATTGATGTGCCAATAAGTCGTCCGCCGTTAATCGATACCACCACTGGCTACCAACACCGTCAGTCACATTTCCTTTCAAGTCGCCAACTGTCTGTGTTCCCCATGGATTGATAACTCCTACGGGAATACGAGTTCTTGCGAACTTGATTGGGAAAGACAAATCAGCATCATTGGACACAATAATTGCAGCATCAATTGATTCCATGAATAAATCGATCAATAAATGACTGGCGAGATTCACATCTGATCTTTTCTCTTCATTCCTCTCATGTGTCACGCGTACATAATTCTCTGAATCAATTTTGATCCATTTCTCATCTGGTAACGGGTGCTCATCCTTTTGAACGCGCTTGATCCGCGTAAAGAAGCCTGTCGCAGCAAAGTTCTCATCCAGAATGCTTCTAAAGCGCCCCAGCTCAACAAAATCAACTGACTTAGAGGGTTGTAGCGCCTCGATGTATGCCTGTTGCCTTCTAAGTGACTCTGGCGCATTGGTTATCTCCGCCGTGAAATAGACCACGCGATCTAATACAGCTTTATTCCAAGGCGCGAATGCTGGAATGTGAGCGGCAACCAGCGCGCGTACATCCAGCCACTTCCATCGCCCATCACCGACTAGTCGGTTGCCCCCGTAATAAAGGTTGTAACCATCAATGTACACACCAACTCTGAACGCACCCATCATTTTTGAATCTCTCATCTCACTTTGTATCTTCAAAATCGTACAAAGGGACTATGACAAATGGCTGACTCCATCCACAGCCCTGTTCACGAAATTAGGCAGGCCAGTCGACTCCACGTCAAGCATCAGCTGAATATCTGTCAAGCAACTGGTGGAGTAATACATCACATGGTGCGCC
>CAKKQM010000012.1 GCA_919902125.1 Actinomycetes bacterium | reverse complement strand
GCACAAGTGCAGAGCAGTTTTAGGCTTGCTGGTATTAATGATGTTTGTGGCAACCCCCAGTGCTCAAGCGCATGGCCAATTAGTCGATTCGAACCCAGCTGCCAATTCTCAAGTCTTGGTGCTACCTGAAAAAGTTCGCTTGGAATTTGATGACAAGTTGCAAGTCTTTGAGGGTAAAACTGTCAATGTTCTGGTTGTTGAAGATTCATACGGAAAACAGATTGATGCCGGTGATTCGATTGTCGCAGGAGCGGTGCTAACCGTAACTCTTCGCGACCGAAGCGAAGCAGGGAAATTTCATGTCAGTTATCGGATAGTTTCTGACGATGGACATCCAGTGGCAGGGGATTATTACTTTACGGTCGCAGGGGCTCCATCAGCAGTGCCTAGCCCATCAGCACCGGAAGCAGTATCAACAGCCGCAGCGGAGGTTTCGACAACAGGACTCTCCAGCCAGGATTCATTCTGGACGCGTTACCAAGGTCGCATCTTCCTTGGCTTTTTTGTCGTTCTAGCAGTGCTTACATGGTGGCTAATGCGTAGACGACGATAGTTTCATTCACTATCCATTTCGCAGCAAATTATTTATGTAGGTAGATATAATGCCAATGTACTTGGGATCTTCTCAGAATGGGTAAGGACACGATAAGACGCGATGCTGAACAGGCCGGGGATCGACTGGGTACTCTGGGTCATTGACGCCTGGCTGGTACTGGGGTTTGCCGGAATCGCCACGCTACGTCAATTTCAGTTGGTAGCCCGAGTGCTTTTTCCCCTCGGCGGCTTTGCAGGTCTGGTACTTGCGGTTGTTGCTCTGCAGGGGCTCGTCGGTCGCGCGGAAGTAGCGGTGCTGCCGCTTGGTCTGCCAGAGTTGCCCTTTCACCTCCGACTCGATTCTCTGGCGGCCTTCTTCCTTTTCATCATCGGCGCTGCAAGTTTTGGTATCTCGCTCTTTGCCGCCGGGTATTTCCGCAAAGGCGAGGGGACGCCTCCGGGTTTGCTCTGTTTCGAGTTCCACATATTCCTCGCCAGCATGGCGCTGGTGGTGCTGGCTGATGATGCCTATGCCTTCATGATGGCGTGGGAAGTTATGGCGCTCTCCTCCTATTTTCTGGTGACCGCCAACCATAAGATTCCGAAAATTCGCGCGGCGGGTTTTCTCTACCTCCTTATCGCGCATATTGGCGCCATTGCCATCCTGCTCTGCTTTGGCGTCTTGCAGGCCAATACTGGCGATTACACCTTTGCCAATATGCGCTCGCAGCAACTCTCGCCTTTCTGGGCCTCGGTGGCTTTCCTGCTAGCCGTCTTCGGCTTCGGCGCCAAAGCGGGCATCCTGCCTCTGCATATCTGGCTACCCGAGGCACATCCCGCCGCACCCTCGCCTGTTTCAGCCTTGATGAGCGGTGTCATGCTCAAGATGGCGATTTACGGCATGTTGCGCGTCGCCTTCGATCTTCTCCACCTGCACCTATGGTGGTGGGGCGTCGTCTTACTGACATTGGGTCTAGTTACAGCGCTCTTTGGGGTTGTCTTTGCTGCTGTGCAGTCGGATATGAAACGCCTATTGGCTTATTCCTCAATTGAGAATATCGGCCTTCTCTTTGCCGCGATGGGTCTGGCTCTGCTCTTTCGTGCTGACGGAATGAACGCTCTTGCGGCACTGGCGCTCACCGCCTGCCTCTATCACGTTGCCAACCATGCCTTTTTCAAGAGCCTCCTCTTTCTCACTACCGGATCAGTGCTCCATGCCACGGGCGAGCGCAATTTGGGGCGACTGGGGGGCCTCATCCGCTTTATGCCCTGGGTGGCGTGGCTAGCGTTGATTGGGGTCTTCGCCAGCTCTGGCCTGCCGCCGTTTTCTGGCTTTGTCTCGGAATGGCTGCTGCTGCAAAGTTTCCTCTTTACTCCTGGTCTGCCGCATTCGTTCCTCAACATGCTCATCCCCATTGCCACCGCTTCAATCGCGCTTACTGCGGCGTTGGCCGGTTACGTGATGGTCAAGTTCTTCGGAGTGGTTTTTCTGGGGCAGCCGCGCGAAGAAAATCTGCATGGAGCTCACGATGCAGGCTCCTTGGAAAAGATCGGCATGGCCTGGTTGGCGGCCTGTTCCATTGCGCTGGGTCTGTTGCCGAATCTGGTGATCCGTTTCATTGACCCGGTAACCCAGACGCTCGTTGGCGCGGGGTTGGCCCAGCAAGCCAAGGCCAGCGGCTGGTGGTTGCTTACTCCAACATCGATCATTCGGGCAAGTTACGGGCCGCTCTTCTTCCTTATCGGCGTGGTGGCAACGTGCGCTTTAGCTTTCACTCTGGTCCGCCTGCTCTACCACGGGCGGTTGCGCCGCGCGGCGCCGTGGGGCGGCGGCTATCCGTGGCAGACGCCACGGATGCAAGATACTGCCGAAGGTTATGGGCAGCCGATCCGGCAGATCTTCGAATCGTTTTTCCGGATGGATCGGCACTTGCCGGTCCCGGGAGATACCGAGCCTGAATATTCAGTGATTGTCAGTGACAAGTTCTGGCATGGGCTCTATCTACCTATTGCCCGCGCCACCGAATTTCTCTCTCGGCAGGTTGGTCGCTTGCAACAAGGACGGATTTCGATTTATCTGCTCTACAGCTTTTTAACGCTCCTCTTCATGCTCCTTCTAGTTCCAGGAGTGAAGTTATGAATCTCTCCAGCGTTTTCTCGCAACTGCTGGTCATTGCCACGGCCCTGCTGCTGGCGCCGTTGCTGCTGGGCTGGGTCAATCAGTGGCGGGCTTGGTTGCAGAACCGTTCGGGGCCGGGCCTGATGCA
>CAKKQM010000011.1 GCA_919902125.1 Actinomycetes bacterium | reverse complement strand
TAATTAGATAATGCTCAAATTCCAAATGCTGATAAAATGAAAGACAGTAATTTGACTTCCTATACTTTTGGAGGTGGCATCAATACGCCTAACAATTCAAAAGTCTTTTTTGGAGAGGATTCAACCAATTACGAGTATGCGTCAAAAGCACCTCGCACTCACCCATGGAAGTTTCAATATCATCGAAACTCGAAATCGCACCTTGATCATTAGCCGTGAATATGAAAACTGCCAGATCTTTCTGGCTGTGAATGCGGCAGACGCCTCGCAGCAAGTCTCAACATCTATCTCTGGCCAATGGTCGGCAATTGTGGGATCAGCGCCCAGTGGGAATCTAATACCCAGCAGATCGCTGGCAATCAAGACTTCAATCACCTGTCTTTGCTTGGACGTAAACAGACCCTAGATAGAGAGTAGATAGCGGAACAAGTTCGAAACCGAGATAATGACTAAGTGCAAGAGATACAGGTCCGATTATTCGCCGCCGCCCGAGCAGCAGCAAAAACCGATGAGTTAAGAGTTGCACCAGGAAGCGTTGCTGAAATTCTGCGGCTCTGCGGCAAAGGCAATGTCGAATTGCAGCGCGTACTACCGCAATGCAGTGTTCTTATTGACGGTCTTGCCTGCCATGATCATCAAATAGTTGTAGCGCCAGGTAGCCAGGTTGACGTCTTGCCGCGCTTTGCTGGTGGGTGACTCTTTATCCACCAATCGCTGACATTGGACGGAACGGTTGAATAAAATTTAGATCATTAATGCCGTGTCCTGGCAATTTACCCAGAACGGTCTTATGAAAACGGTCTGCAATCTCTTGGTGTATCTCTTCTTTTGATAGTTCCTTGTTCCGAAGGACTCTACGCAGATCCATCTCCTCGTGGGAGAACAGACATGAGCGCAATTGACCATCAGAAGTTAGTCGCAAGCGATCACATGAACCACAAAATGGTCGAGTCACGCTAGCAATAATTCCAACTGTCTCAGGGCCGCCATTAATATAAAACTCTTCTGCTGGTGCCGATCCTCTTGCTGGCACTGGAGTTAGCGCATAATTGGTCGACAGCGCGGCGAAAATATCATCAGCAGTCACCATAGTGCTGCGATTCCAGATCCCGCCCGCATCAAGCGGCATCTGCTCAATAAAACGAAGTGAGAATCCTTGCGCTAACGCCCAGCGCAAGAGTGCAGGAGCTTCGTCTTCGTTAACAGCAGGCATCAACACACTGTTAATCTTGATAGGAAAAAGTCCCGCCTCTCGCGCGGCGCTTAATCCTTTGAATACATCACCGATACGGTCCCTGAATGTCAGCATTTTGAACCGTTCGCGATTAAGAGTATCTAGACTGACATTGACTCGCATTAGTCCAGCATCTGCCAACGGACCAGCAAGTTCTGCCAGTCGGAGTCCATTTGTCGTGAGAGATAATTTTGGCGCCTTGGGCAAGGCATTGATTCGCGTGACGATGTCGGCAATATCTGGGCGCAGGAGAGGTTCGCCACCGGTCAGACGTACTTCGTCAATACCAGCACTAGTCGCCACTTCAATCACTGTCAGTAATTCATCCGTTCTCAGTAGTTTTTCGGATGGCAACCACGCAGCAAAGTCATGTGGCATGCAGTATGTGCAGCGCAGCGAACATCGGTCTGTCAGCGATACTCGAAGATCACGGTGGCTACGCCCATAGGTGTCAATAAGGGTGCTCATGCGCAATTAACCCACTCGTCCGTTCCATCGGCAAAAACTTGATACTTCCAAATTGGAATCTGCGCCTTTACTTCATCGACCAATTCAGAGCATGCCTCAAAAGCTGCCGCTCGATGAACTGCAGAAACAGCTACGATAAAAACTGACTCCCCAATTGGGATTTCTCCATACCGATGCGCGACCGCAACTTTTACTACGTCATGGCGGTTGGCAACTTTTCGAACAACTTGTGTCAGCACTTCTTGGGCCGATGGATGAATCTCATACTTCAAGCTAATGACTTTCTTGCCATGATCGTTATCCCGTACAGCGCCACAGAAAGTAACGATGGCACCGCAGGAATCCGACTGCACATCATGCGAAAGCGCCTCTAATGAAATGGGATCGACCGTAACCAATGCAGTCACAATTTCAACCTGAGAACTATTTTGATCGTTCATAAGGATTGTGGGTGATCTTCGCCGGCTAATTGATCTAGAACATGGCTGGCAAGTCGCGCAATTATCACCAGACCATCGCGTACTGCACCAGGAGAACCTGGCAAGTTGATAATAAAGGAGCCACCAGAAGTACCAGCAAGTCCACGTGTAAGATCTGCGGTGGCAACTTTTGTGCGCGAATACTCTCGAAGCGCCTCAGAAAATCCAGGTAAAAGTTTTTCTATTAATGGGGCAGTCGCTTCAGGTGTGACATCGCTCGGCGATACCCCAGTCCCACCAGTTGTGACGATGAGATCAATTTTAGATTGCAGTGCATTAACAATTTGCTCTGCGATAAGGGCACGATCATCGGCAACGATAATTGTTCTCGCTACGTCATAATCCATTGCACGCAGTCCTTCAGCCAGAATTTGCCCACTAGAATCTTCATAGATGCCTTGGGATGCCCGATTGCTAACAGTGATGACAGTAGCCTTACGTTGGCTCACGTCCGCTCCCACTTACCATTGCGCCCGCCATCTTTGCTATCAATATGCACATCAGTAATGGTCGCACCAGGATCGAGTGCTTTGACCATATCAATCACAGTCAAGGCTGCAACAGAAACCGCTGTCAACGCCTCCATCTCAACCCCCGTTCGATCTGCTGTTTTCACCGTAACGCTTATTAAAACTCCGTCATCAGCAACTTCCAGTTCAACACTCACACCATGTAACGCAATTGGATGACAGAGCGGAATGAGATCAGGTGTCCGCTTTGCAGCCATAATCCCTGCAATCCGAGCTGTTGCTAGTGCATCGCCCTTTGGAACACCTCCATCGCGTAGCAATGTAATCACTTGATCAGAGAGAAGAACTCTGCCCGAAGCCGTGGCCGTACGTGTGGTGACATCACGATCGGCAACATCAACCATATGCGCCTGACCCTTCTCATCAAGATGTGTCAGGCCACTGGATTTATCTGCGCTCATAACTGGCAAGTGTACGTACTTTGCGAATTCGTTTCATTTATTGGCCTTTACGGCAGTGGAAGCCATCTCACTAGCGTCCCAGCCTTAGTGACCCCACCGCCGACAATGGCAAATCCTGAAGAATTGGCTAACCCACGTAACATTGCCGAACCCAGGTGGTCGCCCATCTCAAATTGACCACCGAGAACATTGCCAAGAACCAATCGATTAAACCCGGCAGGTGCGGTGATCTCATGGAGAGTCGACACGGTAATGAGGTCGAGAGATTGTCGTCCAAGCGCGCTAAGAATTAGAGGTTGCCCAAGTGTGAGTAGAGCGACGATTGCCGACTGCGGATTGCCGGGCAACCCCAACAATGGCACTTTATGACCCTGCGCATTTATAATTGTTGCAAGCAACATTGGATGGCCCGGGCGCACCTTTACCCGATCGACAACTAAAGATCCCTCCAGAGCACTAATCGCCGAATGAATATGGTCTCGTGGCCCATCGGCTGTTCCGCCAGTGGTGATAATGAGATCGCACGTTTCGATCACATCTCTAATTCCATCGATAACGCAGTTGAGTTCATCAGCAATGTATTGCGTACTGACAACTACCGCACCTAGTCGCATCAGCCAACCTGGTAACTGCGGCCCAAGCGCATCTCGAACCCGACCATCACTAGGTATGCCAGTTAATTGCAATTCGTCACCGAGCAATAACAGCGCAACTCGCGGCTTCTTAATAACGTTGACTTCGTCATACCCGGCAGCAGCTAACAATCCAACCCAGGCAGGCGTCAGCACTGTGCCAGTTTTTATAAGCAATTCACCTTTGCGACATTCTTGGGCCGCTGGGCGGATATCTTGACCCTCTAAAGCGCTGGCATGCAGATGCTCATCAATAACTTCCGCAACTTCCCAGCGCACAATGCCAAAAGTGCCATCAGGAATTACAGCGCCGGTTGCAATACGAACGGCCGTACCTTCAATTAATTTTTCGCCCATTGGTTGACCTGCTTTAACTTCGCCGACAATGCGCCATGGCCCTACCCCTGCAACGGCATAACCATCCATTGCAGAAGTTGCATGAATAGGAAGGTCACACAATGCTGGGCAATCGGCGCCAAGGGTGCGATCAACACAATCTGCGATCGCAATACTTTCTGCGAGTAGCGTGTTTCCAATTCGTGCAGCTGCTAATCGAGCCTCATCCCATGAAGCTTCTTGCAGTTGAGTCATTCTTTGGCAGGCCAGGTACTTGCCAGGCGCGCAATCTTTTCTGCAGCTTCTTGGACATTAATACCTTGAGCAGCGGCATAGCCAAGCAAGTAAGTAGTAACTGGCGCAGCCGGACGTTCAATGGTGTGTGCTGCATCTCGAGCAACATCCAAGATGGCATCCGTGTCAATACCCACATCTACCGAGATGCCAAGTTCAGTACGAACTGCATCAATCCACTGCTTCATAACTACCACCCTTCGTCGTTTGCGTCTTTACCAGTTGTGCCCAGAATGACAACAGCTCGCTGTAAATCTGCTGGGGTATCAATATCCATTAATTCTTTCTGAGCGTCAACTCCCATAAATACCTCGTGCACGTTGAGCAGAGTCGCAAGATTGCGCATGGATTGCCCATGAACACCGCCTAGTTGTCCCAGTGCATGTCGCAATGATGCAACTCGGTACACGGCACAGAGCGGCTGTCGAAAACCTGCACTGTCTATTGGCATTACAGCATCAGCATAGGCGGGCAGTTGGCCAACCAATTGAGAAAGTAACGGAACCGCAAAAGGCATATCTGTGGCGATCACACCTACCAGATCTGTTTCAACAAGAACTAATCCCGCGGCGATCCCGGCAACAGGACCGCTATTTATTGGCTCCTCTCGCGTTACTTCAATAGGTCTCACGTGAGTGCCAGGCTCTGAACCAACCACGATTACCCGCAACTCTGCGGGTAATGCAAGTAAAATCGCATCTAGTAACGAATGGCCAGAAATTACTGCCTCTGATTTATCCGAGCCAAATCGTCGGCTTCTGCCACCAGTGAGAACGATGGCGGTCCAGTTGGTACTCATAGAGCAATCATGCCCCCTGGGTTGGCTAGAATGCATCTCTATTAGATTTATTCTTAACTCATAAGGAGTGATCTCATTGACTATCAAGGTCTTTGTTGTTGACGATCACGAACTGGTCCGTCGAGGTTTGATAAATCTCATATCTGCAGAAAATGACCTGAATGTTACTGGTCAAGCCGGTAGCGTGAAGGAAGCACTTGAGGAAATCGCAAAGGCGCAACCAGATGTAGCCGTCTTAGATGTCCGTCTACCAGATGGCAATGGAATCGAACTCTGTCGGGAAATTCGCTCGCTCTACCCTGATACACGTGTGCTGATGCTCACCTCTTTCTCTGATGACGAAGCCCTTCTGGGCGCAGTACTTGGCGGTGCTAGTGGGTTTGTCATCAAGGATATTAAAAACCTCGACCTCCTCGATGCGATTCGCAAAGTAGCACGAGGTGAATCACTATTGGGAAGCGCAGCAGCGGCAAAAGTGCGTGAGCGCCTACGTAATTCAAGTAGCCCGGCAGGCGGGATAGGTGAATTGACAGATCAAGAACGGAAAGTACTCGAGCATATTGGCCAGGGTCTTACCAATCGTCAAATTGCCAACTCAATGTTCCTGGCAGAGAAAACTGTGAAGAATTATGTATCCTCGCTTCTTGCAAAACTAGGACTTGAACGCAGAACACAAGCAGCAGCGTTAGCGGTCCGCCTTGGATTAGGCCGACCTTAGAGCCCTGCGCTCCACATTGCCTCTGTTCCACCTTCGGGGAGTTTATAAATATCGAAGATGCCACGATTCTCTTCGGCTCTCTTAGTCAAATTAACTAAACCACTCTTGCGCGTGCCTTCTTGAAAACCAATTCCATCATCACGCACCCAAACCTCGCATCGGGTTTTCATGGCGTAAATCTGCACTTTAACTCTCTGAGCACCAGAGTGTTTAATTGCATTAGAAAGCAATTCGCGAACAACCGCAATGACATGTTCAGCTACTTCTGCGTTAATAAAGGTATCGACCGGGCCGTGGTATTCACAAGAAATCTCCATCGGCGAACTTCTATGCAAGGAATCAATCTCACCCTGGATTCGTACGCACAACCCATGCGCGGCAGTTGGATCTTGCAGTGCAAAAACAGAATTGCGAATTTGCTGCACAGTTGCATCAAGATCATCAATTACTTCACGGATCCGTACTAAACCGCGCTCTGGCAGGTTGGGGTTCTTGGTAATCGCCTGCAACGATAACCCCGTTGCAAAAAGCCGTTGAATGACTAGGTCATGGAGGTCGCGAGCAATCCGCTCACGCTCAGCCAGAACAATGACTCGATGCTGTGCATCTTGCCCGCGCGCATTGTCGATAGCGATTCCTGCCGCCGCTGCCAGCGCGCTCACCAGCTGCTCGTCTTCCTCAGTGAAACTCTCACCATCGCGCTTCTCAGTCAGATAGAGGCTGCCGTAAATTTCATCTCGGATACGAATCGGAATGCCCAGGAAAGATTTCATTGCTGGATGTCCAGATGGAAATCCAACTGATGCTGGATGCGACTGGATTGAATTTATCCTTAAAGGAATAGGGTGCGTAAACAGATGCCCAAGCAAGCCCTTTCCTTCGGGGAAGGATGCGATCTCATCTGCCGACTCTTCGCTCAGCCCGACATAGGTGAACTCTTCAAGGTTGCCATCTTTGCCTAACGCGCCTAAGGCACCATAAGTAGCCCCAGAGATGGCGACAGCGTTCTCGACCAATCGCTCGAGCGAGGCTCTTAGATCTTCACCTTTGGCGATATCTATAACAGCCTCAGAGAGCGCAACTAGTCGACTCGAAGCCATAAACGAATTCTGCTCGCTTATGGCCTCAATTGCGAGTTAGCTCTTCTTCTCTGCGTTAGGACGAGCGTAGTACCACCATGTAACAACAGAGCAGAAGAGTGCAAAAATGCAGACGCCCAGAAAGAAACTTTTGGGTGCTACGAGAGAGAGCAGTACACCAAAGACGAATGGGCCAAATGCCGCGATAGCGCTCACCCAACCGATGACACCGCCTGCTTGCCGTGGTTGGAAAATCATCGGCATCTGCTTAAAGGTGCTCGCATTGCCCACGCCAGTAAAGAAGAAAACTGTCATCATTCCCCAGAAGAAAGGCGCGAAGTCGGCACTGCTCTGAGGCGAAAGATGGAAGACGGTGAAGAGGGAGGATCCAGCAATACCTAATCCCGAAAACAACGTGATTCTTCCGCCACCAAAGCGGTCAGAAATTGGGCCGGCAAGAACACGTGCCGCCGAGCCAATAAGCGGTCCGAAGAAGGCGTACTTCACTGGATCTGGCGCATTCACAAATTCTCCAAAAAGATTTTTGATAAGCAATCCGAACTGCGCGGCTAGGCCTGAGAAAGTTCCAAAAGTCATCACATAAAGCAGAGTCATTAACCAGGTATGTTTATTGCTGAAGATATCGAGTTGATCTTTTACTCCACGAGAAGTTACCGGAACGCTCTTAAGAAGAGTCCCTGCGAGAATTACCGCCACAACCACAAATGGGATCCATAAAAGTCCAGCATTCTGATACCACGCGAATTTATCGATTCCTTTAGTTGTATCGACAAAATGCTGTGGTGCGCCCAATGTCGCACCAAACATGGCTGATCCCACGATTATTGGCGTCACGAACTGTACAATGCTGACTCCAAAGTTTCCAATCCCGGCCTGAATTCCCAGAGCTACACCTTGCTTGGATTTCGGGAAGAAATAAGAAGTACTCGGCATAAACCCAGAGAAAACACCACCACCTAAGCCTGCCAGAAATCCCAATGCAAGTAGACCGATGTATGGTGTCGAGGGATTACGGACTGCAAATGACCACCCGAGTAGCGGCAGAACCAGAAGAGCAGTGGAATAAGTAACTAGGCGTCGGGTGCCGAATATCGGTGGAAGGAACATCCAGACCAGACGAAGCCCGCCTCCAGCAAGACCTGGCATAGCCGCTAACCAATAAAGTTCCTTCTTGCTCAGATCAAATCCAAGGCTATTAAGTTTTGGAGCCAACGCTGAGACAAGAAACCAACTGATAAACCCAAGTGTGAGTGCATATGTTGTTACCCAGAGAGTGCGCCAGGCAATTTTAGAGTCCCAACTCGCTTCGTTGTTCGGGTCCCAACCAGTAAGCCATTCCTTAGAATTTTTCGCATGCGGTGCTGTATTAGACGCCATCTTAGATTCCAACTTTCTCTGGAGTGTGAGTATCAATTCGATTTTCGAGTTCTGGGGTGGCTTTATGTAAAAGTCGAAGAATAATCAGATGCATCCAGATGGTTGCAACCAAGGTAAGGAGAAATAGCACGATAAAAGTTGATTGAGGAAGACCTGTCCACTCACGTACAGAAACAAAAAGTGGAGGCAGAAGGAATCCACCAAGTGCGCCCAGAGTGCCCACTAACCCTCCCACTGCGCCGACATCATTTGGAAAATATTCCGGTATATGTTTGTACACAGCAGCTTTCCCGATGCCCATTGAACAGCCAACGATAAAAAGCAGTGCGGTAAAAGGTACAACTCCTAGCGAATAGGGCAGTACATTCTTGGGACCATCTGGAGTCTCAAGAACGATATAACCAAATGGTGCGGCAAGAAGAAGAAGTGCTACGAGCATCGTCCCAAATGTTCCGTACATAAGATGACGCGCCCCAATTTTATCGGAGAGATGGCCACCAAAGGGGCGGAGCAATGAAGCAGGAAAGATAAAGAGTGCAGTAAGTAGTGCCGCATCATGAAGATTGAGTTGGTAAACGGAGACATAATATTTTGGCATCCACGACGCCAATGCAACATAGGCACCGAAAACGACAACGTAGTACAGACTAAATCTCCAGACTTGTGCATATTTCAAAGGCACAAACATTTCCTTTAATGGACGCGATACTTGTATCCGTTCTGTATCCGCAGGAGTGAGAATCAAAATGGCAATTGCCGTAAAGACTAAGAGGATGGAGTAAAGGGCCGGAACAAAACGCCATCCTCCTGGAATAATTCCGGCCAGATATGAACCACCGACTGTGCTAGCGATAATAGGTGGACCAATAAATTTAGTTGCAGATGCGCCGACGTTCCCTGCGCCAAATACCCCCAGGGCGAATCCTTGACGTTGACGTGGAAACCAATGTGCATTCCAAGCAATGCCGACACTAAAGAGATTGCCGGCAAAACCCACTAAGAATGCCAAGATTAAGAGCCATGTGTAATCAAGTTTCATATGCGCAAGTAAATATGCTGGGATAGAGGTAACAAGAAGCATGACGACCGTTACCCGCTTGCCACCGATTCGATCGGTCAAAACACCCAGAAACAATCTCCAGATAGATCCATTGAGAATTGCTACAGCAGAGAGCCAGGCCAGTTGCGAGTCAGTAAGTCCGAATTCTTTCTGAATCGGAATGCCAAGAACGCCAAACATCAACCAGACTGCGAACATCAAGGTGAAGGCGAAGGTGGATAAGGATAGAACGCGGGTTG
>CAKKQM010000010.1:10556-45888 GCA_919902125.1 Actinomycetes bacterium | reverse complement strand
TATGGTTGACAAGACTCTAACCTCGAAGTACCGTAAGAGTCATGATGACTAAAACACGAGTGGATGACGCCCTCGTCGGCTATGACCCTTCCCAGTTCCCACCATTCGCAGTGACCGTGGATGTGGTGATCCTGACCATGTCCGAAGGTGAGTTGAACGTACTGCTCGTTCGCCGTGGTCAAGCGCCGTTTGAGGGTGAGTGGGCGACTCCAGGTGGATTCAAACGTCCCACTGAAACGCTGGATGAAGCCGCCAAGCGCGAGTTGACCGAGGAGACCGGTGTTGATGCGGCAAGATTATTGACCCAGTTCGGCGCCTATGGTGATCCCGGCCGCGACCCTCGAATGAACGTCGTGACAGTCGCATATTTGGCTGTGCTTCGTGAAGTCGGAGCGGTGGTTGCTGGGTCGGACGCCGCAGATGCGCGCTTGGTCCCAGTCACCGACGTGCTCAACGGAAAAGTCGAGTTGGCCTTTGATCATGAACGGATAGTGCGTGATGCGATCACGCGTGTCCGCGTCGAACTCGAGGTCTCGGGTGTGGCGACGGCCTTCGTCGGTGTCACCTTTACCCTGGCCGAATTGCGGGCGGTGTATGAGGCCATCTGGGATGTGCAACTAGATGGAGCGAACTTCAGGCGGAGCATAGTTGCAGAGAACGGCTGGGTGATCCCGACTCGACGTCGCGCTCGGCCCGGTGCAGCCGGAGGAAAGCCGGCTGAGTTGTTCCGAGCCGGAAAGTTGTGGAAGTACGGCGGACCGATTCGACGCCCACAACTCAATCAGAAACGGAAGTGAACTGATGAGAGCGGTTGTTTTTAGGGAGTACGGAAGCCCAGATGTGCTTCACGTTGAAGAGGTTGAGCGGCCGATACCGAAGGAGAGTGAGGTACTTATTAAGGTGCACGCCACGACCGTCAATCGAACAGATTGCGGGCTTCGTGGAGCTGAAATTTTCATTACGCGCCTCTTCACCGGACTACTCCGACCCAAGCGGAAGATCCTCGGCATGGAGTTGGCTGGGGAGGTTGTAGGAATCGGAACGGCAGTCACCACGTTCGCCGTGGGCGACTACGTCTTTGGCATGACTGGGTTTGGGGCACACGCAGAATTTATCTGCCTTGATGAGAGCGCCGCGTTGGCAAAAAAGCCGGCCGGCATGGCTTTTGATGAGGCTGCGGCGGTCTGCGATGGAGCGATCCTTGCACTGGCCGGTCTGCAGCATGCGGATCTTCGCAACGGGCGGAGTGTTCTCGTTTACGGCGCTTCTGGATCTATCGGAACTGCAGCTGTGCAACTGGCCAGGTACTTCGATGCCGATGTTACGGCTGTCTGCAACAGTAAGAACCTCGAACTCGTGAGATCGCTCGGAGCCGACCATGCCATTGACTACATGCAGGAAGATTTCACCAAGAACGGTCAGACCTACGACGTAATTTTTGACGCTGTCGGTAAGCACTCTTTTAGGCGATGCCGACGTTCATTGAAGTCGGGTGGGATCTACATGGAAACTGATCCCGGGTTTCTCTGGCATGTTCCGCTTCTGATTTTACTAACGCGATGGGTCGGCAATAAAAAGGTGATGCTCGTTCTGCCCAAGTACACGAAAGCGAATGTCCTCTTCCTCAAGGATCTAATTGAAGCAGGGAAATACAGAGCGGTTATTGATCGGTCCTATCCGCTGGAAGATGTTGTTGAAGCAACTCGGTATGTGGAGACGGAACAGAAAATCGGCAACGTCGTCTTAACTCTCGTGGTCGGCCGAGTTCCATGAGAGCAATAGTTCACAACACCTACGGTTCTCCTGATGTCCTGGAATACCAAGAAATTGAAAAACCAGAGCTGACGGATGACGGAGTGTTGGTGCGCGTTCGCGCAGCTTCGATCAATCCGGCGGACTGGTACAGCCTGACTGGCAAGCCGTACCTTGCACGCATACGGTTTGGGTTACCCAAACCAAAGAGCAATAGATTGGGAATTGATTACGCGGGCACGGTGGAAGCCGTCGGCCGAGACGTCACGGCGTTTCACATTGGTGATGAGGTATTCGGTGGTGAAAGTGGAGCTCTAGCAGATTATGTATGCGTTCGAGATGAGTTCGTATCGAAACCTGCCAACCTCACATTCGAAGAAGCGGCAGCAGTGCCAGTTGCAGCGATTACGGCACTACAGGGCTTGCGCGATAAGGGAAAGATCCGGCCAGGGCAAAAAGTTTTGATCAACGGCGCCTCGGGAGGAGTAGGAACATTCGCTGTTCAGATCGCAAAGGTTCTCGGGGCGGAGGTGAGCGCTGTGTGCAGCCCGAGGAATGTCGAACTCGTGCGATCCCTCGGTGCCGACCACGTGATCGACTACACCCGCGAGGACTTCACTCGGAGTGATCAGCACTATGACCTGATTCTTGATGTCGCCGGCAGTAAGTCATGGTCACAATGCAGGCGGGTACTCAAACCAGGGGCAACTCTCGTCGTCGTCGGAGCACCGAAGGGCAATGCTTTGCTCGGTCCGCTCAGTCACATCGCTAAAGTATGTCTCGCCTCATTGAGAAGCAGTCAGAAGGTCGTGTTTTTTATGGCGAAGATAAATCAGGCGGACATGATGGTCTTGCGAGAACTTCTCGAGAGCGGGAAAGTGAAACCCGTTATAGATCGCTGTTACGAGTTGAACGAGATGGCCGACGCGTTCCGCTACCTGGGAGAAGGACATGCTCAAGGAAAAATCATTCTCACTTTTTGAAGCGAACTATGAAAACACTAAAGCCCCGAGAAATTCTCTCGAGGCTTTAGGTTGTAGCTCAATTGATGGAGCACTAACACGAACCTAACGAAGTGGGAATACTCTAACATGGCTTAGTTCATTCATGATCTGGGCCCACGAAAGTTTTGTTGATTACTTTAAGTGACATCTACTTAGTCTCTTAAGTTGTGCTCAGTTTCAATCAGACGTACGGTGTGACTCTCTCCGCGCATAACTATGGAATGGCTTATCGCTCCAAAGCTCGTGTGGCGAACTCCTCGAAGTAACTCGCCATCGGTAATTCCCGTGGCAGAGAGAAAAACATCTTCGGAGTTGATGAGATCGCGCGAGCCAAGAATTTTCGAAAGATCATGGCCCAGATCGATTGCCTTCTGACGTTCTTCATCATCCCTCGGCGCAAGTTGACCTTGGATGGTGCCACCCAGACAGATCATCGCCGCGGCGGTAATAACACCTTCAGGGGTGCCACCGATGCCCATCAAAATATCGATGCCGGTACCCGGACGAGCCGCTTCGATGGCTGCGGCGACATCTCCATCTTGGATCAGACGAATTCTTGCTCCGACATCTCGAAGTTCTTGAAGTAATGCTGCGTGCCGTGGTCTATTCAAGACAACAACAGTGACGTCGCTGACCGAAATCTTCTTTGCTTTGGCAACCCTTCGGACGTTCTCAGCTGGAGGAATTGTAATATCAATGACGTCGGCCGCATCTGGGCCTGTGGCCATTTTATTCATGTAGAAAACGGCTGAGGGGTCATACATCGTTCCGCGGGGAGATAATGCAATAACGCTGATCGCGCCATTCATGCCATTTGCAGTTAACGAAGTTCCATCTATTGGGTCTACTGCGACATCGCATCGCGGCCCTAGGCCATTGCCAACGTTTTCGCCGTTATGAAGCATGGGCGCATTATCTTTTTCGCCTTCTCCAATAACGACGATCCCGTCCATGTCAACGGTGTTAATCATGCTTCGCATGGCTTCAACCGCCGCTTGGTCGGCTAAATTTTTATCACCGCGGCCAACCCAGGCTGATCCAGCAATTGCAGCGGTTTCGGTAACTCGCACTAATTCGAGGGCTAAGTTGCGATCAGGATTTGTATTCTCAGTCATCATTACAGTTAATCCACGCTTTCTCTTGTGACATCAGCACCAAGTGCTTGCAATTGTTCGGCAAAGTGCGGATAGCCACGGTCGATATGGGATGAATCTTCCACGATGGTAATGCCATCGCTGACTAGCCCTGCTAGAACTAAACCTGCACCAGCACGGATATCTGTGGCAGCAACAGGAGCGCCAGATAGTTGCTCGATTCCGCGAATCGCCGCATGATGGCCATCAACGTTAATTTGGGCACCTAGTCGTACCAATTCATTAACAAACATGAAGCGACCTTCAAAGACATTCTCGGTAACTATTGCATCGCCATCTGCGATTGCGTTGAGAGAGATGACCATCGGTTGTAGATCGGTAGGAAATCCTGGATAAGGCAGCGTTGCCACATCAATAGATTGCGGCCGGCCTTCCATACGTACTCGAATCCCATCATTGGTGGAAGTGATGATCGCGCCAGCAGAGGCAAGTTTTTCCAGAGGCACTTCAAGATCTTGAGCACGCCCGCCGTGGATCGTGATGTCACCGCGCGTCATTGCCGCAGCGAATGCCCACGTACCTGTAACGATTCGATCGGGAATAGTGGTGTGATCAGTTGGATGTAATTGCGAAACCCCGTGAATTGTAAGTTTCGGAGTGCCAAGACCCTCTATCTGCGCACCCATGCTAATGAGAAAGTTTCCCAGATCGACAATATCTGGTTCGCGAGCGGCGTTATCAATTGTTGTTCTTCCCTTTGCCAATACCGCGGCAGTAAGTAAATTTTCCGTTGCACCTACGCTGGGAAATTCAAGTGATATCTCCGCGCCGGTAAGCCCGGATGGTGCAGATGCAATGACATAACCATGTTCGTTATGTGCAGTTGCACCAAGGGATTCGAGACCTTTGATATGGAAATCCAAACCTCGTGAACCAATGGCGTCACCACCAGGTAACGCGACCTCTGCCTGGCCAACGCGTGCGACTAGTGGGCCGAGCACATTAATTGACGCGCGCATTTTTCGGACCAGGTCATATTCAGCGCGATGACCTGGCGCTACCGGAACATCGATGGTGACAAAATCCTTACCACGTTCAATTGAACAACCAAGGCGTGTAAGCAACTCGGCCATAATTTCGACGTCAACTATCTCTGGCACATTGCGGATCGTGCTCTTGCCCGGGGCAAGGAGAGTTGCAGCCATCAATTTAAGGACTGAATTCTTGGCGCCAGCGACTTTTACTTCGCCACAGAGCCTGGCTCCGCCAACGATGCGGAAGCGTTCTACAGCCACGGGCTCTCCTTTGGTCTAGATTTTGGGTGGTCTCATCGTAACTGTCGTAATAGGCTCTATCTATGGTCCATTTAACGAGGATTTACACCAAGACGGGCGATGATGGCACGACATCCCTGGGGGATATGAGCCGAACTTCGAAGAATGATCCCCGCCTTGAAGCCTATGCCACTGTGGATGAAGCCAATTCATCGATCGGAGTGGTCCTTGCACTGGGCGAACTCTCAGAAGATCTGCATGTTTTATTAGTGAGAATTCAGAACGACCTCTTTGATGTTGGCGCAGACCTCTGCACTCCAGTTTCTGACGGCCCAGCATTCGAACCGTTACGAGTAATAGAGACCCAAATAACATATCTAGAGGAGCAGATCGATAAATATAACGAAAGTTTGAAACAACTACGATCTTTTGTTCTACCTTCGGGGACGCCGACCGCCGCCCTACTGCATGTTGCGCGGACTGTTACCAGACGCGCAGAGCGTTGCACGTGGGCAGCGATCCACGCTTTTGGTGCAGGTGTTAATCCACTGACTGCGAAGTACCTTAATCGTCTTTCAGATTTACTATTCGTAATTGCTCGCACCGCCAACCAAGAAATTGGCGATCAACTCTGGGTGCCTGGGGCAAATCGTTAATTAGTTGGTGTAGGTGTTGCAGTTGGTGTAGGTGTATTAGGCGTTGCGGTTGGCGCAGGCGTATTAAGCATGTTAGACGTATATGTACTTGTTGGCACCTTCTCGGTTCGCGGTGAGTGATAGCACGTTATGTTTATATCTCCAACGCTTATGTTCGGCCTTAGTGGTTCAGTGCTGATCAACAAAATTGTGACCACCTGTTTTACTCGAGAGGCTTTTGCAGTTGTCCGCAGTGAACCGTAAGGGATAATCGTTGGATCTGTTTCAGAGCTCGGACCAGAGACCGTGGAAGTGATTTCCCACCAGGTGCAGCCGGAAGAAGAAGCTACTTGCACTGCGCCGCACGCGTACTTAGAACAATCTTTGACCTGCGAAGCAAGGGTAGAGGCTGCGGATATGACTCCGAGCAGTTCTTTAGGTGTCGGGACTTTCGCATAGACCTCACCGTTTACACGGAAACCTTTGGGTGGCCATGTAGGCGGGGGTGAGGGCTTAACTTTCGTAATCTTCTTCTTATAGAGAACCTTCTTCTTCGTGGTCTTCTTCTTCGCTACGGGTTTCTTCGTTGCCTTTTTCTTCGCTACGGGTTTCTTCGTTGCCTTCGCGGTTGTTTTTACTGTGGGCTTAGGCGTTGCCTTGACCGTGGTTTTTGCGCTGGGTTTTGGCGTGGGCTTAGTTGTTGCCGCCATCGACAAAGAGGCTCCAGATGCTCCCAGAGCCATTACTACTGCTATAGATAGCGAGAGGAGTGAGCGCCTAATCTGAGGGTTGAAATCCAAGACGCTCACGGTGCCCATCCTGTCACCCGTTGCTGAGAAATACGAAAAGATAGGGGCATGAGCCCGCGCCGTAACCACCCCAAGAATCGCAGACCATCGCGCGAAGAGCGCGATATCAGCACGAGCGGTGAGGCGATTGAAGAACATGCTGAGGGTATTTATAGAGTGAGAAAGATTACGGGATCTAGTTCAACCAAGCCGTATCGATGCCCAGGTTGCGATCAGATGATTCCCATGGCAACCCCGCATACCGTTGCCTGGATTGAAGATGATGTTGAAAGCCGTCGCCATTGGCACAATGCCTGTTGGATAAAGCGCGCACATCGCACGCCGCGAGTCGAGCGCACACGTAATGCGCCCAAATATTAGTACGAGATATTAATTAACCAATCCTTCGCCCATGAAGGACCTTAATCAGGCCAACAATTAAGCGATCAGCAAAAGCATTCCGCCTAAAACTTGTCAACGCAATAGGTAATTGAAAACGCGCCCGCACTACAGTGCGGGCATAAGTGAATTCTAAGAGTCCTTCGGGGCCATGAATGCGTCCATAGCCGCTATCTTTCACTCCGCCAAACGGAACAGAGGCCACAGCAGCAAAAGATATGGTGGAGTTAATTGCAACCATGCCGCAGTGCAGTTGTGATGCAATCTTGCTTCCTTGACGTTTAGACCAGACCGACGCGCCAAGTCCATACCGTGAAGCATTGGAAAGCCTGATCGCTTCTGACATATCTTGAACGCGATTGATAATGATGATCGGACCAAAAGTTTCTTCTTGCATCGCAATTGAATCTTCTGGAACATTAACTAAAATTACGGGTTCAACAAAAGGACGCTTGAGAGAATTCAATCCTCCAAGAAGAGCTTGGCCTCCACGCGCGATGGCATCTGCAATATGAGATTCGATAACGTCAAGTTGTTTGGGCATCGTCGCTGGTCCATAATTTCCATCTCCTGGCGGACCAGGTCTGACCTTCTTACCTAATTCAACAATTCCGGTAATAAATTGATCGGCAACTTTTTCATCAACATATACACGCTCTGCACCAATACAGGTCTGTCCAGCGTTAGAGATTGCAGACCATAAAGTGAAATCAGCAGCGGTCTTGATATCGGCGTCCGCTGCAATAATCACGGGATCCTTGCCGCCACATTCAAGGATCACTGGCGTCATTGTTCTGGCACAAGTGCCAGCAACAATTTTGGCAGTTTTTGTAGAACCAGTGAATGCAAGTTTATCGACGCCACTTTCACAGAGTGCGTGACCTGTATCTCCCAAACCAGTGATAACTAAGAATATCTCGTGGTTTGGAGCGACTTCGGCAAAAGTTTTTGCGAGCCAGATGCCAACACCGGGAGAAAACTCACTCGGCTTAAAGACGACAGTATTTCCCGCAGCTAAAGCGTAGGAAATGGAACCCATGGGAGTAAAGATCGGGTAATTCCATGGACCAATTACACCGACAACGCCAAGGGGTGACCGTTCAACAGTTGCAGCCATGTTGGCCATCAGTAGTCCTGGTCTGCGATGTTGCGTCCGCAATATTTCGCGAGCATTGCGCGCCGCCCAGGCAAGATGTCCAATCGCAAGGCTGGCTTCCAGTTTGGCATCACTCGTGGGCTTTCCAGTTTCGCGCGAGATCAGTTCGGCGCATTCCTCAATGCGATCAATTAGAAGTCTGCTCCAAGCGAGCAAGACTTTGCGTCGTTTGGCATATCCGAGTTCTTGCCATTGTGGCGCAACCCCGCGCGCTGCAGCGACGGCGCTCTTGACCTCTGCATCTGTATGTATTGGATAAGTACCCGACACCTCACCAGTTGCTGGATAGTGAGTACTAAATGTCAAACTACCTTGAACGGTCATTCAAAAAGTCTAGCGGTAGGTGTGGTGGATAGACTTAGTGACATGTCAGAGATCATCCGTGCCAACACAGTTCTGCCTGCAGTCCGTACACCATTTACGGTCCGTACAGCCGATGGTCTTACTCTCATCGGCGAAATTGCGCGTCCCTTAGATAAACCCACTGGTGCAATTCTCTGCCTCCACCCACTGCCTACTGCTGGCGGGATGATGGATAGCCATCTGTTTAAGAAAGCCGCCAATCGTTTACCGGCACTGGCAGGAATTTCTGTTGTGCGATTTAACACCCGCGGAACAGCCAGTGATGCAGGAAGAAGCGAAGGCCATTTCGACAATGGCGTGGGTGAAGGCTTGGATCTTCAAGCGATGCTTTCCTATTGCTTCGATGAGCTACAACTCACCAACCTCTGGGTTGTTGGATGGTCATTCGGAACTGATCTGGCGCTACAGCACGCGAAAGACCCCCGCCATAAGGGTTTGATCCTCTTGAGTCCACCGCTTCGAACTTCAACTCCCGAGCAACTTATGTACTGGAACTCTGATTCGCGTCCGATGATTGCGCTTATTCCTGAGTTTGATGATTATCTTCCGCCTGCCCAAGCCCGCCAACGTTTTTCCCGAATAGAGCATGTTGAGCTTATTGCAGTGGATGGGGCGAAACATCTCTGGGTTGGCGAACCTTCTGTTTATCGTGTTCTATCTGAAATCGTTAGACGTGTAGCGCCAGAGCGATTGCCTTTGCCAACCCAGTTTTGAGAGTTAAGAGTTATCTGCTCGTGGGAAAACAACTTCATCAAGAATAAGAATTATTGCAGCGGCAATTGGCACAGCAAGTAGCGCGCCAACGAGCCCGAGCAGCGATGACCCCAGGAGTGCAGCGATGATCGTTACCGCACCGGGAATAGCAAGAGACTTACGCATAATCCGGGGTGTGATGATGTAATTTTCAATTTGTACATAAAGGACGTAACCAAGAAAGGCAATTAGGCCAGTAAGTATCGACTGAGTCAATGCAACGATTGTGAAGATCGTGATACCAATAAAGTGCCCAATAAGAGGAATTAAACCGCAGATAAAGATCAACATACCGAGGGCGAATGGGAAAGGCATTCCAAGCACGGCAGCGAAAATTAGAGTAAATACTCCTGCAAGAATTGCGATCGTGATCTGACTTCCAACGAAAGCGCCAATGCGAGAAATGATTGCATTGGTAAGACGCGAGACCCGGTCGCGTCGAGTAGCAGGAACCAAACGCAAACCCAGTCCAATTACGGCTGGAAGTGATATTAGGAAATACAACGTGAGAACCAAAATAGTAAGCGATGTGAAAGTTCCAGAAATCACAGTTTTCCCAACACCCACAACTCCACCAAAAGCGGAGATAAGCAGGGTGCCATCGCCGGTGATTGCTTTGAGTTTTGTCTGTAACGTATCGATTAGGTCGTAACGCTCATTGAGCGAAGCTATCGTTGCATTCTGTTTAAGTTCATTTAATAGTGTTGGTGCGCTGTTGATGAGCTCAGCACCCTGCGATACGACAGGAGGTATGACTAGCCATGCAAAAAGGCCAACGAAGATTATGACAAGGGTAAAGATTGTCGTGACTGCGCTTATGCGGGAAAGTCCGCGCAGACGCAACGCTTCAACTGCTGGGTTGAGGCCCATAGCAAGGAAGAGAGCAATAATGATGAGAACAAATATCTGACTTGCAGCAGCAAGTGAACGCATGAGTACTAGCGCAGCAAGTCCTCCAGTTGTTGCAAAAAATCCAAAGTAAAATGGATGTGCGCGGTTGATGGGTACACCAGGTGCGCCAAAATCAATTTGGGAAATAACTTTTTTGGCGCGAACCTTCTTAACGCGATCAGAGATTGCCATATAACTAGTGTAAACGGTGGCGACAATCATCTCATCAGGTGAGTCGTATTCATCTCTCGTTGGCATTGGTAGGAGGGATAGGAGAGAATGTCACCATGCCATTGCGGATCACTGGATTGGGGGAGGAGATTGCTTCAATCACAGGTCTGCCATGGGAACAGCCGCTGGAGGAGTGGCCGGAGGATCCATCTCTTGCCGAAAAACGAGGCATTTCGCGCCATGTGGTCCGTCTGGTGCGGGCAACGCAAGCTCCCGATAGTGAGATTTATGCCGTAAAAGAAACTGTCGCTGAGTTCGCCAATCGCGAATATCAGTTGCTCCGTCAACTCTCTCATTTGAGCGCGCCCAGCGTTGAGCCGATTGCTGTAATCGAAGGGCGCACAGATGCAAACGGCGAGGAATTACCCTGTGCCTTGGTGACGCGATTTCTCCCCTTTTCGTTGCCGTATCGCGTCCTGCTCACTGGAAATATGACCGCACATGATGTTATGACCATGGCAAATGCGCTCGCGCTACTTCTGGTGAGGTTGCATCTCTTGGGGTTCTGGTGGGGGGATTGCTCTCTCTCCAACGCTCTTTTCCGCAGAGATGCCGAAGGTTTTGCAGCTTATCTGGTCGATGCCGAGACGGGCGAGTTCCAACACACTTTAAGCGATGGCCAACGCGAGCACGATTTAGATATTGCACACTTCAACGTTGCGGCAGAACTTGAAGATTTGGCACTCTCTGGCGTTCTCTACCCCGGTATGGATCCAGTCCGCGCAAGTGATGGCGTTATCAAGCGTTACCGCAGATTGTGGGCCACGCTCAAAGAGCCGCAACTTCTTGATCCTAAGGATCGTCATGCGGTGGAAGGCGCAATGCGCCAATTGCAAGATTTAGGTTTTGCCGTTGAAGAGGTTTCAGTCTTACTCGATGGAGACAATCATGCGTTGCGATTCCAACCCAAATTAGTTGCGGCGGGTTATCACCAACAACGCCTTCACGAATTGGTGGGTTTGGAAACGGAAGAATTGCAGGCCAAGCGCCTCATTGCATCTTTTGATCGGTATCGCACGCGAGAAGCAAAACCAGATGAACCGATAGAAGTCTGTGCGATGCGATGGTTGAGGGAAGTTTTCCAACCGATCATTGCTCTGGTCCCACCTGAACTTCAAGGAAGGATCGAGCCAGCACAACTCTTTCATGAAGTGTTGGAGCATCGTTGGTATCTGAGCGAGAAAGCTGGCCACGATGTCGGACTTAATTTTGCGGCCCACTCCTATATCTCTGAGGTCCTGCCTTTCCGCCGTGATTCCGGTATTGAATTAAGGGCATGATAGGACAATGACTTTATCTTCCAATTTTGGTCGGGCTATCGACCTTGGCGCGCTGGGAAAACCAGCAGTGCCGGTGGTTGCTGCAGGCAAAGAAGTTACCGCAGCCACTTTCACGACAGAATTTCTCACACTTTCGCACACCAAGCCAGTCATCCTGATCTGTTGGTCAGTGCGTAGTCCTGAATCTATCAAAGTTGTAGAAATCTTATCGACCTTGCAGATGAGCGACGCAGATCGTTGGGTTCTTGGCACGGTCAATGTTGATGTAGAAACCCAAGTGGCACAGGCACTCCAAGCGCGTACAGTTCCGTACGCGGTTGCTCTCATCGCTGAACAACTTGTCCCTCTCTTTGAACAAAGTTATCCCGAAGCGCAAATTCGGATGGTGATAGAGAAAATTCTTGCTATTGCAGCCGAACAAGGAATTGGATCTGCTGTTGAAGAGCGCATGGAACCAGAAGAGGAAGAAGCCCTTGCCGCCATTGAAGCAGGTGATTTCCTTGTCGCGGAAGCGGCATACAAGAAACTACTTACCCGTAAGCCACAAGACTCATTTGCTAAGTTGGGGCTGGCTCAAACTCAGCTTCTTATCCGTACGAGTGCCATTGATGCGGCGGCTGTTTCTGTGGCTGCAGCAACTGAACCCAACAACCTTGAACTTCAAATTCAATGCGCTGATATTGAAATTGCTAGCGGAGATGTGGAGGGGGCATTTAATCGACTACTTCGTTGCGTACGCACATTTGAGGGAAGTGAGCAAGGCCGCGCAAAAGCGCACCTCCTCGAACTTTTTGCATTAGTTGACCCTGCCGATCCACGGTTAGTCAAGGCTCGCAGCGCGCTGGCAAGCGCTCTTTTTTAATGAATACTCCGCAACGCAGGGCGTTGGCAGCTCTTTTCTTCCTTTTTGGATTTGGCATCATCGCGTGGGTTCCGCGCTTTCCTGAAGTAAAGCAGAATCTTCATTTAAGTAATGGTCAGTTCGGTACTTTGATCAGCGCTAGTGCAATTGGCTCCTTAATCAGTCTGCTCACCGTGGGCCATCTCGTGCATCGCTTTGGTACTCGCAAGGCTCTAACTGTCAGCGCCACACTTTTATTTGGCACTATTTCTCTCATTGTGCATGTGACCTCGATATGGGAATTTCTTCTCGCCAATATCGCAATGGGTGCCAGTATTTCTGCCTTTCATATTGCGGTAAATGGTCAGGCGTTTCATGAAGAAGCGTCAAATGGAGAAAATCTCATGCCGAGATTGCACGGTTTCTGGTCTGCAGGTGCGCTCGTCACCGCAATTTTTTCTGGTTTTCTTACTGGGAGAGTTCCGCTTGTGGTGCATATCGATGTACTAGCCGTCGTTGTTTACACCGCGATGTTGATACTTTTGCAAAGACTCGATTCTACTTTGTTGTCGGGCAGCAAAGAATTTGACGATGAGTACTCAATGCGTACTCTCTTTTCATCCTTTAGAATCGATTGGATAGTAAGCGTCGGGTTAACCTGTGCAATCATGTTGGAGTTCGCAATGGGCGACTGGGCAACAATTTTTGCCAAAGAAGATTTACATATGAGCGCTGGAGTAAGCACCATCCCTTACATCCTCTTTGTGCTTGCCATGATTACCGGCCGGCTTACTGTTCATCGCGTCACTGTGCATATAGGGATTGAGCGCCTTGTAAGACTCTCTGTGATTACTGGCGGAGTTGCTTTTATTGTGGCAGTGACAGTTGGTGTTCAAGTGAGCAAGAGTTTCCCCACGCTTGGTTTTGCAATTGTCACCTTTGGGATGTTTATTGCGGGATTGGGCGCTTCGTTCTTAGCACCAATATTTTTGGGTGCAGCCAACCGTCGTTCGAAAGCGCCAGGCAGTGTTGTTCTTGGGCAGTTAGGTGCGGTCAACACCATTTTTGTCTTCATCTGTAAAGGCATTATTGCTTGGACTGCCCAACTCACCTCGATCGGAGTGGCTTTGATGATTCCAGCGGCGATGCTGATCGCAGTGGCATTTACTACTAAGACACTTAAAAAAAGTACTCTTTAGCCTTGTTGTAACCAGATTGTCGCAAGTGGGGGAACTCGCAGATTGACGTAATTGCCACTTGTGGCACTGGCATTTATCGCATCGTTCTGGACGCCACTTCCACCGAAGGCAAGGCTGTCTGTATTAATTACTTCTACCCAGCGCCCAGATAGTGGAAGAGGCAAGGTATAGCGCTCGTGGGGGATGGGCGAGAAATTTGTCACGCAGACCAACGCCTTTCCAGAATCATCCCAGCGCGCGAAAGCCAGAATGTTGCTGGCGGCATCTTGATCAACAAGCCAAGTGAATCCTTCCGGAGATGTATCTCGTTCCCAGAGTGCTGACGTCATTCTGTATTTTTCATTGAGCGCTTGAATTGTTCTCTGGATACCACGGTGTTCATCGAATTCGGTGAGGTGCCACTGCAGCCCTTGGCTCTCATCCCATTCATCATTTTGGGCGAACTCGCTACCCATAAAGAGTAATTTTTTGCCTGGATGCGCCCACATAAATCCATAGAGGGCCCGCAGGGTGGCGAGTTTCTGCCAACGATCTCCAGGGAACTTATTTACCAGAGAGCCTTTGCCATGGACAACTTCATCATGCGAAATTGGCAGAACATAGTTCTCACTCCATGCATAAAGTATGGGGAAAGTAATGTCGTTGTGGTGATGAACGCGATGAATAGGATCGCGTTGCAGGTAGGTTAATGTGTCATGCATCCAACCCATATTCCATTTAAAACCAAAACCAAGCCCGCCTAAATCGGTGCTCCTTGAGACCCCAGACCAAGCTGTTGATTCTTCTGCAATCATCATAATCCCGGGATGAGTTCTGTAGGCAGCAGTAGTTACTTCCTTGAGGAGTTGTACCGCTTCTAGATTTTCACGCCCACCATCTTTATTGGGTAACCATTCACCTTCTTTGCGAGAGTAATCAAGGTAAAGCATTGAGGCGACCGCATCAACCCGTAAGCCATCAATATGAAATTCAGTCAACCAATAGAGAGCACTTGCCACCAGAAAATTGCGCACCTCATTGCGACCAAAGTTAAATATGAAAGTTCCCCAGTCAGGGTGCTCGCCTAACCGCGGGTCTGCATGTTCATAGAGTGCTGTGCCATCAAAGCGTGCCAAGGCCCATTCATCTTTAGGAAAGTGGGCAGGAACCCAATCCAGGATGACTCCAATCTCTGCTTTGTGTAGTTCGGCAATAAGGAAGCGGAATTCATCGGGGGAGCCAAAGCGCGATGTTGGCGCAAAGAACGAGGTGACTTGGTAACCCCAAGATGGGCCATAGGGGTGCTCCATAACGGGCAGAAATTCGATATGGGTGAAACCCTGCTCTTTCGCGTAAGAAACTAATTCTTTGGCGAGCTGGCGATAATTTAAGCCGAGTTTCCAAGACCCAAGGTGTACTTCATAGATAGATACAGGTCTGCGCCAGGATTCAAACTTCTCACGTTTTGCGATCCAATCCGTATCACTCCATTGGAATTGAGACTCAAAGAGAACCGAGGCGGTCAACGGCGGAATTTCAGTATGGTGAGCAAGCGGATCGGCGTGATCAACCCATCGACCATCACCTTGTTGAATGGCAAATTTATATCTCAGCCCGGCGCCCAGATCGGGAATAAATATTTCCCAGATGCCGCTGCGACCAACGCGTTTCATCTTATGAGAGTTACGATCCCAGAAATTTGCATCGCAGATCAGGCTGACCGCTTGGGCATTGGGCGCCCACAGAGTGAAGATAGTGCCAAGTAACTTTCCAGATTTGGCGCGCTTGATATGCGCTCCCAGAACTTCCCAGAGTTTTTCGTGGCATCCTTTGCCGATGAGATAGAGATCCAACTCTCCAAGCGTGGAATGTGGATTGAGATAAGCCACGCTAACTCATTTCCACATGAGCGATATGTGCAACTTTGCCAGTAGGTTTGTTTGGGTCAAGATGAATAAAAGTTTGAGCAGACCAAGAAAAAGTTGAACCATCCAAAAGATCAGTGACAGTGAAACTATCTTTGTTGAGACCGAGCGCGCTCATATCCCAATGCACAGTTGTTTCTTGGGCAACGGTTGGATCTAGATTGACGACGACCAATAGGAGGTCAGATCCCGCGCGTTTGGAATAAGCAATGATGGCATCGGAGTCAGTATGATGAAATACCAAGTTACGCAATCGTTGGAGAGCTGGATGCGCCCGACGGATCTGATTGAGTTGAGTGATAAATGGCGCAAGGCTTAAGCCTTTCTTTTGCGCCCCATCCCAGTCACGGATGCGGATCTGATATTTCTCTGAAGTTAAGTACTCTTCGCCACCTTCATTAGAGGGGCGATGCTCGAAGAGTTCGTAGCCTGCGTACATACCCCATGAGGGAGCAAGAGTTGCAGCAAGAACTGCGCGTAGTGCAAACATTGCAGGGATTCCGCTTTGTAGATGGAAGGGCAAGATATCTGGGGTATTGACCCAGAAGTTTGGGCGAAAGAATGCACTTGTTTCTTGGGCTACTTCATTGCCGTAAGAAATAATTTCTTGCTTCGTCGTACGCCATGTGAAGTAGGTATACGACTGATGGAAGCCAGCTTTAGCAAGCGCCTGCATCATTGCAGGACGGGTGAAAGCTTCGGCAAGGAAAATAATTTCGGGAGACTCATTGTGAATCACCGTTAGCAACTCATGCCAGAAATGGACTGGTTTGGTGTGCGGATTATCAACTCGGAATAGTGTGACACCTTTTGCGATCCAAAAACGAATGATCCGTAAGACTTCCTGCAAAAGCCCTTCGTAATCCTGATCAAAATTGAGCGGATAGATATCTTGGTATTTTTTTGGTGGATTCTCGGCATATGCGATAGTTCCATCGGAGCGATGGGTAAACCAATTGGGGTGCTCTTTTACCCAGGGATGGTCAGGGGATGTTTGTAGCGCAAGATCCATTGCAACTTCCAAGCCAACTTTTTTGGCAGAAGAAACAAATTGCTCAAAATCTGCCAGCGTTCCAAGATCGGGGTTGATTGCATCATGCCCGCCATCTTTATTGCCAATTGCCCAGGGCACACCAGGATCTTCTGGCCTAGCGCTTAGCGAATTATTTGCACCTTTACGATGCGAGTGCCCGATCGGATGTACTGGCGGCAGATAAATGACATCAAATCCCATGGCAGCAATATCTGGCAGCCGCTGCGCAGCTGTAGCGAAAGTGCCGCTAGCATTTTTTGTTGCACCTTCGCTCCGTGGGAAAAATTCGTACCAAGCGCCGACAAGCGCCCGTTCGCGATCAGCGCGCAATGGAAAAAACTCTGATCGAGATAGTAGTTGTGGAGTGGTTGTTTCATCACGGGCCTCAATACAAAAAGTGTAATCACCTGTCTTTGGCAGGGCCAAAGTTCCTTTATAACGATCGCTTTTCGGCCAGATTTCATACATTTCCACTCGTGCGATTTCTTTCCCTACGCTATCGAAGAGAATTACATACGCGCCAAAGGCTGCATCGCTTTCCCGGATAACTGTGGCGGCGATAGTGATTTCTTCACCAGGTATTGCTTTAACATGGACAAACTCTCCACCGAAGTAGACAACGGGGGAGATATCAGCGATTGGGATTCGGCCGATCAACCGGAGCCTTCGGTATTGCCAGGATCGGCGGCGGAAATGTCAAAGATTTGATATTTCTCAATTGCTTCTGTGATGACGCTCTGCTCTACTTCGCCGCTCTTGGCAAGTTGCGTCAAGACGGCGATAGCAATCGATTCAGCATCGACTTTGAAGTGGCGACGCAGTGCTCCACGGGTGTCGGAGAGTCCGAAGCCATCTGTACCCAGAGAGAAGAATGGCTGTTCTACCCAGGGGGCAATCTGATCTTGCACGGCGCACATGAAATCACTTACCGCAACAACTGGGCCTTGCGCCCCTGTCAGTTTGCTCGTGATGTATGCCTGCTTCTGATCCTCTGGATGCAGCAAGTTATGACGATTCACATCCAGACCATCCCGACGCAATTCGTTCCAGGAAGTTACCGACCAGACTGATGCAGCCACGCCCCAGTCATTTGCCAAGAGTTCTTGGGCTTTAAGGGCCCAATTCACACCAACCCCCGAAGCTAAGATTTGAGCTTGCTTCTTTGTGCTCTTGGTTGCGGGGGAGTAAGCGTAAATTCCACGTAGTAAACCTTCAACATCGAGGTTCTCTGGTTCTGCCGGTTGCATGTACGGCTCGTTGTAGACGGTCAAGTAGTAGTAGATATTTTCGCTATTTTCGCCGTACATTCGGCGCAGACCATCTTTAACAATATGTCCAAGTTCAAACCCAAAAGCTGGATCATAGGCAACTACTGCTGGGTTGGTGGAAGCAAGGAGAAGGGAATGTCCATCTTCATGTTGCAGGCCTTCTCCGTTAAGAGTTGTCCGTCCTGCCGTTGCGCCAAGGACAAAACCTCGAGTCATCTGGTCACTTGCCGCCCAGAATGCATCGCCAGTCCGCTGGAAACCGAACATTGAGTAGAAGATGTAAATCGGGATCATCGGCTCGTCATGGGTTGAGTAAGACGTACCTACGGCAGTAAATGATGCGACTGAGCCAGCTTCATTAATACCTTCATGCAGAATCACCCCAGAGGTTGATTCCTTGTAAGAGAGCAACAACTCGCGATCTACAGAGGTATAGGTCTGGCCCAGTGGAGAGTAGATCTTCAGCGTTGGGAATAACGCATCCATACCGAATGTGCGAGCTTCGTCGGGAATAATCGGAACAAATCGGTTTCCAATGGCTGGATCTTTAATAAGATCTTTCAGCATGCGGACAAATGCCATCGTGGTTGCTATTTCTTGACGACCTGAACCACGTTTGACCGAGTCGTAAACCGAGTCAGGTGGTTGCGGCAAGGGCTTAGAAATTGACCGACGGCGTGGAAGTGAGCCGCCCAGGGCCAGGCGGCGTTCGATGAGATATTGATTTTCTTCCGAATTTTCTGCAGGTCGGAAGTACGGCGGCAATTTTGCATCAAGTTGGCTATCAGGAATTGGAATTCTCAAACGATCGCGGAACATGACGATATCTTCCATTGTCATCTTCTTCATTTGATGGGTGGAGTTGCGGCCTTCGAAGTGCGAACCCAGAGTCCAGCCCTTAATGGTTTTGGCAAGGATGACTGTTGGGCGTCCCTTGTGTTGCGTCGCTGCATGATATGCCGCATAAAGTTTGTGATAGTCATGACCGCCACGTTTGAGATGCCAGATCTGATCATCGCTCCAGTTAGCAACCATTGCTGCGGTGCGTGGATCTTTGCCAAAGAAATGTTCACGTACGTATGCGCCATTTTCAGCTTTGAGAGTCTGGTAATCACCATCAGGGGTCTGGTTCATTAATTGGACAAGCGCACCCTCACGATCTTGGGCCAGTAGCGGATCCCATTCGCGACCCCATACAACTTTGAGGACGTTCCACCCTGCACCACCAAAGATCGATTCAAGCTCTTGGATGATCTTGCCGTTGCCGCGCACCGGTCCATCAAGGCGTTGCAAGTTGCAGTTAATAACGAAGGTGAGATTGTCGAGGCCTTCCCGGGCAGCAAGTCCAATTGCGCCAAGGCTTTCTACTTCATCCATCTCGCCATCGCCTAAGAATGCCCAGACATTTTGATCGCTGGTGTCTTTAATGCCACGGTTATGTAGGTAACGATTAAATCGAGCTTGATAAATTGCATTGATCGGGCCAAGGCCCATGGAGACTGTTGGAAATTCCCAGAACTCCGGCATCAAACGGGGATGAGGATATGAAGAAAGTCCGCCGCCGATGTGTGAAAGTTCCTGGCGAAATCCATCAAGTTGATCTTCGCTGAAGCGTCCCTCCAGAAATGCGCGCGCATACATTCCAGGGCTTGCATGACCTTGGAAGTAGATCTGATCCCCGCCGCCGGGATGATCTTTACCGCGGAAGAAGTGATTGAAGCCCACTTCATATAAGGCCGCAGATGATGCATACGTTGAAATATGCCCACCGACGCCAACGCCTGGACGTTGCGCGCGATGCACCAACATCGCCGCATTCCAACGGATAAATGCCCGGATTTGACGTTCAATGGCTTCATCTCCAGGAAATTCTGGTTCGCGTTCAGGTGGGATCGTGTTGATGTAATCAGTCGTAAGTAGATTGGGGATACCAACATTTTTTTCACGTGCACGCTGCAAGAGGCTGAGCATTAGGTATCGGGCACGGACTGGTCCGGCATGAGAGAGGGCTGAATCAAAAGAAGCGTGCCATTCAGCTGTCTCTTCCGGATCGGTATCTACAAGTTGGTCTATAACCTGATCGGGCGCCTCAAAAATTTCGCTCATACCCCTATCTTTCCCTCTTTAGCCTCTTGCGTCACATTGGCGCTTTTACTCGACCGATAGATGGGATAGCGACCCTATCAACATCAGGATTTGAGCAAAATATGGGGAAATTAGGATTTAAGTCCCAAAAAGGCTTGCGAAAAAAGCAACTCTTAGGTGGACTTGGTCATCGGTACATGGATCATCAATATAAGGAGAGGATAAGAGTTTGTGACTACCCGCACGGAGTCAATGGCAACACGGATGGGCTTTGAACCTGGCTACCTCATAGTGGAGGTCGGCCATAGCAATGATTGCGATGAAACCTTGCGTCAAGGCATTACCCAAATTACCGGAAATCAATTTCTTACTGGCGACATTCAAGAAGTCGTTGATGCTGTTCTGCTTTGGTGGCGCGACGGCGACGGCGATCTTGTGGATGAATTGGTTGATGGCCTTACGTATTTATCCGAGAGCGGACAAATATGGGTTCTAACACCAAAGGCTGGCAGGATTGGCCATGTGGAACCAAGTGATATTCAAGACGCAGCTCCAATTGCTGGATTGAGTCAGACCTCAACGTTTGCTATTGCCACTGATTGGTCAGCGACGCGATTGGTGGCACGTAAGTCGAGTAAGCGATAGGTTGCGTGCTATGTCGCTAACTATTGGAAATCCTGCTCCTGATTTTGAGTTACTCAATCAACACGGTGAGAAAATTTCACTCGCTTCATTTAAGGGCGAAAAGAACGTTGTAGTTCTCTTTTATCCATTTGCATTCTCTGGAAGATGTACAGGCGAGCTTTGCGCAATCCGTGATGACTTGAGTGCATTTCAAAACGAGAACGTGCAATTGATCGCAATTTCCTGCGACCCAATGCATGCGCAACGCGCATTCGCTGAATCAGAGGGATATAAATTTCCCATCCTCTCCGACTTCTGGCCACATGGGACTGTGGCAAAGGCATATGGCGTCTTTGAAGAAACTCGTGGCTGTGCAATCCGTGGCACCTTTGTAATCGATAAAGTCGGTATTTTACGTTGGCAAGTGGTCAACGGCATGGGTGATGCGCGCAATATTGTTGATTACAAGGCTGCAATTTCAGCGTTGTAGCATGACGAATTCGTTCTACGTGCACTAATCCAGTAGCATTCGGGTGCCTTAGGGTGCTTAGCTCAGTGGTAGAGCGCCTCGTTTACACCGAGGATGTCGGGGGTTCGAAACCCTCAGCGCCCACCAGTCTTGACGAAAAGGAGGTTGGAGAAAGATGAAAGCCAACCCCAGTGATCAGTTGCAAATTCTCGATATCCAACGGATGGATTTTCACGTAGCCATGCTGCACAATAAAGCTTCTGCTCTACCTGAGATTGCTGAATTACTTGGGACGACTCAACGTTTAACCGTCGTGCGTGATCTAGAAATTGCGGCCCAGACTCAGATCAGTGATATCAAGCGTGAACTTTCGCGCTCTGAATCAGATGTTGAACAAGTTGTTGCCAGGCTCGAGCGAGATGAAAAGCGCCTGGCTGATGGATCAACTGCCCCAAAAGAACTTGAGAAGTTGCAACATGAAGTGCAGACCCTTACTAGCCGCCGTTCTGAATTAGAAGAAGTTGAACTCGAAATCATGCTCCGGATGGATTCCGTTAAAGCGCGTCTGGATGAATTAAAAGCAGAAGAAAATTTGCTCATCGCACAAGCGACCCAGATCGAAGCACGCAAAGCTGCAGCGCTCGCTGCAATTGAATCTGAAGTGACTGCCATCATCTCGGAACGTCTTGCCACAGTTGCAGCAATTGATGGCGCACTCGTGGATCTTTACGAAAAACTCCGCAGCAGCAACGGCACTGGTGCTGCCGCCCTGCGCGAAGGTCGTTGTGACGGATGCCACCTTGCAATTAATAGCGTTGAACTCAGCCGCATAAAGACTCTTGCCTCCGACGAGGTCGTCCGTTGCGAAGAGTGTCGTTGTATTTTAGTGCGCGGAGCAAAATAGTGGCTCGACATTTTGTATTAACTGCAGATGGCGGCTCGCGTGGAAATCCTGGTCATGCTGGTTATGGCGCGGTAGTACATGAGAACAATGTAGTAATCGCCGAACTTTATGATTACATCGGCACGGCTACTAATAATGTTGCTGAATACAACGGACTCCTTGCAGGTCTTGTTGCGATTCACCAGATGGATCCAGAAGCAAAAGTCGATGTCCGAATGGATAGCAAATTGGTTGTAGAACAGATGTCGGGCCGTTGGCAGATTAAGCATCCGGATATGCGCACTTTGGCGCAAGAAGCGCGTGCCGCACATGCACCTTCGTTGATCACTTATACCTGGATTCCACGTGAGGAAAATTCCCACGCAGATCGTCTTGCTAATCGCGCTCTCGATGAACGTGGCGGCAATCTTGCACAGCAGCAGAACTATTTAACTGAGCGTCTGCGCTCGGATGAAGCTCCCACCATGATTTACTTTGTTCGTCACGGTGAAACGATCCTCACGCCAGATCGCAAGTTCTCCGGTTCTGGTGAGCCAAATCCACCACTTACTGACGAAGGTCAGGCCCAAGCAGTGGCAGTTGCCGCTGAGGTCGCAAAACTCACTCCAGAGGTATTGATTGCTTCTCCATTGTTGCGCACTACGCAAACAGCGCAGGCGATTGCTGCAGCGGTGGATCTTCCCATCATTTTTGATGAGGTTTGGTTTGAATGTTCCTTTGGTGCATGGGACGGTATGTCCGTCGATGAAGTGAGGCAGGCATATCCCAAGGAATATCAGGCGTGGTTGTCATCTTCGGCGTATGCGCCACCGCAAGGAGAGTCTTACGACGCACTGGGATGGCGCATCGATGAAGCCCTTAACGATTTGGTTGCGTTATATCCAGGACAGCGAATTGTTGTCGTGACTCACAATGGCCCCATCAAGCAAGCTATCCGTTTAGCTATTGGTGGATCTCCGGAGAGTATTTTTCATATTGATGTCGCGCCATGTTCGATCTCTGCTATTTCAATCTGGCCTAGCGATAGTTTACGTGCACTTCGTGCAGCAAACGAACGCGGCCACCTGCGTTAAGAGTTTCTTAGTTCCCCAGGCTTACAGTTGACATATTGAAGTTCTCAAAGAGAACCGGCGGCATCGCAGTACGATCAACGTAATCACCCCATTCGCGTGGTTGGGTTATCTCCGTTGCGCCTACTGTTTTCATGCGAGATAAGAGATCGACAGGAGATTCATTCCAGCGGAAGTTATTTACTGCGCCAATTACCTCACCGTCCTTGACACGATAAACACCATCACGCGTGAGCCCGGTAAGTAGCAGAGTGCTTGGATCAACTTCGCGGATGTACCAAAGAGTGGTTAGTAGTAATCCATCTGCAAGGCCGGCAATGAGATCTTCTAAAGAACCCTTTGCACCAGGAACTTCCATGATCAAGTTGTCGCCCATAGGAGTAAATAAAAGTTTAGTATCGACCGCTGATGCTCGAGTCTGTACAAGGGATGTAAGTTCTCCCTGCGTTATCCAATTAGTATGGTCATTTTTCTGACCGTTATCGAAGACTGAACTGGTGGGGCCGCTTGTAGTGGCAACTAAAAAAGGTGCGCATTCAAGTCCTGGATAGTTCGAGTCTGAGTATAAATTTACGGCGCGGTTGGAGAGTTTCTCCCCAACGCGTGTTTTGGGGCCTGCGCCGTCTTTGCGAGAGAAAACAGAATGGCCTTCATAAGCATCACGGCCTGCCGCGCTCCATAAAAGGTAAGTCAAAATATCACCGACGCCACCTGAAGGCATGAGCGTGTTGTAACGCCCTGCTGGAATCTCAATCCGCTTTGCTTGCCACTCTAAACGTTGACGAATGGCGGTATCAATATCCGCAATCGAAACATTGGAAAAATCCCGAGTTGCGACACCCTCCCATGTGGAACGGGTGCGCTGGTGCGATTTTCCGGTCATTTCTATACGTCCAGCTGGTTGATCCCAACGCAGACGCAATCCGCCTTTAGAGCCAACCCAGGTAGTGCGATGAGTGTGCTCGGCGTAACCGAAAAGTTCGATCTCATCGCCACGCGAGCGTTGAAACATCTCACCCAGAGCCGGTGCGATTGCCGCAAATACAGCAGGACTTGTTGTGGCGTGCGCATCACTCCAGGTGCCAACAGAAAGGTTGCGGGCAAGTTTGGCCATATCCTTTGCCTTGCCTGCCGCACGAGCCGCAACGCCCGCTTCCTTTGCGATCGCATCAATTTCGTGGACAGCAATATCCGCACGAGTTATGCCGCCAGATGCCATCCCATTATCTAGAGCAACAAAAGCGATAACGGTGATGGCGCGTTCGGCAATAACACCATTTGTGGTCAGCGTGTTATTTGCCCAACGAAGATTTGCTTGAGTCTGTTCATTGACAATAACAATGCAATCATCATAATCGGCAGATGCAGTGATGCGCTCGATTAATTCTTGTGGCGAGATCATGCTCCAGCCTCCGCAACGGTGTTAAGGACATTGATCTGCTCAAAGATTACCGCGGGACATCCATGACTTACCGCTGCAACTTGGCTAGGTTGTCCTTTGCCACAGTTGAATGCGCCACCAAGTACGTAAGTAGAAGGACCGCCCACAGTGCGCATTGCACCCCAGAACTCTGTTGTTGTAGCTTGATAGGCGAGATCCTTTACTTGCCCAACAATTTTTCCATTCTTGATGCGGTGAAACTGCTGACCTGTAAATTGAAAATTGTACCGTTGCATATCAATTGACCAAGATTTATCGCCCTTAATTAAAATGCCATCCTCGATGCTGGCGATTAATCCATTCAGATCGGGACCATTGGGATCGGCCTGCAAGGAAACATTTGGCATACGTTGAATTGGCACATGAGCCGGAGAGTCGGCGAATGCACAACCATTGCTCCGTTCGCGACCCACCCGTGCAGAGATCCGTCGATCTAATTGGTAACCCACCAAGGTTCCATCTTTGATAATGTCCCATTGCTGAGCAGCAACACCTTCGTCATCAAAACCAACGGTGCTTAAGCCGTGCGGAGTGATGCGATCTCCAGTGACATTCATCAACTCCGAGCCGTACTTTAATTTTCCCAACTTCTCAGGGGTAGCAAAGGAGGTTCCTGCATAGTTTGCTTCATATCCAATAGCACGATCCAGTTCGGTGGCATGGCCGATAGATTCGTGAATCGTCAGCCAAAGATTACTGGGATGAATAAGAAGATTGTATTTTCCAGCTTCAACGCTAGGTGCTTTAACTTTCTCTGCAAGTAAGGTGGGGAGTTCGTCGATCTCTGCATCCCAGTTGTAGAGATCATTATCCATCCATTCCCAACCAAAACCAGCGGGCTGAGCAAGAGTGCGCATGGATTCGAAGCCGTGATCACCAACGCTGACTGCATCGATCTGAGTCTGGACGCGTACGCGTTGTTGTGTAGTTGTAGTCCCATAGGAATCAGCGTAGAACTTCTGTTCTTTTACATACACAGTGTTCGCACTGACATGGTTGACCGTCGAAGTGGCAAGGAGCTTGTTGCTTAATTGCGCTAAGCGTGCGATTTTTGATTTATCGGGAACAGAAAAGGGATCAATTTCATAGTCAGAGACCCACGTTTGCTTGCCATACACCGGCTCAGGGGCAAGTGCGACCTCCTCGGTCGAGAGTGGTTTGCTTGTCTTGGCCATTGCAACTGCGGTCTGCGCTAGTTTTTTCGCAACCTCGGGGGATATTTCGGGAGATGATGCAAAACCCCATGTGCCATTAATGATGACGCGCACACCGACGCCAGTGACTGTGTTATCAGATTGTGATTCTGGATGTGCATCGCGTAACTGTAGATATCCAGTACGGACTCGTTCGATACGTACATCAACGTGGGATGCGCCTGCGCTTGCCGCGGTGCTGAGTGCAGCATCGGCTGTGGCAGAAAGTGGGAGAGCAAGAAAATCAGGATCTACCGTACGAGGAGAAGACATAGGCCTAGTCTGGGTCAAAGTCGCGATATTCTCCACTTATGACGCAGACGTCCTCGCCCCCCCGCATTCTGCATGCGGCAACGGGTTCAACAATGAGTGCGTTGGGATGGGGCCAAGAAGCTGCAATCCGTATGTTGCATAATAATTTAGATCCTGCAGTTGCTGAGCATCCAGAGAAATTGGTCGTGTACGGAGGCACAGGTAAAGCTGCTCGTGACTGGCCTTCTTTTGATGCGATAGTTCGATCGTTAACCAAACTCAAAAATGATGAAACTCTTCTAGTGCAATCAGGAAAACCGGTAGGAGTTTTTCAAACGCACGAATGGGCGCCACGAGTCTTAATCGCAAACTCCAACCTGGTGGGGGATTGGGCAAATTGGCCAGAATTTCGTCGCTTAGAACAACTTGGTTTAACAATGTATGGGCAGATGACTGCAGGATCGTGGATCTACATCGGCACTCAAGGAATTTTGCAAGGTACATACGAAACATTTTCAGCAATTGCACATAAGCGATTTAATGGCACACTGCAAGGAACGTTGACGCTCACGGCGGGTTGCGGAGGAATGGGAGGCGCCCAGCCATTAGCGGTAACAATGAATGGTGGCGTCTGCTTAATTATTGATATTGATCAGACGCGACTGGCTAAACGAGTGGAGACTCGCTACCTCGATGAAATTGCAGATAATCTCAGCGATGCAATTGAACGCGTGCTCAGAGCAAAAAGTGAAGGACGACCACTCTCAGTTGGTCTAGTCGGTAATGCTGCCGTTCTAGTTCCTCAATTACTCATGATGGATGTGCCCTTCGACATCGTCACTGACCAGACATCAGCGCATGATCCCCTTGCGTATATTCCAATCAGTGTGGATTTTGCCGATGCTACTGAATTAGCCAAGAGGAATCCCGAAGACTTCACCCGCAAGGCACGCGAATCGATGGCCAAACATGTTGAGGCGATGGTTGGCTTTATGGGCAAGGGCGCGGAAGTCTTTGATTACGGTAATTCCATCCGCGCTGAAGCTAGGCAAGGTGGGTACGACAAAGCTTTTTCATTCCCTGGCTTTATCCCTGCATATATCCGTCCCTTATTCTGCGAAGGCAAAGGGCCATTCCGTTGGGTGGCCCTGTCGGGAGATCCAAAAGATATTTACCGTACAGATAAAGCAGTGCTCGAACTTTTTCCTGAAAATGAAGGCTTGCATCGCTGGATCACTATGGCGCAAGAAAAAGTTGCCTTCCAAGGTCTGCCTGCTCGCATCTGTTGGTTAGGTTATGGCGAACGCGATAAAGCGGGCTTAGCTTTTAATGATCTGGTTGCTAGAGGCGAAGTTCGCGCCCCCATTGTTATTGGGCGCGATCACTTGGACTGTGGCTCAGTTGCATCGCCTTATCGTGAAACCGAAGCGATGCTGGACGGATCTGATGCAATTGCAGATTGGCCGCTACTTAATGCCATGGTCAATATTTCATCAGGTGCTTCATGGGTATCAATTCACCACGGCGGCGGCGTCGGTATCGGCCGATCAATTCACGCGGGGCAAGTCTCAGTGGCAGATGGCACCAAGTTAGCGGCCCAGAAATTGGCTCGAGTATTAACAAATGACCCAGGTATGGGCGTGATCCGTCATGCAGATGCGGGTTATGAAGGTGCGCTGGAAACTGCACGCACAAAGCATGTGCCCGTACCAATGCTGGATACTGAGTAGCCATGACTCGCACCCTCGTTGACAATATTGGTCTTTTGGTGACCAATGATCCTTCTATAGATGGCACGCCACTGGGATTGCTTCCCGATGCAGCATTTGTCGTTGAAGGTGACTTAGTAACGTGGGTTGGACCATCGCAAATTGCTCCGCGATCTGAGATAGCCAATCGTGTAAATGCCCAAGGCCGCTGCGTTATTCCAGGTTTCGTTGACAGCCATGCACATCTCGTTTTTGCTGGCGACCGTGCTGCGGAGTTTCGGGCACGGATGCAAAGGGAGGGTTACGACGCTGGCGGAATTAATTACACTGTGGAATTAACTCGCAAGGCCAGCAACGGTCAATTGCTACAGAGCGCGAGGCGTTTAGTGGCGGAGGCGAATGCCGCGGGAACCACCACCATTGAATGCAAATCTGGATATGGACTCACTGTTGACGATGAAGCACGTTCGCTAGTTGTTGCTAAGCAAGTGACCGATGAGACAACTTTCTTGGGCGCGCATGTTGTGCCAAAAGAATTCAGAGATAGCCCCGATGATTATGTAGACCTGGTCTGTGGCCCTATGTTGAACGCTGCGCTTGCCCACTCTAAATGGATCGACGTTTTCTGCGACAAAGGCGCATTTACAGCAGACCAAGCGCGCCAGATTTTAAAGGCGGGAATCGCTAAAGGACTACTGCCAAGGTTACACGCTAATCAACTCGAACCAGGCGAAGGCGTGCAAATTGGCGTTGAATTAGATGCCGCTTCAGTTGATCATGTTAGTCATATCTCCGATGCTGATATCAGCGCGCTTGCCAAGTCCAACACGGTGGCAACACTCTTGCCGGCTGCTGAGTTTTCTACACGATCGCAATATCCAGATGCACGCAGATTATTTGAGGCTGGCGTAACCGTTGCCTTGGCTTCAGATTGCAACCCAGGAAGTTCTTACACAACAAATATGCCTTTCGTGATCGCCATCGCCGTACGCGATCTTCGTTTCTCCCCAGAGCAAGCTTTATGGTCTGCAACCAAAGGGGGTGCAATGGCACTTCGTCGTACAGATGTCGGGCATTTAAGCGTGGGTGCTAGCGCGGACTTCTCAATTTTGAGTACCCCTTCTTATATTCATCTGGCATATCGTCCGGGTGTTCCACTAATAGATGAGGTGTGGTCGCATGGCAATCGAATCAAATAAAGCCGTAACTCTTAGCACCAGCGGGGTTACCTTTAATGATGTGATTGCAGTTGCGCGCCAGAATGCGAAGGTAGTTATTTCACCCGAAGCCATTGTCGCCATTAGCGCTTCACGCAAGTACATAGAGGATTATGCAGCCGGTGGGATTCCCGTTTATGGAGTATCAACAGGTTTCGGGGCATTGGCTAGCCGCCACATTGATGTAAAAGATAGAACGCAACTACAGAAGTCACTAATTCGTTCGCACGCGGCTGGTGTTGGGCCAGCAGTTGAACGAGAAGTAGTACGCGCTTTAATGTTCCTGCGTCTGCGCACCATGACATCAGGGCGCACTGGTGTGCGCGTTGCATTGGCACAGGCTTATGCAGATTTTCTTAATGCAGGTATTACGCCAGTTGTGCCCGAGTTCGGTTCGCTCGGTTGTAGCGGAGATTTAGCACCGCTTTCGCATTGTGCGCTGGCGGTAATGGGCGAAGGTCTGGTTCATGACGCAAGTGGGAAAGAGATGCCAGCGCTTGAGGCGATGAAAACTGCTGGCATCGAACCCATTGAGTTGGAAGCTAAAGAAGGTCTGGCTCTTATCAATGGCACCGATGGCATGCTTGGAATGTTGATTATGGCTTGCGCTGATTTAGCGGCCCTGTGCACTGTCGCAGATATAACCGCTGCCATGAGTATTGAAGGTTTACTCGGCACAGACCGGGTATTTGCACCAGATCTACACGGACCGTTGCGTCCGCACGTAGGTCAAGTTGCTAGTGCCGCAAATATTTATGCTCTCCTTAACGATTCAGGAATTGTTGCCTCGCACTTAGAGAATGACTCGCGCGTACAAGATGCGTATTCATTGCGTTGTGCACCGCAGGTAAATGGCGCAGTTCGAGACACTATTGATTATGCGGCCACCATTGCGGGTCGCGAATTGCAGAGTTTCATTGATAACCCAGTTATTCTGCCCGATGGTCGCATTGAATCCAATGGTAATTTCCACGGAGCACCAGTTGCTTATGTACTGGATTTCCTTGCCATCGCTGCTGCTGATCTGGGTTCGATTGCCGAGCGTCGCACCGACCGTATGTTGGATCAACATCGATCCGCTGGATTGCCTCCATTTTTAGCCCACGATCCAGGTGTCGACTCAGGTTTGATGATTGCGCAATACACACAGGCCAGCCTGGTCAGCGAGAATAAGCGTCTTGCTGCACCCGCAAGCGTTGATTCGATTCCAAGTTCTGCGATGCAGGAGGATCACGTTTCTATGGGCTGGAATGCAGCCAGAAAACTGCGCAAGGTTGTAGAAAATCTTTCGCGTATTCTGGCCATCGAACTAGTGACAGCGGCTCGCGCAATTGATCTGCGTACAGGACTCACGCCGGCACCTGCTACTGCAAGTGTTGTGAAGGAACTTCGCAAAATTGTTCCTGGTGTTGGGCCAGATCGTTGGCTGTCACCCGAACTTGAAGCAGCAGTTACTCTGGTTCAATCAGGCAAAGTTGCATTTGCAGCAAGAGAAGTCGTAAAAGATCTGCGCTAACGCAGGCGGGTTGCTACACCGCAAGCAGCCTCAAGCACAAGCAAAGCACCCAAGCGAATAGTGCGTTGATCTGGCGTATCAAGTGCTGCATCAATCTCAGTGATATCAATTGCTCGCACACGTGCATCTCTACCTGCAAGAAACGCCGCTTGTCGTAATTCATCAGCGCTAATTCCACCAGGTAAAGATGCGGGACAAGCTGGGGCGATGGAGCGATCACAGACATCAACATCTAGATCCACATAAATTTCGCGCCCTTGTGCCCCTGCAATTTCAAGTGCCTCGGTCATAACATCCGAGATAGGGCGCTTGCGCAAGAGATCTCGAGTGACAACGTGGATACTTTCATCTCTGGCACGTGCGGCATATTCGCGACTATTGGCAAAATCGCTAATGCCAATTTGCACTATCCCTTTCCCAGATAAGCCTGCTTGGATCAACCGCCAAACTGGCGAACCATTAGAGATGCCATCGCGTAAATCATGGTGAGCATCCAGCGTGATGAGTCCGACCTTCGAAAGATCTGGCCACAACCCAGCCGCTACAGAGTAAGTAATGGAGTTATCGCCGCCAAGGGCAATAAGTAATTTGTGTTTGCTCAATACGCCAGCAACTGCAGCGGCAACTCTTTGTTCGCCAACTTCATGATCAGGTGAATCGACATCACCTAAGTCGGAAAATGTGAGGTTGCGCAGATCTATCTCATGAGCACTAGAGAAGGTTGAGTAGCGTGCCAATGCTTCTCGAATAGCAGTAGGAGTTTGATCTGCCGATGTAGACGAGAGTGAAACTTCATGCGCTGGCACACCCAGTAGAGCTACATCTGCATTGGGTTTGGTGCTTGAAAAGATTGAATTGGCACGAGTCCATTTCGGATCCTGCGACAATTTCCTGCCTGCCATAACCGCGATCGTACGGGAAAGCCTGCCGTGTCGGGCATTTGTTGAGGCATTTTTCGCGGAAAGGAAAGTACGATTAGCCATGATAAATCTTCATGCGATCGATATCTGGCAGCAGTTGTCAGTCATTCTTGATGGCGCTATGGCTGCGATTCTCGGATCAATTATTGGGTGGGAGCGAGACCGAGCGGGGAAATCAGCTGGACCGCGCACAATGGCACTTGTTGGTTCCGCCGCCGCAACCGTCGTTGCAATCGGTGCGATTCTTGATGTCAATGCTAAATTCGGAGATCCCACTCGCGCACTTCACGCGATTATTACTGGAATTGGTTTCTTAGGGGCCGGCTTAATTTTCACTGATAAGAGTGGAGGAATCCAGGGCGTGACTACGGCGGCGACCATTTTCGCGACTGCTGCTGTGGGCGTTTGCGTTGGACTTGGCTTCCAGGTTGTTGGCGTTGGTTTTACAATAATCATCCTTACCGTGCTTCGCTCGACCCAGTTTTTAGAAGTCGCGCTTCGCCGTGCTGAAGAAGCAGATGAGGAAGATGAGCCGAAGAAAAAGAAATCCCATTAAAGTTAGTATTCGCGTAGACTGACACCAACAGATGAGTCGCCCGGATCACCGCGTTGTAGCCCAGTTAACTCTGGGTAGCACCGAGGAAAGTCCGGACTCCAGAGAGCAAGGTGGTGGGTAACGCCCACCCGGAGCAATCCGCGGGAAGAGTGCCACAGAAAATAAACCGCTCGCTAGCAATAACGAGTAAGGGTGAAACGGTGGTGTAAGAGACCACCAGCATGTGCGGCAACGCATGTGGCTAGGTAAACCCCACCTGGAGCAAGACCAGACAGATAGCGCTTGAGAACTGCTCGTTCGAGCTATCGGGTAGGTCGCTTGATTCCGTGAGCAATTGCGGAACTAGATGGATGGTGATCCGTCCTTTGGGACGACAGGATCCGGCTTATAGGGCGACTCCTCTGTTTTCTATTTTTCGCGAAGTACTCGCGCAAGGTTCGGTACGTCGTGTGACGCGGCACCCCAAATATTTTCTATATCAATCCGGTGATAAATGTGGGCTAATCGGGTTCTAAGGCCGACAATTTCTCCCCAGTTTATTTCTGGAAAATCTGCCTTGCGGGCATCAGATAATTGCCTAGCCGCCTCTCCCAACACTTCAATGAAGCGTTCGACGGCAGGACTCACATACTGGTCACTTAGAAAGACGTGATGTCCAAGAGCCACTGCGTTTGCGATTTTGTCGGCATATTCAAGGATGTCTTCAATTCGTTCAGTGTCGGAACGACTCATAAGGCCATCGACTCTTCCCGAATATGGGTGTCCCTAGCTTTCAGGCCACCTCGCGAAATCAAGTCTACTTTTGTTTTCAGAAATTCTTGAAGTTCATTCTCTAAGCGAAATTCGTCCACCAAGGATGCCCCTGGCAGGAAATCGACAAGTATGTCGATATCGCTATTGGGGGTATCCTCACCGCGAGCAACGCTTCCGAAAACTGCAACATTGAAAGCTTTGTGGCGAGCTGCAATAGCCCTGATAGCTTCACTGTTCGCTCGTAGGTATTCCAGACGCTGGCTCATGCGTTAAGGGTATCAGCGCCTTACCGTGTCTTGGTAGAGAAAGCTCTGTTATGAATAGGTAAACCCCACCTGGAGCAAGACCAGACAGATAGCGCTTGAGAACTGCTCGTTCGAGCTATCGGGTAGGTCGCTTGATTCCGTGAGCAATTGCGGAACTAGATGGATGGTGATCCGTTCTTTGGGACGACAGGATCTGGCTTATAGGGCGACTCCTCTGTTCACATTAACTCCGAGTAATTGAATTCTCTGCCATACTTTCTGTGCACTGCAGGTTTGGAAAGAGAAGGACCCGATATAACTTGTCGGGTCCTTCTCTTTCCCCAAGAAAAATCTATACACATAATTTGAAATTCTAAATTTGTTAATTCCCACAAAACAGCACACTTCACCTCGTGATGTGGGTGTGGTGTAACTGGCAGCACGCTTGTTTACCAAACCTGCAGTACGGGTTCGAATCCCGTCACCTACACCACAGTCTTAACCACTTGAAACTGATCTATTGGTAGTGATCAAGAAGTTGAAGGTGATTGAGCAAGGGCCCTGAGCAATTGAAAAGAACCCCTTCGGTCGAGACTCTTAATTGAGTCTCCAACTTCAGGGGTTCAGTTCAAATCGGGGTCCTTTTTAATAAGCTGGCAAATTTGCGAGCAAATAACTAGACCAGCAGGTCGCAACAAGGTTGACGACAGGATCCGGCTTACAGAGCGACTCTTCTGTTATTCATTGGAATCGGTTTGATAGATGTCTCTGCGGCGACCAATTTTAATAACGAGGATGGTTAGCCGTTTACTATTGAAAGAATAAATAATGCGATATTCGCCAATTCGAATTCGATAACCGTCGCGCCCTTTGAGTTTCAAGGACTTTGGCGGAAGTGGATTCTCGCGGAGTAATTCTATTGCTCCAACGATTCGGAGCTTGTCCTTCTTGGGAATTGTGCTGAGGTATTTTTGTGCTTTCTTCTTTACCTCGATTGAGTAATTGGTCAAAGAAGGCCTAGATCTTTCTTGACCTGCTCCCATGGAATTGTTGGATCTTTATCGGACATTGCTTCATCAAATGCAGCAATGTCTTCTAGTTCTTCGATTGACTCAACAAATTTTTCGAACAATGATGGGTTAATCAGTACGGCAATAGGCTTACCGTGCCTCGAGATGGTCACCGGATTTTTTTTGGCGCGAGTAACGGCTTTGGCAAGATCGGCGCGAGCATTTGAGATGGACAAATCTGACATAACAAGATTGTACTAAAAAGTACATATTTTGTACAATTTATCCACAGATCTGAATGTCGGTCAAACACTTCAACACGTAATTCAAGCGGATACTGCTGATTCTCCGGCTTACAGGGCGACTTTTCTGTTTCCCATACCCTCTATCGTTAGAGACCTGGAAATGCTGATGTAAGTGCTGACATAATCGTAGAGACTGCAATCGCAAGCAATAGCAGACCAAAGATGCGTGTCAGCACCATAAGGCCTTGCTCACCAAGTATGCGTTCAATTGGTTCTGCTGCGAGCAATAGCAAGAATGTCAGAAGCGATAGAACCAGAATGATGATCGCATCAGCGATGCGGACGATTCCGCGGTCAGAATTGCCGATTGCAATCACTGTCGCTATTGCTCCAGGCCCAGCCATCAAGGGAATAGCAAGCGGGACTACCGCAGCACCCGATGGAGAGGCTTCGATGACATTACCTTTCTTTCCCATCACCATGCCCCACGCTATCGCGCCAATTACGAGCGCGCCTGCAATGCGGAATGCATCCATTTGAATACTGAGTAATTTCAGAATGACATCCCCTATGAAGTAGGCGATAAATAGAGTCAATCCCGAGACCAGGGCAGTTTGCATAGCGATAACACGTCGTTTTTCCTTGGTGGCGCCAGAGGTGAGAGAAAGAAAAACAGGGATAGAGGTAATGGGGCTCACGATGGCAAACAGAGCAATTAATGTCGTGATATCGCTATTAAGTCGCATGTGCAAAAGCATCTCACACCTTCTTGATTGAAGGATCGAAAAGGGTTCCTGGGCGGTTGAATTCGCCCAGGGGGAATAGTTACCCCTTAGGATGTGACCCAGGGAATAAATACCCCTTGAAATGTGACCCAGAGAATAAATACCCCTTGGAATGTGATCAATGGAATAGTCAAAGAGGTGTTAGTCCTATAACAGATTGAGTTTTTTGCGAGTTCGCTGCGCGAAGATTCTCTTGTTAGTAACAAGCAGTAACTCAGGGAGAGATGGGGATTTGAAATGAAATCAACTAAGAAATCAAAATTTGCGAGAGCGTTGGTTGTCGTTATCGCCCTAAGCGTACTAACGACAAATGGCACAGTTGCAAATGCTGCTTCTAAGAAAACCATCACTTGTTATAAGGGAACCGCTGTAAAAAAAGTTACTGCAGTTAAACCTAAGTGTGCGGTTGGATGGACAACTAAGAAAACCATCACTTGTTATAAGGGAACCGCTGTAAAAAAAGTTACTGCAGT
>CAKKQM010000010.1:0-10456 GCA_919902125.1 Actinomycetes bacterium | reverse complement strand
TAAACCTAAGTGTGCGGTTGGATGGACAACTAAGAAACCAGCGGCGAAGCCAAAAGCCACCACAAGTTCGAAACCAACACCAGCAACTTTTGCGTTTTCTGGAACTTATAAAGGAAAGATGGCAATTCTCTGGAGCGACAGTGATGTCCGAGCTACATCTGTAACGGGTAGTGGCACGGGAAATATTTTTGGTCTTGACGAATTAACTGGTAGTGGATCATCTGCACCAGCAGATCAATGCGCAGGAATCAATGGTTCAGGAGTCCTCAGCGGTGGTGGAAATACGCTGAAGGTAAGTTTTGATTCATCAGCTAAGGGATGCGCTGAAGATGCCGCTGCTCCTACTGTTGTCAATATTTCTGGCAATGCTCTGATTACAGGTGGAACTGGCAAGTACGCTGGCGCCACAGGAACACTCAAGGTCACAGGATCTTTTGCAATCAAATCATCAGCTGCAGGTTCAAGTGAGAGCAGCGCACTCACTCTGACACTCTCTGGCAACATCAACACCAAATAGCTCTCAAACGTACCCGTGTAAATGAGAATAAGAAGGAGTAGATACATGAAGCGAATCATCTCGAGCATTCTAATGAGTGCTCTTGCAGTAGTTGGTGGCGCAGTTGTTGGAGGAGCACCTGCCTATGCAGCGACTACTCCAACACTTGTGCTTTCTGGTGGAAGCGCTGTCTTCGGACTTGATCCAGCGATCATCACAGCAACGGCGAGTACCGCAGGAACTGTGAAGTTCATGGCGGTCGGAGCAGCCATCAAAGGTTGTGAGAGCGTTGCGACCACCACAGTGACGCCATTTGTTGCAAAGTGTTCATGGGTTCCGGCAGCAAGCGGGCCCACAATTCTCGGTGGAACGCTGACACCAACTGACGCAGTTAACTTCACCTCAGTCGATGCCGCTGCCTTCACCGTCAAAGTAGGTATTCCAGTTCAAGGAGTAGTTTCACCGATCCATCTCTATGTGGACACTGTCTTAGCAGGCGGATCATCAGGTCCACTTGCACCAAGATTCGGTGTTAGTTGCGCAATAACCAGCCAATTCATTGTCGGTCAGACGATCGTCTTCCGGGTATATGGAAACAACGAAACCCTGGGTGGCGCTGTTATGGATCCAACTAATACTGCGAAGGCTTATGTCGAAGTCGCAGGGATTGCAAATCCAATTCCACTTAACTATGGAAACCACAGCGGTGTTGCTTTCTGGACTGGAATTATTAAAACCGGTACAGCCGCAGGTTTATACAACACTCTAGGCCTTATTAATTTTAAGGTGACGATGATTGCAAAGGAACAGACCTCCGTGAAAGTTCTGACAACCAAGTTGGTGCGCAAAGTTGTAAATGGTGTACGTGTCAAGGAGAACGGAAAACAAGTTTACGAGCGTGTTCCTTCCTACAGAACTGTGCTAGTAAACCCTCCTCTTGCAGGTGCGGTTGGAACTTGGCAATCGAACTTCACCCCTAATTCACAAGTAACGCTTTACGCAGTTCCAACGGCTTGATTTAAATTATGTCGAAGTTCTTGAAGTCCGAGTTGAGGATCTAAATAGATTACTGACTTGGACTTCAAGAACTAGAAAGTGCTTGGTTTTATGACTAAGAAGTTCTTAGTTTCATATCGGAGAATGAAGAGGAAATCATGAAATCGAAATTCTTATCACGGCGCCAGAGAACTATTCTTCTCCGAGCGGTAGTAACTTCAATCCTGCCATTAGCAATGATTACTCCTGCTAACGGTGCTGATACTGCAGTACTTGCTCCCATTGTTCTCACTGCACCTGTGGGACTTCAGGGAGTGCCCACACTTCCGTTCACCGGGGTGAAATCAGCATCGTTTACTGTTCCCGAGAAGATGGTCACTTTGGATGTAATCCCCAATCAAGGTCCAGAGGGCACCCCGATAACAATTTCTGGCAAAGATCTTCCGGCAAATGCAACCTTGCCATTGACATGGTCAACAGCAGATGGCGCTTGGATAGTTGATGTTCAGCCAAACACAGTTAACTACATGGGTGTGAAATACATTAAGTACAGTGTCGACATGGTGACGGTGACAACCGATGCCAGTGGCGCCTTTACGTATAAGACAAAGATTCCGCGCGACTTTGGCGGCGTGCACGACATTTATATGGTTAAAGATGGTGCAGCCATAGCACATGGCGGATTCCAAATGAACCCGACGCTTTCAATCTCACCCAAGAGTGGCCCGATTGGAACTCCGATCACCGTTACCTATACAGGTATGGGTCCAAATCTCTACACAGGCGGCGTCTCTGTTCTGTGGGATAACAGTCCCGCTGGTGAAGCCATGGCTATCTGGACACGTGGAACTTCAGTATTCAAGATACGCGCAGCTGGACCAGTCGGGACACACTATGTGGCGTTAACTGCTGGCATTGGTGTTCAGTACATGAATATCAAGCAGTCACCAGTCCCATTTGCGAAGGGGTCTTTTGCCGCATTCAAGGTAACGAAGGATGCCGGTGCCCCAAAGGCTTCAATTGAATATCCCGCAGCGGTAGAGCCATCTGTCACACAGCGCACCACCCTTTCACAAGTTGGACTAGATCCGAACACCAAGGCTGTCGCGACGTTATCTAAGACCAGTGGTGCGGTGGGCGCCAAGGTGAAACTCAACGTCACTGGGTTGACAACTACGGGTGCACACCAAATCGTTTGGGCAACCGTTGTTGGTAACCGTGTAAATTGCACAGGGACTTGCTGGGTCTACAACGGGCTTCCAATGGGCTCTGCCACTCCAACCAATGGAACAATCGATCAGGAAGTCACAATCCCGGATAATCTTGGTGGATGGCACGTCATCCAGGTAAAGCAAGGTGATGTTGTTGAAGCGCAAATTCCGTTTTATGTAAAGGCAAGTATCTTCCTCTACAAGGATAAGAATGGCAAAACCCTTAGTGCCGGCATTGCCAAGGCGGATACTGCTAATACTCCTGAGTTGCGTGATGGTTCAGGTGTTCCAAAATCAACATTCAAGGCTGGCGAAGAATTCACCATTGCCATAAAAGGTGTTGGTTGGACTCAACTGGATAACACACTTGCCGTAACGTACGACAACAGTTATATCGGATATGGCTGCGGATTCAACTCTAATGGATACATGGTCGTGCACTTGATTGCGACTGGTGCTCCAGGAACGCATATCATTGATCTACATCCAGTGTTGTACGTGTTCCAACCGTCATTTGCTAACACTCCATATGGAGCGCTCCCAGTACTCACTAACGGGAATGATCTTCCAGGACTAGCGCTTGGCTACCAACCACCTACAGTTCGCTTCGCGATTACCATCACTAAGTAATTGTTGAGGTATGCATAGCAATTAGATAGTGGGTATGTAATGAGACTAAAGCCTCGCCTCTCGTTCTTCGAGAGGCGAGGCTTTAGTTTTTACCAATTTGGCAACTGAATTAGGTAACCACCAGTTCCATCGGCCAAGTAGCACCATTGCACTTGGCAGTAGTAGGCCACGAATGATTGTTGCGTCAATCAATATGCCGAATGCGAGCCCAACTCCAAGCTGCTGCAGCCCGGCAAAATGACCAATAACCAACCCACCAAGTGCGCCTACCAAGATGATCGCTGCCGCAGTTACGACACCTCCAGTATGGGTAAGACCTTCAATAATCGCTTCGGTGTTTGTAGCTCCCCGATTTCGTGCTTCTCGCATTCTCGAAACAATGAAAACTTCGTAATCCATCGATAATCCAAAGAGCACAGCAAATAGAAAGATGAGAACCCAGGCTTCAATTTGATCGAGTTGATAGGTGCCAAGAATTGACGATCCTACTCCGAATCGAAATACCAGCACCAGCGATCCATAAGCCGCTGCTATTGAAACTAAGTCCAACAAAATAGCCTTTAACGGCAGGATTAGAGAGCGAAATGCTCGTAATAAGACGATATAAGCGATGGCGAGCGCTAATAAAACGATCCACGGAAATGATTTAAGAATACTTTCAAGAAGATCCACTCCTTGGGCTGGTGCGCCGCCAAGATAGACCTGCGTATTTTCTGGAAAACCAGCATTTGGAATGTACTTATCGCGTAGTTCATGTACTAATTTTTGCGAGGCTTGCGCCCCAAGGTCGTGATGGCCAATCACGAAGATCCGTAAATAACGACCAGTACCGTCAATGTAGGGTGCCTTTTCTCCAGTTGCAACAACGAAAACTTCAGGGTTTTTGAGAATCTCCTCTGCAAGATTTGTTCGCGCTTGCCTTACCAATGGAGTAGTTGCTTGATTGGGCTCGCCAAGATCAATAACAATTTCATTTGGAGTGATAATTCCGGGGCCCACGCGCTCGGTCACTATCGAAAGAGCTCGTGCTGATTCACGTTCTGCGGGTATCGCTGTTAACGAACTTGGAGTTATTTGAAGCCATATAACCGAAGAAGTTGCAATCGCTAGCATTGCCAATGAGAAAAGAAGTACTGAAATCGGGCGGCGGATAACAAAGTGAGCAATCTTTGCGAACATCCCAGTCATCATATTTTTTCTTGCCATTAAGCCGGGGAACCTTTTTGGTGTGACTCCGCGTCGGCCGAGGAATGAAAGTAGAGCCGGCTGAAGCGTTAACGCGGCAATAACTGAGACGACTGGGACGACAAGCCCTGCTGCGCCGAGGGAGCGGACGAATGGAACTGGAACAAGAAGCAAAGTTGCAAGACCTATTGAAACGATGGATCCCGAAAGTATTACGGTACGACCAGCTGTCTCCATAGTTTTCACAATTGCATCGCTTACACGGATATCGTCAAGGTTCATGATCTCTCGACGAAAGCGATGAACAATGAGCAAGGAATAATCAATTGCAAGGCCAAATCCGATGAGCTCGATTATGTTTGGTATGTAAAGAACCATCAAGATTTTTTGAGCCAATAGATAAACCACCGCTAAAGCAAGTGAAATAGTTGCAGTAGCAAATAAGAAAGGAACCATTACCGCCCAAGATGTTCCAAGCAGCAGGATCAAAAGTAGAAGCGCAAGTAGAACTGCAAGTATCTGGCCGCGTTGCAAATCCGACGCGAGTACTGGAGTGACATCACGATAAATTGCTGGTGGCCCGGTTACCAAGGCTCCTTCTAATCCTTCGTTAATAAGCGCTTCTCTGAACTTCTCTGTATATGCGGCGGCATCAGTCAATTTGAAAGAAGTTCCGATATTGGCATAGAGCACACCCCCAAGCACTCTCTCTTGAGTTATTTTGGCCGTTGGTACCGTGGAGGCTGCAGTTGCAATCTTCGCTTTAAATCCCGCAATCTCCTCAGCCGAAGCATTTTTGAATTTTAGAAGAACGGTGAAAGTGCCCTCGGTATTTTCTTTGAAGTGATCGACAAGAATTTCATCTGCTTTGGCTGATTCGCTGCCGGGAACGGTGAGAGAAGTCGTTAGGTGATCATTGAGATTTGAAACAGCAAAAAGCCCAAGAATTACCAGCGCTAGCCAAACCGCAATAATGGCGAATCGATTGCGGACTACCGCTCGCGTCCACCTCTCAAGCATTATGACAGTCTAACGAGATTGTCTGTAGAACCAGGGTGCGATCCACTTCCTGCTCATCTCTTCCCAAACTAACTTATTGACCTCGGCAAGAATTTAAATAATTTCTCTGCCATTCAGAGCTATATTTCTTCTCTATCCGGCTTATAGGGCGACTCTTCTATTCGGATTTTACAAATTGAGTTGTTCGCCAATACCCTTAGAGGGTTAAAGGGGAGTACCTCGCAACAGCTACCTCGTCAATACGGTGTAAAAACCCGGGGCGCTGGCCGTGAAAACGGTTAGGGAGACCTTGACCATGTTCTGCTCATGGCTATCAAGGGAGCCTCAATGGATGTTTCATTCTTAATTTGGTCAATCACAATCGGTGCAATTTTAGTTTTGGTGGCGATCGATCTATTCACAGTTAGCAGTAAGCCGCACGATGTAATGTTCAAAGAGGCTATGGCGTGGTCCATTCTCTATATTGGCATTGCGGTTAGTTTTGGTGTTTGGGTTTGGAGCTATTTTGGATCAGTTCTTGGTACTGAATACTTCGCAGCCTATTTGGTTGAGAAATCTCTGTCGGTCGATAACTTATTTGTCTTCGTTATCATTCTTGCGCAATTTGCAGTTCCTAGCATTTATCATCAGAGAATTCTTCTAATAGGAGTAATACTTGCCTTAGTTTTGCGAGGCATCTTCATCGCAGTTGGTGCTACAGCGCTGGCAGCATTTAACTTCACCTTCGTTATCTTTGGTGCCATTCTAATTTGGACAGGAGTTGGATTATTCAAGCATTGGAATGAAGATCCAGATCCAAACGAGAATTTCTTGGTCAGAAGGCTTCGTAAATCCATTGCCATGGTTGATGAATACCACGGAGTCAGATTATTTATTCGGCTTAACGGGAAACGCTTTGCAACACCGATGTTTTTGGTGATGATCGCGATTGCCTCCACGGACTTACTTTTTGCACTCGATTCAATTCCTGCCACTTTTGGGGTGACATCAGAAACGTACTTGGTCTTTGCAGCCAACGCTTTCGCTCTTTTGGGACTGCGGGCTCTTTACTTCCTTCTTAAGGGACTTTTAGAGAAGTTAATTTACCTCTCTCTGGGATTGTCGTTGATCCTTATGTTTATCGGAGTTAAATTGATTCTTACCTATCTACATGAAGTATTTGCGGAAATTCCAAAGATTCCAACAGTTGAAAGCCTTGGCGTGATAGCAGGAATTCTTATTGTTACCATTGTAGCTAGTTTGGCGAAGAGCAAATCGGATCCTTCTGCAAAAGCACACGCAGGACGAGTGACGAAACCGAAGAAAGAGGTTGAAAGATAATGGAGTTCAAGAAGGTTTGGGGGACACTGCCGGTTAAGTTGCGCAAAACGGTTGTACTCGTTATCGGCTCAACCTTGATAGTTTTTGGCGCAGTCCTTATCGTGCTACCGGGTCCTTTCACAATGCCATTTATTATTTTGGGTCTCGTGATTCTTTCGCTGGAATTTGTTTGGGCTGAATCGTTATTGATTAAGGTAAGGCACCATGCAAGAAAAGCAGTTCCTCGAAAACTGCGTAAGAAGCAGTAGAAATTTGCGGACGATATTCCGAGCAACTGATTGAACCAGCAGGCCACGCGGGAGTTAACGGTGGATCCCACTTATAGGGCGACTCGTCTGTTTATTAACGGACTAAAATCCTCTAGCATTCCCCTATGGATATCTCTAATTCGAATCCGACCCTAGACCGCTTATTTCGACATATGGCTTGGGCAAATGCATATGTATTTGCCCAACTTAAAGAATTACCTGGGGAAGCATTGGACCTTAAAGCACCCAAAAATGAGTGGAGTGTCGGGAAGATTGCAGAGCATCTTGTGAGGGCTGCAGGCTTTTATGTAACACGGCTTGGCAGAGAGATCACTTCAAATAATTATGTGATCCCGTCAAACTCTGCAGAGATTTCACGACTGGCGCAGTTGTGCTCTGAATTCGATGCGCAACTTCGGGAATTGGCGGGAGAGCCAGATGCAATCACAACATATGAACGGGATGGCAAGACAATTCATCGTGCGAGATCAACGATTCTTGGTCAATCAATTCACCATGCAACAGAACATCGCGCGCAAATTGCGGGAATTCTTGCCTTGCATGGGATAAATGCCGTTGATCTCGATGCTATCGATATGTGGGGGCTGGGTGACGCAGAGGGCCTTGGTGAGTGATTCGACTAATGGGACGATTCCTCTGTTTTTATTAGCCTGAAATTTCACACGCAAGGGAAGTACGTTTTCTTAAATCTATCAGTCAATGCGCGCGATAGGTGTTCCTTGACGAACAGAGGCTTCTTCCTCGACAAGCAGCGTCACTGTTCCATCGATCGGAGCCTCAACATCAAGGGAGACCTTATCGACCATGACTTCGGCTATCACTTGGTTTGCTTTTACCTGTTCGCCGCTTTTAACAAACCATGTTGCCAGGATGCCTTCGGCCGATTCATCTTTAGATAGATGTGGAAATTCGATGGTCTGACTCATCAGAGATTTCCCATCAGGCTTTCATAACAGCATGAATAGCTGCTTGGATTTTCTCTCGTGTTGGCAGTGCTGAATATTCAAGGACTCGTGAATAGGGAATCGGAACATCTGGGTGACAAACTCGTTGTACTGGGGCTTTAAGCAGTCTTGGATCTTTGTCGGTAATTGTTGCGACAATTTCGCCGCTTAAACCGAATGACTGATAATCCTCATCGACAATTACTAGCCGCCCTGTTTTAGAGATAGAAGCAAGAATTGCATCTCGATCCAACGGAGCAATTGTCCGCAGGTCTAATACTTCAACACTTATTTTTCCTTCAAGTGCTTCGGCAACATCCAGGCAGTGCTGCACTGACAACGAGATACTTACTACTGTGACATCGCTTCCCGTGTGGGCGACCGCTGCTTTCCCGATAGGAACGGTATAGGCATCTTCTGGTACTGGGCCAATTGAACGCGGATTTTTAGCCATCCATGGAAGCCCCATGACGCCCTTGTGAAACATAAAGAGCACTGGATTGTCGTCTCGGATAGCTGAGATCATTAAACCTTTTGCATCATATGGATTTGATGGAACAACGACTTTCAGGCCCGGCATATGTGCAAAGGTTGCCCAGAGACACTGGGAATGTTGCGCTGCATCTGAGTACCCACCACCTGCAGCCATCATCAGAACCATAGGCACTTTAACATTGCCACCAGACTCATAATGAATCTTCGCCATGTGATTGTAAATCTGGTCCATACAGACGCCGAAGAAGTCGACAAACATCAACTCAACGATGGGGCGCATTCCTTCAACGGCAGCACCTATTCCTGCCCCGATGAAGCCAGTCTCGGAAATTGGGGTATCGATAATGCGGGATGCGCCGAACTCATCGAATAGCCCGCCGGTAGAACCGAAAATTCCTCCATATGCACCGACGTCCTCACCCATGACAAATACTTCTTGGTTGGCGCGCATCTCTTGGGCGATAGCCTCGGAGATTGCTTTAGCGGTTGTGAGGCGGCGGGTGCCAGATTCTGATTCAAGAGTTATTGTAGTCATTTTATTTTCCTCATCTCACGCGAAAACATGTAGGTACACGTCGCTGGCAAGCGGCTCAGGGCTGTTCTTTGCGAATGTAATCGCTGCTTCTACTTCATTGCTTGACTCCAGTTTGATTGCTGCAACCAAGGTTTCATTCAAGATGCCTGCAGTTATCAATTTTGCTTCATAAAGAGGGATTGGATCCTTGGCTTCGGCTTCGGCAAGTTCGGTTCCTCGGTAAGCCTGTGCATCGCCTTCAAAGTGACCCCATAAACGCACGGTATGAATTTCTAATAACGTCGGACCGCCACCTGCGCGTGCTCTATCGACTGCGCGTTTAGTTGCCTCGTAGATTTTCTCTACATCGTTGCCTTCAACTCGTTCTCCAGGAATCCCATATGCCGCAGCACGTAGTGAATTGTCGCGGACAGATGTCGATACTTTTTTTGGAACGGAAATTGCCCAATCGTTATCCTCAATTACGAAGACGACTGGGAGTTTCCATTCTGCTGCGAGATTCAGTGCCTCGTGGAAAGCACCTTGATTGGTCGCACCTTCACCTGCGACGCCAACGGCAACACTGTCTGTTTTTCTCCGGCTAAACGCCATAGCCTGACCAACTGCAACAGGTAATCCCTCAGCGATAATTCCCGAGCAGGAAAAGTGTTGACTCGGATCAAACAGGTGCATATGACCGCCTTTACCGTGACTAAGTCCGCTCGCGCGGCCGAAGATTTCTGCCGTCATTGCTTTCATGTCCACACCTTTTGCAAGTGCGAGGTGGTGCGGACGATGAGGCGCCGTCATGGCATCGTCATTACGCAGGTTTGCGCATAGGCCGACTGCAACCGGTTCTTGACCGGCCGAAAGGTGCATCTCTCCTGGAATGAGTCCAGCTCCGATATCCCATGCAGGAGTCTTATCTGCATGGTAGTCACGTTTAATCATCTCTTCATATGTTCGAATCCGCACCATTTGCTTGTAGAAATTCAAGCGCATCTGGTCTGTAACCATGGCTCGCCTTCCAAATACTCTGTCTGGGCACAAACACGCCCATCACAGGAATTCCCTGATCTCAACAAAGTATTTGCTGGTCAACATAGTGTCAAGAGCAAAATTAAAATTGTTATGAAGTTTCTCTGAGTGTTGGCGCTCGGAGATGCCGTTGGGATGTCGAACAAACAGCCTTGCGAGGAGGATCTTTAACTCCCAAGCAAGATCTGGCTTATAGGCCGACTCCTCTGCTTCACCTAGATTCGGCGGCGGAAGTAACTCCGAGTAACTTGAATTTCTGTCATAGTTCTGGAGCCTTGTTCTTTGCAAGGAAACGGTGAAGCGCGGGAGGTGATGCGGAGGACGGTGGATTGTCCTGA
>CAKKQM010000009.1 GCA_919902125.1 Actinomycetes bacterium | reverse complement strand
CATCAGCTGAATATCTGTCAAGCAACTGGTGGAGTAATACATCACATGGTGCGCCCGAAGGGATTCGAACCCCTAACCTTCTGATCCGTAGTCAGATGCTCTATCCGTTGAGCTACGGGCGCTGGTGTGTGCTTGGTAAAGTGAGTGAAGCCTACCTGTTTTTTACAAGCCTCCCAAACGCAGTAATTCGTGGCGGTCTACGGCCTTTACCCTGGGCTTTCCAAGCGGTTCACCTTTAGAAACTTCGGCCGCATTGATCTGCTCCCAGTGAGATTGCGTAACAATCTGATGATCTTTGAGTAGATCGATGATGTCACCATTGTTCTTTGGTTGTGCAGGAAGATCCGCGATAAGTAATTTCACAACGTCACTTGCATCGCTTTTGTTTGTACCGATAACACCAGAGGGCCCACGTTTTGCCCATCCCACGGTGTACATATTGGTGCCTTCAATCCGGCCATCGGTATTTACAACTTTGCCTTTTATGTAAGGAACGCCCTCAATTGGTTCGGCTTCATAGCCGATAGCTGAGATCACTAAACCACATTTGATGGTTTTGGTTTCACCTGTGGCGACAATTTTGCCGTCTACAATTTTGTTAATACCAAGAACAATTTCTTCAACACGATCTTTCCCGCGAATTTCAATGGGCGCAAGAAAAAATTCAAACTCCATGGTGCGATCATGGGTCGTGGAATCTTGATTTGCAATAAGTTCCATCGCTGCGAGGTTGTTCTTCACATCTTTCTCTGGTGAATCTCCCACGCGTGCGAGCGCAGATTCAATCTCTGCTTTACTCATCACGACATTGGTGTGTTCGAGCTTTGGCAGTTCGCGAAGCTCGGGGGATGTAAAGGCTGCATGCTCTGGCCCGCGGCGAGCGCAGAGAATTACTTTGCGGATTGAACTTTTCCGTAGTACTTCGATGGCATGGTCGGCGGTATCGGTAGTGTCGAGTTCGCTTGGTTCAAGGGCCAACATCCTTGCAACATCCATGGCGACATTGCCGGCACCAATGACAACCGCAGTATCGCAATCGACGGGGATATCTACGTTTTTGAAATCTGGGTGGGCGTTGTACCAAGGAACAAATTCGGCAGCAGATAAAGAGCCGGGTAAATCTTCGCCAGGAATTCCTAACTTACGTCCTAGTGATGAGCCTGTAGCTATAACGACGGCGTCATACTTTTCGACAAGGTCAGCGGTGGTTATATCAGTCCCAAGTTCAACATTGGCGAAGAGTCGGAAGTTTCCAGCCGTTGCTATTTTTTCAAAAACTTTTGAAACTGTTTTAATCTTGGGATGATCTGGTGCCACGCCACTTCGCACTAAACCCCACGGAGTCGGTAACCGCTCGATCATGTCGATTGCAAAAGATTGACTCTCTGTTGCTGCATTCTGCAACGCTTGGGCTGCAAAATAACCGGCGGGACCTGCGCCAACAATCGCTATCCGAAACGTTGGCATAGACCCCCTACCTAAGTACTTCTTTTATTACACGCCCGATAATCTGGCGGAGACGGGGGGATTTGAACCCCCGAGACCCTTTAAGGGGTCTACCTCATTAGCAGTGAGGCGCACTCGACCGGGCTATGCGACGTCTCCGAGTACGTGGGAAAGGTTACCGCCCCAGGCGGGTCTCACCAATTCCTTGATGTGTAGGCTTGCCAAATGAGTGATAAAACAAATTCACCGCAAGAAACCAAACGAATCCATGATCTGGCACCTTCGGAACTCTTTGCAGAGTTTATGAAAAATGGCTGGGCGCCATCTGACCTCCATGGAATTACTGCCAGCCCCGCGGTTGCTTGGTGCGTAGCACGACGTGCGGCACTTTCTGAAGCATTTTCTGGAATCCGTCTAGTCATTCCAGCGGGAAACTTCAAAGTACGGAGCAATGATTGCGACTACCGCTATCGCCCACATTCAGCATTTGCTTACTACACCGGCATACAAGGAGTTGAGGCAACCGCCGATGCTGTTCTAGTTATGGAACCAAGTGATGCTGGTCACCAACAATTACTTTTTATCAACACGCGCTCGACTCGCGACACTGATGCTTTTTATCGTGATAATCGCTATGGCGAACTCTGGGTTGGTCGGCGTTTCACAGTTGATGAGGCACAAGCTAGGTATGAAATCGAAACACGTCGAGTTGATTCACTTGCTGAATTTTTGGGCGCGAAGAAAGAAACCCTAGCTATTCGCGATCAAGACAGAGCCACAGATCAACTAGTCGAGAAGCATGAACGCGAAAGTGAGTTTGCAACATTTGTTTCCGCGCACCGCTTGGTTAAAGATGAATATGAAATCAATGAAATGCAGCGCGCTTGTGATGCCACTGCCCGTGGATTCTCCGACATTGTCCGAGCACTCCCTGCGGCAGTTGGTAGACCTCGTGGTGAACGCGTGATTGAGGCGGCATTCTTTGGTCGTGCACGTGTTGAAGGAAATGATCTAGGTTATGAAACTATTGCCGCAGCAGGTTCACATGCCTGCATTCTGCATTGGATCCGCAACGATGGAGATGTGCGCCCTGGTGAATTACTTTTGGTTGATGCAGGTGTTGAAATGGAGTCTTATTACACCGCCGACGTCACACGCACTCTTCCGATCACTGGAAAGTTCTCACCTGCACAACGCTCGCTCTATATGTTGGTTTACGAAGCACAGAAAGCCGGCTTTGCGGCGGTAAAACCTGGTGCTGATTGGGTTGACATCAATCGCGCATCACAGGGCGTCTTGGCTCACGGCTTGGCCGATATGGGCGTCTTAACTGTCAGTGCAGAAGAATCACTGCGGCCAGAAGTCGGGCTTCACCGTCGTTGGACTCTGCACGGCGCCACCCATATGTTGGGCATGGATGTTCATGACTGCGCCCAAGCGCGTAAAGACCAGTACGGAGAGAGCAAACTCGAAGTCGGAATGGTGTTAACGGTTGAGCCTGGTCTGTATATCCAACCCGATGATGAACTTTTTGCACCAGAGTTTCGTGGAATTGGAATTCGTATTGAGGACGATGTTGTCGTTACAGAAACTGGCTGCCGGATTTTAAGCAACGGTTTACCACGTCATCCTGATGAAATCGAAGCGTGGATGGCTGCTTTACTACGCTAGATCCATTCCTAGCCAAACAGCGCAGAGGCCCAACGTTAGTGAAAGAACAAGATTTATTGCTGCGTTTTTATACTGCTTTAATTCAAATGCTAAATAGAGGTCGAGGATAAATGTTGACCATGTCGTGAACGCTCCAGCAAATCCAATAGAAACTAGAGCTTGAATATTATCGGTTGAATTGATGTTTAGACCAATAACAAACGACCCTAAAACATTTATTACTGTGATTCCTAATGGATATTTAATGTACCTGCGAAGATATTGATCAAGAAGAAATCTGCTCGGCGCGCCAATCGCAGCACCGATAATGACATAAAGCGCAGTCATTGCATCACCGAAAAGATTTTTCGGGCGACAGGAATGGCCACTGCAACTACAAGAAGACTAAGAAGGATCGTCGTGACAAGGTAACCGAATCCTCCACTTGAAAAATAAACACTCTGCAGGGATACAGATGAGAAAGTTGTCAGTCCGCCGCAAAATCCGGGTAATAAGAAATGGCGTAACTCGTCACTTCCATGGTGTTCCATTAAAACTAAGAAAAAAGATGCAAGTGCTACACCAAGTAAATTTGCTGCGAGTGTCCCGGCCTGATTTTCATGAAAAGCCGTAGATAGAGTCCAGCGCAAGAGCGAACCAAGGATGCCGCCAATGGCGACCCAGGCTGACCGCTTTAAAATGGCGACGCTCTCTTATAAAAAATTCCTAACAGACTGGTTCCAACACTGATGATTAAACTTGCAAAAGACAGCAAAAAATGGTATAGTCCCACGGGCTCAACTTTGGGTCG
>CAKKQM010000008.1:15473-17093 GCA_919902125.1 Actinomycetes bacterium | reverse complement strand
CAGAGCAAGGGCATTTTCTTCCACTTTCTAAAGTGATGGGATTACGCCTAAGATCTGCGCGACGAGAAAGGGCAGCGGCGTGAAAACCATTTTGGATGCAATCGGAGAAACTCCATTAATTCAGATCGAAGGTGTTTGGGTCAAGATGGAGTACTTAAATCCATCGGGTTCGATAAAAGCGCGCATTGCCAAGTACATCATTGAGCGAGCAGAGCGCGAGGGTCTGCTTAAGTCAGGCGACACAATTGTTGAAGCATCAAGCGGCAATACAGGTAATGCGATGAGCATGGTCGCCGCTGTTAAAGGATACAAAATGATTGTTGTCATGCCAGATGGAATGAGTCCTGAACGCGCAGCGATTTCACGGGCATTTGGAGCAGAGGTACGCACTATGGGCGACTTCCATGTTAATGATGCTCTCGCTGAGGCTCGTCGGATGGGCGAACTACCTGGATATTTCGCACCTCAACAATTTGATAATGAATGGAACGTTGACGAAAATCGCGAGTGGTTAGGTCAGGAAATCTTGCGGCAAATGCCAGTCATGCCAGATCTGGTTATTGGTGGCATTGGTACCGGTGGGACAATCATTGGGGTTGGTCAAGCACTTAAGGCTGCAAATCCAGAGTGCAAAGTAATCGCACTTGAGCCCGCGGAGTCTTGCACCATTCTCTGTGGGGAAATCGCCAAACACTTAATCGAAGGAATTGCAGACGGTTTTGTTCCGGGGATCATTGCACGTCACCGCGAATCAATAGATGGTTTTGTGGATGTCCATTCCGACGAAGCTATCCGTGAGATGCGCAGACTTGCCAAGGAGCATGGCATTTTTGTTGGCCCCTCATCTGGCGCACACTTGATCGCTGCTAAGAAGCTGAAGGAAGAGTATGGTGTTGAAAATGTTGTGACATTCTTCTGCGACGAGGGCGAAAAATATATTAACGATTACTGGCTTTAAAGTGGAAACGTTCCGATCTTTGGAATTTTACTGTGGCAGATTCTTAAGCGCATCACCGGAAATTCGGAAAGTAGTCCATTCATCCAAAGGAAAGGCACCCAACGACTTGTAAAATCGGATGGAGGGTTCGTTCCAATCCAGAACTGACCATTGCAACCTTTCGTATCCGCGGGCGATACAGATTTGAGCTAATTCTTTCAACAAGGCCAACCCGTGTCTTTTTCCACGTTCTTCTGGAATGACAAAGAGATCTTCTATGTATATGCCATGCTTTCCGATCCAGGTTGAGTAATTTAAGTGCCAGATTGCGATGCCAACAACTTCACTATCAACGGTTGCAACGTGGCAGAAAATCTGGGGATTTTGCGCAAAGAGAGTTTCCTTCAGGTCTTGCTCGGTGGCGGTGACTTCACCCAGAGCCTTCTCGTATTCAGCCAAGCCCTCGATCATTCTGAAGATCGCCGGGATATCACTTTCAAGTGCGGGTCTAATGGCCATGGACATAACCTACTATCGCGTTTCTAAGGAGGTAAACAAAAAGATGCCATATTGAGTGCGTAACTAATGGCTACTAAGAGTAAGGAACTGAACCACCCACAATAAAATTGCACAACGGTACTTGACGCACAGATTTATGCGTCACATAATTAAGAGAATGCCTA
>CAKKQM010000008.1:11025-15373 GCA_919902125.1 Actinomycetes bacterium | reverse complement strand
AGTCGGCGCGTAAACATCGGATAGGGAAGCAGAGAGCTCTATCTGTAATAGATGCAAACGAACCGTTTCTTTTTATCCGAGAGGGTTTTGAGACAGAATTATTGAAATGGATTGGATTTGATGATCGTGGTCTGGAACTAGAAATCGTCGCGGTTCCGTTGGTAGATCATCTACTAGTGATACATGTAATGCCGTTTCGATTTCGAAGGGAGAGGTAATGAAAAAAGTAAAAGGTAAATACACCCTTGGTCCAGATATTGATCTGGACAGCGAAGTTGTCCTAGATCGTGATGGGATACGGATTACGGAACGTCGAGCTCGAAAGTTGGCAGAGGAAGTTATCTCTCAGAAAGTTGGCAGACCATCATTGACCGGAGTTGGGAAACAATCTCCTGAAATCAAGGCGCGAGTCCCTTTGAAACTCAAGAAATCCTTACAGCGCGAAGCAAAACGCCGCGGTTTGACTTCATCTGAGTTAGTGCGTCAAGCCATCGAAGAGTTCTTACGTAGCGCATAAAGTCGCACGCTCGAATTGGGGTCGACACTCTGATTTCATGACGCTGCAGGTTGTGGAGAAATCCCAGCAAATGTCAGGGCTGGCATGTAGTCATCTCTTATGGATAAAGTAACTACATGGAAATCGGTGTGCGCGAACTCAAAGCAAAGCTTTCGCACTACCTGCGACTGGCGGAGAAGGGCGGAACAATCGTGGTGACCGATCGCGGAAAGCCCAGCGCACTGTTAATCGGCATCAATGGCGTCGATTCAAATCTGAGCCCTCTCGCAATTCGCGTAATACAAGGTGTTCAAGAGGGATGGATACAGCCTGCCAGTGGGCGAAGACTCCGAAAGATCAAGCGAGAGCCGATGAAACGTGGCGCACGGTCAGGTTTGAGTATTATCCAAGAGGGGCGAAAATAGTGAATAGTGCCGCCTACCTTGATGCCAGTGCAATCACAAAATTATTTATTCCCGAGAAAGATTCAGAGATCGCGGAAGAGATCATTTATTCATTTGAAGAAGTTTTTACTTCCCGTGTCTCTACGGTCGAAGTCCAGCGAGCCATTGCACTCTTCTACGATGGGGCTAATCGAGACTCGTGGATCACTAGTTTTCGGCGCTGGCTTGAAGATGTGACAGTTATCGATGTCTCGCGCGATATTGTGAACTTGGCAACTGCGGTAAATCAGAATGGAGCACTCAAAGCGCTTGATGCTATTCACGTCGCCACCGCCCAAGCCCTTGGCGGTTCAGATCTGGCCTTTGTGACTTTTGACAAAAAACAAGGCAAATTTGCCGAACTCATCGGCATGCAAGTGCAGGGTTGCTGAGTTTTGGTTTTAGTGGCTACTCTTTGCCTATGAAACTGCGCAGCCTCCTCCTTCGCTGCCGTGGCGGGGTCCAATAACCGGTCCCCTCGTCGCGGGGTTTTGGCATACCGGTAAAACCCATAAACCCTCGCGAATTCTTAAAGGAGTAGCAGAATGAACTTTCCAATTCAGAACCCCAGCGCAATGGCATTTAATCGGTATTCCTCGTTTATCCCCGTAGAACTTCCCGATCGAACCTGGCCCACCAAAAAGATGACCAAAGCACCGAAGTGGTGCTCGGTCGATCTTAGGGATGGCAATCAAGCGTTAATCGATCCTATGGACACCCCCAGAAAATTGGCAATGTTCAATCTTTTGGTAAAGATGGGGTACAAAGAGATCGAAGTTGGCTTTCCAAGTGCCAGCCAGACTGATTTTGATTTTGTTCGCAAAATTATCGAAGAAGATTTAATTCCTGATGATGTCATCATTCAAGTTTTAACCCAAGCGCGAGAGCCGTTGATTCGTCGTACTTATGAATCACTCAAAGGTGCCAAGCAGGCGATTGTTCATTTATATAACTCCACATCCACCCTGCAACGTCGCGTGGTCTTTGGCGAAGATAAGAATGGCATTAAGAAGATCGCCACTGATGCCGCAGAACTTTGTTTATCACTGATCGACACAGTGCCAGGCACTGCTATCTCATTTGAGTATTCGCCTGAGTCTTACACTGGTACTGAATTGGAATATGCCCTAGAAGTCTGCAACGCAGTCAATGGCGTTTGGCATCCAACCCCTAGTTGGAAAACTATTATTAATTTACCTGCCACAGTTGAAATGGCAACGCCAAATATTTATGCTGATTCCATTGAGTGGATGTGTCGCAATCTTAACAATCGCGAGAGCATTGTTGTTAGTTTGCACCCACATAATGATCGAGGCACTGGTGTTGCAGCGGCCGAACTTGGTTACTTAGCTGGCGCCGATCGCATTGAGGGCACTCTCTTTGGCAATGGCGAACGCACAGGCAATGTTTGCTTGATAACTCTTGGCATTAACTTGGTTAGTCATGGAATTGATCCGATGATTGATTTCTCTGATATTGACGAGATCCGTCGCACTGTGGAATACGCAAACCAATTGCGCGTCTCTGAGCGACATCCTTATGGTGGCGACTTGGTCTTCACCGCATTTTCTGGTTCGCATCAAGATGCAATCAAAAAGGGGTTGGAACACCTTGAGAAAGATGCCAAGGCTGCTGGCGTTCCAACAGATAACTTCACGTGGGCTGTTCCATATCTGCCAATTGACCCAAAAGATATTGGCCGTTCATATGAAGCCGTTATCCGCGTCAATAGCCAATCTGGCAAGGGTGGTGTTGCATACATGATGAAGAACAAACATCACCTTGATCTTCCACGGCGTTTGCAGATTGAGTTCAGCAAAGTTGTGCAGGCCAAAACCGATAATGACGGCGGCGAAGTCTTGCCCGATGATATGTGGCGAATCTTTGAAGATGAATACTTGCCAACAGATTCCGCGCCATGGGGCAGATTCCGTTTGAAGGGTCTGTCGCAAACATCTGTGCTTAATGAAGATGTGCATCTGACTGTTTCAATTCTTGACCGTGGCCAAATGCACGAACTCACCGGTCAGGGCAACGGACCTATCGCGGCTTTCTGTGCGATTTTGCAGGAGTATGGAGTTGATGTTCGAGTCCTTGATTACTACGAGCACGCCCTGGCTGCTGGCGGAGATGCCAATGCTGCTGCCTATCTTGAATGTGCCATCGACGGCGATGTTTTCTGGGGTGTTGGTATTGATCCAAATACCACGACCGCTTCCTTAAAAGCGATTATCTCCGCTATTAATCGCGCCATCCGCTAGGTAGTGCCATTACGGTGAGCGCATGAGCCTTTACCGTGACGAAGCGGTGGTTTTGCGCACCCAAAAGTTGGGCGAAGCAGATCGCATTGTCACGATGCTGACCCGCGAACATGGTCGCCTTCGCGCTGTTGCCAAAGGTGTTCGGCGCACTAAATCAAAGTTTGGTGCGCGTTTGGAGCCGGGCAGTCATATAGATGTGCAACTCTACGTTGGCAAAACTTTCGACATCGTCACACAAGTTGAGGCGATCATGAATTATGGGGAAGCCGTATCTAATGATTACCAACGCTGGACAGTAGCCTCGGCCATTTTGGAAACTGCAGAGCGATTTACTTCCCAAGAGCACGAACCCGCCTTGCCAGAATTTCATCTTGTTGTTGGAGGTCTTAAAGCGTTAGCTGAAGATCGCTATGACTCGTCGCTCATTCTGGATGCATTCTTGCTGCGCTCCCTTGCTATCGGTGGATACGCACCGTCTATGACCATTTGCTCGCGTTGCGAAAAAGAGGGGCCACACCGTTATTTCTCATTGGTTGGCGGCGGAAGCGTTTGCGCGGAGTGCCGTCCATCAGCTTGCGCAACTCCAGCGCCAGAAACCCTCCAACTTATGGCAGCATTGCTTAGTGGCAATTGGGAAAACGCAAACGGTAGCGAACGCAAACATCAGCGCGAAGCTAGTGGTTTGATTGCTGCGTATTTACAGTGGCACCTAGAGCGTGGTCTACGCAGTCTGCCGTTAGTGGAGCGCACATGAGTCGTAAACCAACGCCACATAAATCTGGCGCAACGCCACCTAAGTTTGCTACTGAAGCCATCCCACATCACGTTGCACTTGTTATGGATGGCAATGGTCGTTGGGCCAAAGAACGTGGACTTCCACGCACTGCAGGACATGAAGCTGGCGAAGCCGCACTCTTCGATGTTGTTGAAGGGGCAATCGAAATCGGTATCAGAGAAATAAGCGCTTACGCATTCTCCACTGAGAATTGGCGCAGATCGCCGGAAGAAGTGAAATTCTTAATGGGCTTTAATCGCGATGTTATTCGTCGCCGTCGCGATGAGATGAATGAACTTGGAGTACGAGTGCGTTGGATAGGCCGACCTAAGAAATTGTGGATCAGTGTCATCAAAGAGTTGGAAACTGCCGA
>CAKKQM010000008.1:0-10925 GCA_919902125.1 Actinomycetes bacterium | reverse complement strand
TAGGCCGACCTAAGAAATTGTGGATCAGTGTCATCAAAGAGTTGGAAACTGCCGAAGAACTTACCGCCAAAAATAAAGTCCTCACGTTAAATATGTGCGTCAACTATGGCGGCCGTGCAGAAATTGTCGATGCGGCTATTGCTCTGGGTAAAGATGTTAAACGTGGAAAGGTAAAAGCCGATGCAATCACCGAGAAAATTTTTGCCCAGTACTTGTATGAACCAACGCTGAGCGATGTTGATCTGTTTTTGCGCTCATCCGGTGAGATGCGCACTAGCAACTTCCTGCCCTGGCAGTCGGTTTATGCCGAGATGGTCTTTATGGATGTTCTTTGGCCCGATGTGGATCGTCGAATTTTATGGCGAGCAGTAGAGGAGTATTCCCTGCGCCAGCGCAGATTCGGCACGACTTAGGCCCTTAGTGCAGAGCAATTAACAAGGTCTGGTCAGTTTCTGAAAGGGCTAGTTCCGTGCCCGGGCAGGGCTTTCGGCCGTTCCGTACGCTTGGATGGGCCCAGCGCGATCCCGCTCATGCATTAATTAACACCACTGCCGTCTAGTAGCATGGGCGTCTTGTTGATAGAGTCCCAGCGGGATTCGTTTTTGGCCCGCAGAGAGATTAACCCCATTAACCCCGTAGTGGGATATATAGGTCAGTGTCGACTTAATTGGAGCGCCAGGTGTGCGATGAATGCAGGATATAACTCCCGAAGGAGGAGTGCACATTCGTGACAATGCTCTGGGTGAAACAAGAATGAGACGCTTCGCTCTTTATCTTATTACTGCTGTCGTTTTCTCGACTTTGGCCTTTGGCGTAGGACATGTACTTGGTATGAAGCAGAAGCAAGCCGACACTATCCTTCTCATTCTCCATGGTCGCCTCGCTGTCAACGAGGAGGAGCTTCGCGCTCTAGTGGCCGCCAAAGGCCTGACTGTTTATTGGTTGGGACCTGAAGCTGGAGCAAAATATCTTCTCAATACTTCTATCGCCAGTGGAATTTCTCTCCGTGTCATCTACTCCTCTGCTGGCGCAGAATCAACTGGTGCGGGTGAGACTTATTACGAGATCGGCACTTTCGTCGCCCCGGATGCTTTTGCACTCACTCAAAAGGCCGGCTCACAACCCAATGGAGTGGGGTTCGTCAACGCTGATGGCAACGCCATCTACTACGACTCGCGCGACCCGAAAAATGTCTATATCGGACTCAAAGGCGTCGATATACAAGTTGAGATATTTGACCCTAGGCCGGAGCAAGCCCTTGCTGCCGCCATGCTGCAAGGTCGTATTCAAAAGATTTAGTTAACAGTTCGAGCAAATTCCGAATAATTCTGCCGTGTGCCCTACATCGCGAAATTTATGTTCAACAGCAACGCTCTTAGCCCATTTCTCAATGGCGCCGCCTTCAATTTCTTCAGTTATTCCGCAACTCTTGCAGACTAAATGGTGATGATGCCCGTCACCACAGAGACGATAGATTGCCTCGCCATCATCGCGACGCAATACATCGACGATTTTGTCATTGAGCAAACTCTGTAAGTTGCGGTACACAGTGGTAAGTCCTATCCGATCGCCATTGCGTTGCATGAGTTGGTATACCTCTTGGGCGCTAGCAAAACCACCGGTGCGTTCAAGGGTGTTTAAGACCTTCGACAGTGATTTACTCAACGCCGATATTCCCAACAACGAGCCACATGGCGAGAACTCCAAAAATGGTCGCTAGCATGGTTAGACGGGATGGATGGCGCGCGTGAGCCTCGGGCAAGATATGGGAAGTCGCCAGGTAAATTACGAAACCAGAGAAAACGGCTAAGTAGATCGCCAAGAATGGATCGCTGATCGTGATGTAGGTACCAAGAGACGCACCACCGACGCGCATGGCTGCATCCAACCCTAAAAGAGCGATTGCGCGTCTGCTCCAATGTCCACTCTTGATTAAGAATGAGACTGTATTCAATCCATCGCTAAATGCATGCGCCACGATCGCAACGAATACCGCAAAACCTAGAGACCTGCTTACTTGAAAGGCAAGGCCCAGCGCGAGGCCATCTAGAAATACGTGACCACCCATAGCGAGCGCACCAAGGGTTCCAGCGATATTGGCAGTGTGACCATGCTCATGCCCGTAATCTGACTCAATTGGCTCATGAGAACCAAAAAGCTGCTCGGCAAAGTGCAGGGCTAGAAATCCAGCAACGAAGGCTAAAGAAACCGCAGGAACATGACCGATGGTGTTTTTATTGAGGTTAAATATTTCTGGTAGCAGGTCAAAGGCAACCAGGCCTAAGAGGAGACCAGCGGCTAAGCCCAAGGTGAGGTGGAGTCGATCACGAGAGCGGATTGCCAGAAATCCACCGGCGAAGGTGGAGATGGCCGTAAGTGCGGCAAGGCCAATAGCAATAGTCATAAGGTGGACGGTAACAGAAATGAAAATGATTGTCATTTTCACCAGTTTTAACCTGGTACCTATGAGTGAGAAGTAATGAATTAGGATTCAACCCTTATGGCCACTGATCGTTTAGAAACAATTGTTAGTCTGGCCAAGCGCCGCGGCTTTCTTTATCCCTCCAGCGATATCTACGGTGGCCTGCGTGCTGCGTGGGATTATGGCCCCCTCGGCGTGGAAATCAAGAACAACGTTAAGCATCAGTGGTGGAAGTCCATGGTCACTGGCCGCGACGATGTCGTCGGCCTTGATTCATGTGTCATTTTGGCTCGCGAAGTCTGGGAAGCCTCGGGCCATGTTTCAACATTTTCTGACCCACTCACCGAGTGCACCTCGTGCCATAAGCGTTATCGCGCTGATCATTTAGAAGAAGCTTTTGAAGCAAAGAATAAGCGGGCGCCGCAATCTTTGGCAGAAGTAAATTGCCCAGCGTGTGGCAATAAAGGTCAATTCACAACACCGAAGCAATTCTCAGGCCTTCTCAAGACATATCTAGGACCCGTGGAAGATGAATCTGGCCTGGCATATTTGCGCCCAGAAACTGCGCAAGGAATCTTCATTAACTTCGATAACGTTGCCACGACTTCGCGGAAAAAACCACCATTTGGTATTGGCCAGATTGGCAAGTCTTTCCGTAACGAAATCACCCCCGGAAACTTTATTTTCCGCACTCGCGAATTTGAGCAGATGGAGATGGAGTTCTTCGTCGTGCCAGGCACTGATGAGCAGTGGCATCAATACTGGATCGACACTCGGCTGGCTTGGTATAAAGATCTGGGCATCAATTCTGATCGTCTGCGTATTTATGAGCATCCGAAAGAGAAGTTGTCGCACTATGCCAAGCGCACCGCAGATATCGAATATAAATTCGAATTTACCGGCACGCAATGGGGCGAACTCGAAGGTATTGCCAACCGTACTGATTTCGATCTCAAAGCGCATTCGGCTGCATCGGGCAAAGATTTATCGTGGTTTGATCAGGAGAAGAACGAACGTTGGACTCCATATGTCATCGAGCCCGCAGCAGGCGTTGATCGTTGCACGTTGACATTCTTGATGGACGCCTACACTGAGGATGAAGCGCCAAACTCCAAGGGAGAAATGGAAAAGCGCACTGTTCTTAAACTCGATCATCGATTAGCGCCAGTGAAAGTAGCAGTTTTGCCACTTTCTCGTAATGCTGATCTCTCTCCTAAAGCACGTGACTTAGCCGCGCAGTTGCGCAAGAACTGGAACGTTGATTTTGATGACGCTGGCGCCATTGGCCGTCGTTATCGCCGCCAAGATGAAATTGGTACTCCGTATTGCATCACCATAGATTTTGAAACTCTTGATGATCAAGCAGTAACAATTCGCGATCGTGACACGATGTCGCAGGAACGCATCGCACTTGATCAGGTTGAGGCATGGTTAGCGCCACGACTTCTCGGCTCATAAATCCTTTAACGCTGCCGCTGGCTAGCGGTCCTTATCTCATCGATCCGCCAGTAGTTCTGGCGCCGATGGCAGGCATTACCAATGCGCCTTTTCGCATGCTCTGTCGCGAACAAGGTGCTGGTCTATTTGTTTCTGAGATGGTCACTGCACGGGCATTGATTGAGCGTCGCCTGGAAACTTTGCGAATGATCCTTCCAGGCGTTGGTGAATGGCCCCGCTCGGTGCAGTTATATAGCGTTGATCCTGTTGTCATGAAAGCGGCAGTCACAATGATTGGCGATGAGAACCTGGCCGATCACATCGATATGAATTTCGGTTGCCCGGTACCAAAAGTGACGCGCAAAGGCGGGGGAGCAGCGCTGCCGTATAAGCGTCGCTTGTTTACATCCATTGTGGCAGCAGCGGTAGAGGCAGCAAAACCATTTGGAATTCCTGTCACCGTCAAAATGCGTATTGGTATTGATAGCGATCATGAAACTTATTTATATGCGGCGAAATCTGCGGCGGATCTTGGTGTCAGTTGGGTTGGGCTGCATGCACGTACCGCGCAACAGATGTATGAAGGTAAATCAGATTGGAGTGCAATCACGCGCTTGGTTGAACATCTCAAGCCGACCGGAGTACCAGTGCTGGGCAATGGCGATATCTGGAGCGGTGCCGATGGTCTGCGTATGGTGGAGGAAACTGGCTGTGCAGGCGTTATTGTCGGGCGCGGATGTTTGGGACGACCCTGGTTGTTTGCAGATCTAGTTGCCGCATTTAACAGTGACGCGACGCGACAACTACCGACACTTTTTAAGGTACGCGAAATTATGTATCGCCATGGTGAATTGATTGTTGATTACTTCAAATCCGAAGACCGTGGTTGCCGCGACCTACGCAAGCACATGGCTTGGTATCTCAAGGGATTTAGAGTCCCTAGCGAGTTGCGTCGCCAATTTGGCATGGTTTCAACGCTTAAGGAATTTCGTTTGTTACTGGATCAACTTACAGATCAGCCTTATCCGAGTGAAGTTGGCGATACTCCGCGCGGCCGTACCAGCCATGGCCGTCCCGTGACACTGCCAGATGGTTGGCTAAACGATCCCGATGAATTGGTGCAGATCGAACTCGAAGATGTATTTTCGGGCGGCTGATATGTTTGCATTTCGAATTATCCGCAGAGTCATTAGCGCAATTGTTTTGATAATAATAGTTGTTCCGCTTTTCGCATTCGGAAAAACTTGGTTTGCTGCGCACAATCCAACAGTTCGTAGCGCAGACCTAATTATTGTATTAGGAGCCGCGCAATTTGATGGTCGTCCCAGCGATGTCCTTGCGGCGCGATTAATTGAGGCAGAGCGTATTTACTCATTGGGGTTGGCAAAGTCCATCATTACCGTTGGCGGCAGCGCGCCCGGAGATCGCACCACAGAAGCGGAATCGGGAAAACACTGGTTAATTGCGCATGGCGTTAAAACGAGCGCGGTTACAGCTATCCCAAAGGGTCGCGACACTTTAGTCAGCACTCAAAGTTATGTTGCAGAGATGAAAGGTCGCAAACTACACAGCGTCATCATCGTTACCGATCCGTACCATTGCTTGCGCGCTATGACGATGGCTAATGATCTTGGCGCTACCAGTGCATGTTCGCCAGTGCGCACGGGCCCAAATTCCTTGGCCCAATCCAACATTCGCTACCTCATCCGCGAAACTGGGGCCTATCTTGCTTACATCACGCTAGGTCGGCGTGGAATTCATGTCAGCGATCATCTCAACCAGTAATAGGGTTACATTCGTGGCGAATGGATATAGCGATCACGACCTCGAACGGTTCGTCTCTGAACCAGCAAAGCGCGCTGGCCGTACTGAATTTATGCGCGATCGCGCACGCGTTATTCACTCTGCTTCACTCCGCCGATTAGGCGCAAAGACTCAAGTCGCTGTGCCTGGGGAGAATGATTTTCAACGCACTCGTCTTACTCATTCATTGGAAGTTGCCCAAATTGGCCGCGAACTCGGTGATTCACTTGGGGCAGATCCTGATCTGTTGGATACATCATGTTTGGCGCATGATTTAGGGCACCCACCTTTTGGTCACAATGGAGAGGGCGCCCTTGCCCAACTTGCCACGAGTTGTGGTGGCTTTGAAGGAAACGCCCAGAGTTTTCGCTTACTTACTCGCCTTGAAGCAAAGACCGTAGATAGCGATGGTCGTTCGGTTGGACTTAATGTCACTCGTGCCTCACTGGATGCTGTAACAAAATATCCATGGCCGCACGCGATCAACTCACTCAAATATGGTGTATACGACGACGATCTCGAAATTTTTCATTGGATGCGTCAAGGTGCGCCTGATTCTGCCCGCTGCATTGAAGCGCAGATTATGGATTGGTCTGATGATGTCTCGTATTCAGTCCATGATCTAGAAGATGCACTCGTGGCGGGCCAGGTAGATGTTGGCCATTTTCCAAAGGATTTACCTCTGCTTCATAAGGTAATGGTTAACGATTACGGAGTTAATGCCACGCAAGCTGAAGCCGCAGCAGCACTTGAGCGTTTGCAGAAATTGTCGTGCTGGCCATCACACTATGACGGCACTCATCGATCCCTCGCTCGCTTAAAGGACTTCGCCAGTCAATTGATCGGCAGATTTATTCTTTCTGCCGAAGTGGAAACTCGTAAAGTTCATGGAGATAAACCACTTGTACGTTATGGCGCAGACCTTGAAGTGCCACGCGAGCAAAAGATTGAGGTCGGTCTACTTAAATCCGTTACTGGGCATTACTTAATTAACGCACCCCTGGCGCAAGAGCGATATCGCAAGCAACGCATCATCATCACTCAATTAGTTGAGATGGCTCTTGCTAGTGCACCAGCCTGCCTTGACTCCATATTCTTGGTCGACTGGGATCGTGCCACGAGTGATGCTGAGCGTCTGCGCGTTGTTATCGATCAGATTGCCAGCCTGACCGACCCAGGGGCTTACACCCTCCATGCGCGTCTTCGGGCGCAGATAGACTGACAAACATGAGCGGGCGGATTAAAGATGAGGATGTGGCATACATCCGCGAACATGCGCCAATTGACGAAATTGTGGGCGATTATGTCCAACTCAAAAATGCTGGTGGCGGTCAGAAGAAAGGCCTATGTCCATTTCACGACGAAAAATCGCCGTCATTTCACGTAACTCCTAGCAAGGGTTATTTTCACTGCTTCGGTTGTCAGACTGGTGGGGATGTTATTGCTTTTGTGATGAAGATGGATCACCTTTCATTTACCGAAACCGTTGAACGTCTGGCCGAACGCATTGGTTACACGCTTCGATATGACGAAAGCGCTGGTGGTACGTCGGCGCCGCCAGGACAGCGCTCACGGTTGATTGCGGCAAATGCTGCGGCGGCGAAGTTTTATCAGCTCCAACTCAATGAATCTTCACAAGCGCAATTTGGTCGTGACCTTCTTTCTAAACGCGGCTTTGATAAAGCCGCATGCGACATTTTTGGAGTTGGATATGCCCCTGACGAATGGGATGCGCTGACCAAACATTTGCGCGCTCAAGGCTTTACTATCGACGAGCTTGAGGTTGCTGGGCTATCAAGGATGGGCCAACGCGGTCCTATTGATCGTTTCCGTAATCGCCTTACCTGGCCAATCCGGGACATCTCAGGGGATGTCGTTGGTTTTGGTGCTCGCAAGTTGGCAAGTGATGATATTGATGACGGCCCGAAATATCTTAATACTCCTGAAACGCCAATTTATAAGAAGAGTCAAGTTCTTTATGGTTTAGACCTAGCGAAGAAAGAGATTGCTAAGAAACGCCAAGCAGTTATCGTTGAGGGTTATACCGATGTGATGGCTGCTCACTTGGCCGGAATCCCAACCGCTGTGGCAACGTGCGGCACGGCATTTGGTACCGATCACATCCGCATCTTGCGTCGTCTGTTAATGGACGATGATGCATTCCGTGGTGAAGTTATTTTTACTTTTGATGGCGATGCCGCTGGGCAAAAGGCAGCCCTTCGCGCATTTAGCGATGACCAGAAATTCGTTACGCAGACTTTCGTTGCAGTCGAACCAGATGGTCTAGATCCATGCGACTTACGCCAACATAAAGGCGATCTGGCATTGCGCGATCTCATCGCTCGTCGCGTTCCGCTCTTTGAATTTGCAATCCGCACTGAGCTCAATCAACATAAATTAGATACAGCCGAAGGTCGTGTCAATGCGCTCAATGCAGCAGCGCCGCTGGTTGCCCAGATACGTGATAAATCTCTGCGCCCCGAATACACCAGGCTTTTAGCCGGTTGGCTTGGCGTTGAAGTCGAAACCGTTTCGGCTGTTGTTGCACGAGGCGCGCGCACTGTTGTTACAACCAATATTGCCGAACCCGTAACCAACTCTGATTGGCGTCCCAACCCCAATGAACCACGGTTGGCCCTTGAGCGCGAAGTTCTCAAAGCCCGTCTACAGATCTCTGATCTGGTTAAAGGGTGGAACGAGATCGAAGACGAAGCATTTACCCACCCCGTCTATAAGCAACTGCGTGGGGTTATTGATACGCATGGGGATTCAACGCTACGGATGGATCAGATTGATGATGCCAATATGAAGGCGCTGATTGCAGAATTATCCGCCGAACCAATCCGAGCCGATGGTGAGATCTCCGAGCGCTACGTTGAAAGCATTGTGGCGCGACTTCGCGAGGTCACTATGAGTCGCGCGATTGCTGAGTTGAAGTCAACGTTGCAACGTCTCAATCCCGTCGCCAACGAGGTCGAGTACACGACCCTCTTTACCGATCTTGTTGCCTTGGAGGCGGCTCGCAGAACTCTCCACGACCTGGCTTTCGGGGATCTGTAAAAGAGGCGATTTAGAGCACCTGTGCTGGTGCGCTAGAGTTTGCGCTTGCCCTACCCGTTTTATCCACGTAGTCCCTGATAGCTCAATTGGCAGAGCAGCCGGCTGTTAACCGGCAGGTTCTTGGTTCGAGTCCAAGTCAGGGAGCCATTTCCCAGGAACACCCTTTACTCTTGCCGCCATGTCTTTATTGCGAAGTCACGTCCGAGCAACTGCTCTGCATCGTGGCGAACTCAACCTCTTGCAGTCCGCGTCGTGCACCTATGGCCTGGTCTGACCTGGATTTATGCTGGCTCGTATAATTCATATCTATCGGAAAGGTCCGGGTTGTTTATGTATCTGTCATTGCGTTCATTGAAGAGATCTTTTGCTCGGTCAACGGGGATGAAAATCGGTGTCGGATTCTTACTCGGCGCATTTGTTGTGGGCGGCGTTGCAACCGCGGTCACGTCGACCACTGTGGCAGTAAAAGCCTGCGTTGATAATCGCACCCAAGCAATGTATCTCTCTACTGACGGTACCTGCTCAAAGAGGCGCACCCTTGTCGATCTTGGTACTGGCGGGATGAATGTTAAAGCGATTGCAGCTGCAGTTACACCCAGTGTTGTCTCGGTCAACGTGACTTCGGCATCGGGTAGCGGAACCGGATCTGGTTCCATTATTCGTACCAGTGCGTCATCTAGTTACATTCTTACCAACAACCACGTTGTTGAATCAGCTGCGACAAGCGGCACCATTACAGTTGAATTTAACAATGGCGACACCATTGGTGCAACCATTGTCGGTCGCGACACCACATACGATTTAGCAGTTATTCAAATCATGAAGGGAAACCTTCCGGTCATCTCCTTTGGCGATTCTTCCACGTTGAGTATCGGTGATCCGGTTGTTGCTATTGGTTCGCCATTGGGGCTTGCAAGCACGGTCACAAGTGGAATTATTTCCGCGCTTAATCGCCCCGTCACGACGGGCAGCGTCGGTGCTGAGTCATATATTGATGCGATCCAGACTGATGCCGCAATCAATCCCGGCAACTCAGGCGGAGCGCTCCTTGATGGGCAAGGTCGCATCATCGGCGTTAATTCTGCAATTGCCACGCTTACATCAGGCGGTCAGAGCGGCAGTATCGGACTTGGGTTCTCGATCCCTATTAATCAAGCCAAGCGAATCGCCAATGAGATTATTGATACTCCAACGCATACAGCCACTCGTCCGGTCTTAGGCGTTTTCTTTGATCCGAGCTACACCGGAAGTGGCGCAAAGATTGCCAAACTCGTCCCGAGTGAAGGCGCATCCAATGCCGGAATTCCTATTGGTTCCATCATTCGCTCCATTGACGGCTTCAAAGTTGCCGATCAAGTATCTGCGATCGTTCGCATCCGTTCGTATGCTCCAGGTGCAATTGTCTCGGTTGTGGTTGATCTACCAACTGGTACCTCCAAGACATTTAAAGTCACCTTGGGCTCAACTTCATCCCAGTGATTTAGATTTCGATCGATCAGGATAAGATGAGACATGGCGCTATTTCGATTACGTATCTCTCTTCCTGATCGACCTGGATCCCTCGGTGCAGTGGCATCGGCCATTGGTTTCGCTGGTGGCGACATTCGCGGTCTTGTTGTGATGAAGAGTGAAGATGGTCGTGGGTTTGATGACATTACCGTCGCAATTCCAGGTAACGATCCCACCGATCTACTTAATATCTTGCGCGATATTGGGGGAGTCGAAGTACTAACTGTTATACCGGTTGAATAACCTCGGCACCTGCACTTATAACTACTTTGTGAGGTCTTGCGTAAATTTCTGCAGCCAGACGCGGAACTCAGGACCCAAGTCTTCCCGTTCGACAGCCAGTCGAATGGTCGCTTGTAAATATCCTAATTTGTCGCCTGTGTCATAACGTCGACCTTTGAAAATCACACCATGTACCGGGCCGCCAGTGTCGGAACGCTCTGTCAATTCGGCAATAGCATCCGTTAATTGGATCTCACCGCCGCGACCAGATTTGGTTTCACGCAGCACATCGAATATTTCAGGAGTTAGCAAATAACGGCCTAGTACCGCGTAATTACTCGGCGCACTTTCTGTAGGTGGTTTTTCAACTAACCCAGTAATTCGAACAACATTTTCAAAACCATTGGCAGTATCGAGCGGGGCAATTGCAGCAGAGCCGTAAAGTGAAATGTCACCCGCTGGGACTTCCATG
>CAKKQM010000007.1 GCA_919902125.1 Actinomycetes bacterium | reverse complement strand
TGATCATCGCACTCGGCTCGGTCCTTGGCACCATAAAAGATATGGTCGATGAAGAGCGCGAGCGCGGGGTATCTATCGGCGTGCTTGGCATCATTTCGTTCCGCCCATTCCCATTCGATGCAGTACGAGATGCACTTAAGAATGCAAAACGTATCGTCATAGTCGAGAAAGCGTTCGCGGTGGGCATTGGCGGAATCGTGGCCGACAATATCCGGATGGCCGTTTCGTCTCTGGTGTTAAATGAATACACCGTGATTGCCGGACTTGGCGGTCGACCAATTACTAAAACGTCGCTACATACGCTCTTTGATCAAGCGGCCCGCGATCAACTAAAACCTCTGACATTCCTTGACCTTGATCAAGAGTTGGTGGATCGCGAACTCATCCGTGAGAAGGGTTAAATCATGAGCACTGCACCAGTGAAGTTTTACCAGGTGGGTAGTTTCGCAGTCGGCAACCGCTTGCTTCCTCCAGAGCAAGGCTCGGTGCAATCCGATACTGATCGCACGAACGCTCTGACATCTGGCCATCGCGCATGCCAAGGTTGCGGCGAAGCACTCGGTGCGCGCTATGCACTCGATGCAGCGATGCGTGCAGCGGACGGTCAAGTAATTGCAGTCAACGCAACCGGGTGCTTGGAAGTTTTCTCCACGCCGTACCCAGAGACATCATGGCGTATCGCATGGTTACATTCACTTTTCGGTAACGCGCCCGCAGTAGCCAGCGGTGTTGCTGCTGCACTACGCGCTAAAGGACGGACTGATATCCGAGTTGTCGGCCAAGGCGGCGATGGCGCAACGGTTGATATTGGTTTTGGAACTCTCTCCGGGATGTTTGAACGAAACGATGATGTTCTTTACATCTGTTACGACAATGAGGCGTATATGAATACCGGCGTACAGCGCTCAGCGGCAACTCCGCCAGCTGCACGCACATCGACAACCCAGGCGGTGGGGCCAGAGCCAGGGAATGTTTTTGGCCAGGGAAAAAATCTTCCACGCATCGCAATGGCGCACGAGATTCCTTACGTGGCAACAGCAACCGTCGCTGACTTACGCGACCTAGAAGCAAAAGTGGCCCGCGCTATGGAATTACGCGGTGCGCGTTACTTGCATGTCCTTGTCCCTTGTCCGTTGGGCTGGGGTTCGGCATCGTGTGACACGGTACGTATCGCACGCCTTGCAACACAGAGCGGACTTTTCCCAGTCTTCGAAGCAGAGAACGGTGAAGTTGTGTCATCAACGCCAATCCGCAAGCAAGTGCCAGTTGAGGAGTACTTGAAACTTCAAGGACGGTACTCGCATCTTTTTGCACCTAAACGGCGGGATGACATTATCAACCATTTACAAGCGATAGCCGACCGCAACATCGAACGCTACGGATTGCTGCAAGATGAAGACGAGGCGCTGTAATGGAACAGCCGTTTGCAATCACATTGAATGTTGATTCAAGTCTTGCCAACCACACTGGTTCCTGGAGAGTAGAACGCCCGCAATATGTAAGTCTGATGCCGCCATGCAACAACGCCTGCCCCGCTGGTGAAAATATACAGAACTGGCTCTACATTGCAGAAGATGGATCGTATGAACAAGCGTGGCGTGCACTAATCGCGGAGAATCCTTTCCCCGCCATCATGGGTCGCGTCTGTTATCACCCATGCCAGACCGCTTGCAATCGCGCCCAGTTGGATGAAGCCGTCGGCATCAATTCGGTTGAAAGATTTCTCGGTGACCTTGCAATCGAAAAGGGTTGGAAGATTGAAGTGAACACGCCTTCTTCTGGTTTTCGGGTTTTAATTATTGGCGCGGGTCCAACGGGCTTATCAGCGGCCTATCACCTGCGCCGACTTGGTCACGATGTCACGCTGCGCGATGCCGCAACTGCAGCGGGCGGGATGATGCGATATGGAATTCCGAAGTACCGATTGCCCCGAGAAGTCTTGGACGCTGAAGTTGCCCGAATTGCCGAAATGGGTGTGCGCTTTCAACTTGGCCAACATGTTGAGAATCTTCAAGATGCAATTAATGAAGATTTTGACGCAATATTTCTGGCAGTTGGAGCGCAGATTGGAAAACGCGCCTATATTCCTGCCGGAGAAGCTGCGCGCATTCTCGACGCAGTTAATGTTCTGCGCGATGTAGAAGATGGTCAACCGCCGTTACTTGGCCGTCGCGTCGTTGTCTACGGCGGAGGTAACACTGCAATTGATGTGGCCCGTACCGCCAAACGACTCGGCGCGGAAGAAGCCATAATCGTCTATCGTCGCACCCGCGAAAAGGCACCCGCCGACGATGGTGAAATTCAAGAAGCAATCGAAGAAGGCGTTTTAATGAAGTGGCTCTCAACTGTTAAACACGCCGAAGTCGGTCAATTGAAAATCGAGAAAATGGCACTCGATGAGAACGGTTTCCCGCAACCCACTGGTGAATTTGAAGAATTAGAAGCTGATTCTCTGGTTTTAGCACTCGGACAAGAAGTAGATCTCTCACTCATTAACAATGTTACGGATTTAGAAGTCCGCGACGGAGTTGTACAAGTGAATTCCCTGATGATGACTGGGCGAGCCGGCGTTTTCGCAGGCGGCGATATGGTTCCGGCCGAACGGACCGTCACTACAGGAATTGGGCACGGTAAAAAAGCTGCACGGAACATTGATGCATGGCTCCGTAAAACGGTTTACGAAAAAGCGCAGAACCCCAAGATTGTTGAGTACGAAGATCTAAACCCTTGGTACTACTCAGATGCCCCACATGCGGTACGACCACGGTTGGAAGGTGCGCGTCGAGCATCAACTTTCGATGAGGTCGTCCAGGGTCTGGATGAATCCACTGCGCTATATGAGGCACGCCGCTGCATGTCATGCGGAAACTGCTTTGAATGTGACAACTGCTTTGGCGTCTGCCCTGACAACGCCGTTATAAAACTGGGGGTTGGCAAGGGTTTTGAATTCAACCTCGATTACTGCAAGGGATGCGGTATTTGTGTGACAGAGTGCCCCTCGGGCTCCATTGTGATGATCCCAGAGAAGAGTTGAGATGATTGTTTGTGCACCAATAATGCGTGATGGAAATATCGATCCGCGATGGGGTCGTGCGGATTGGGTCGCGGTGGCGGAAGTGACTGACGGCGAAATCGTGAATTGGCAGGAGATCGAGGTCTCTTGGAATCGACTCCACGACGAGGGCACACATGGTTCCCACCATGCACGCATTGTGAAATTTCTCCGTGAGCACAATATTGAAGCGATCGTCGCCAATCACATCGGCGAAGGCATGGTGCGGATGCTGGAAACGATGAAGCTACCTGTGCATCTCGGTGCCACCGGAGATGTCCGCATAGCTATTAAGTCTTTAATTCCATCCGCAGTCGAAGATTGAATCAGATCGCTTGATGCTATCTGAAATGAAAAACGGCTTACTTCCTACCGAATAGTTTGGAAAAGAAACCTGGCTCGACTGGATCATTGGCATGGCCTTGGCAACGCTGAGACTTAGGAACACCCTTCAACACAATCTCGACATGACTACCGCAACCACTCCAGCTTGGTTTTCCGCACTTGCGACATGTTGTTCTGCTGCACATATTCTTAGTGTTCCTTATCTGTAGTGTTAGTTATCGACGTTCTTCAATTGCTGGCTTGCACTTAATTTATCTGCAGCTGCAACGGTCCTGCTCTGGAACTCCGGCTAAAGCTGATTCGACATGGTTACCGCAACCTGACCAAGTTAGCTTCCTGCAGACCTGACATGTAACACGTGAGCACATTTCTCAATCTCCCTTTTTAAAACTGCTGGTTTGGTTCGCAAAACGAATAATACCCCTAGGGGTATAGGTAGTCAATTCAAAACCTTCAGTGTTCGCCCAGGATCGCTCTCTCCACAGAGGCATAAGTTATGTAAAAATTGCGTTTGGCTTGCGCCGCAGAATTAGGCGAATAATTAAAAGTGCGCCTGTAAGACTCCGCCCTTGGGCTCAATCAGTCGTTGTCAAGGATCAGCCGAACATCTGTCAAGCATCAGCCGAACACGATATGTCAAGCAACTGGTGGAGTAATACAAATTAAAAGTGGGCCCCGTCGGGATCGAACCGACGACCCACAGATTAAAAGTCTGTTGCTCTACCGACTGAGCTAGAGGCCCGGGACCAATGCAAAAGGTATGACAGAAGTCGTGACAAAACTCAAGACAAAAGCCGAACCCGAAAGGTCTCCGGGTGAAGTGTAAACGGTAAATCATCGAACGCAGGACCAGCATTCCCGACCTCGAAAGGTGACCTTGTCGATCGCCTCTTAAATCAAAGCGCCCACGGAGTCTGCCAGTCAATTTATCCGTGGCGGAACCAGAACCTTCTCTAGGGTGTTTTTGCCTTATTTCGTAGTCCTGGGCTCCTGTAGGTGTCGGTAGTATTTTACCGACATCGGTAGTATTTTACCGACA
>CAKKQM010000006.1 GCA_919902125.1 Actinomycetes bacterium | reverse complement strand
TTTTGAGATTTTTACTAACCTAGAGCCTAGCGATAGATTGCGGGCATGAAACATTCACCCTTGCATCAACGTCACCTCGAGCGCAGCGCCAAAATGGCAGATTTCGGCGGTTGGCTAATGCCGATCGATTACCCCGATACGGGCGTACTGATTGAACATACGGCGGTGCGAGAAAAGGTGGGGATTTTCGATGTTTCCCACTTGGGTAAAGCATCTGTACGTGGCCCGGGTGCTCTGGAGTTTCTCAATAGTGCGCTGACGAATGATCTCAACCGGATAGTGGACGGACAGGCGCAGTACACGATGATCTGCAATGAAGCAGGGGGAGTGATCGATGATCTGATCGTTTATCGCAATAGCGCCCAAGACCTTTTCCTAGTTCCCAATGCGTCAAACACTGCAGATGTTGTAGCAGCTCTGCAAAAATTAGCCCCAGCAGGTATTGAGATAAAGAACCTGCATGAAAGTTTTGGGGTTATTGCAATTCAAGGACCCAAATCTGCGGCCGTGCTAGAGACTTTAGGAGTCGACACTGGTCTGGACTACATGAGTTTCGCGCATGTGACGATTGCTGGATCAACCGTAATACTTTGTCGCACTGGGTATACCGGTGAATTTGGTTTTGAAATTCTCCCTAGTTGGAGCCAAGCAGAACATGTCTGGGACACTCTTGTAACTGTGATGAGAGAATTTGATGGCGTGGTCTGTGGTCTTGGCGCCCGCGATACTTTACGGACAGAGATGGGCTATCCATTACACGGCCACGAACTATCCCTCGACATTACCCCTGTGCAGGCCAACGCAAGTTGGGCAGTGGGTTGGAAGAAATCAGATTTCACTGGTGCAGATGTATTGCGCAAAGAACGGACCGACGGTGCGGGGCGAATTCTGCGTGGTTTGAAATGTATTGGAAAGGGAATTCCGCGCGGCGGCATGAGCGTGAAGAGTGCAAGCGGCGTGCATGTAGGTGAAGTAACAAGTGGAACTTTCTCGCCTACATTAAAGAATGGGATTGCTCTTGCTCTCGTCGCGACCAACTTGGAGATCGGCGATCAGTTAGTCGTTGATATTCGAGGGCGTGATTGCGAAGTCGAGATCGTCAAGCTCCCGTTTGTTCCTTCGCACGTCCGATAGCGTTTTCTTTTGCTGCAATAAATTCAATTGGTGCTAGGAACGAGGCACGACGTTTCGTGCGTCGCAGTGCAGTAAGAACTGTCGGTGCAGTAATTATTGTTAGTGCTGCGGTAAAAATTGCTCGTGGTACATCCCAGGCCATTGATGAAGCTAAATGGAAAACGATAAAGCGGTGGAGATTTTCTCCGACCGCACCGCCTGGCAGATAGGAGAGTTGGGTATTGCTTCCAAGAGCCCAAGGCCAAAATTGCAGATCCATAAGAATCCCAAAAAGTAACGCTGCAAAGATGCTGTAAAGCACCAGAATGAGAACTTCACTCGGGCCACGGATGAGGCGTTTCCCAACTCGCTGCGGCAATGCGCCTGCTCCCAGTCCTATCCAGCCAGCGGCAAACATCTGATAAGCCAGCCAAGGTCCAAAACCGCCGGTAAGGAAAGCAGAGACAAAGAGCGCGAGGATTCCTAAAATAAATCCAAAGGCTGCTCCAAATACTCGAGCGCTCAGTATCAAGAGAAACCACATTGGCTCAATCCCCGCAACCCCTGCTCCCATGGGACGCAATGCAGCAGTAAGCGCTGCTAAGACTCCTAAGAGGGCAACTGATTTAGCGTCGAGTCGTTCATTGCTGATTTCAATAATCAAGATTGTTAAGGCGATCGGAACAGCAACCCAGAAAAACCATTGGTTATTTTGATGGCGGTATTCGGCATTGGCACCGATAAAGAAAGGCCATAAAAATCCGGCCGCACTGATCAATGATGCAACTACCAAGGCAATTATAGATCGTGCTCGAAATGTGTAGATGTTGGCGGTGGTTGTCATGGTGAATTTCTCATCGCATCTACAATATCTTTGACGGTCAAGTATGGAGCAGGTGACATAACTTTGGCGACTTGTGGTGCAAAGGCGGGGGATGAAAGCAAGACATCGACGGTTGAACCATCTGCAACGATTTCACCATCGGCGATGAAGATAACTCGCGTTGCAACTTGCGCGACAAGTTCGACATCATGGGTTGCAAGTATGACCGCGCGGTTTTCACTAGCAACAGATTTCAGTATGGTAGTGAGAGAATTTTTTGAGCTGTAATCAAGTCCGCGAGTGGGTTCATCCAAGACCAGTAATTCTGGATGGGCCGAAAGCACGACGCTCAAGGCCAACGCTAGACGCTGACCCTCAGAGAGGTCGCGTGGATGTGTTGTTGGAGAGATACCTGGCACTAATTTCTGCAGCAATGCCAAGGTTTCACCAGGGTCAACGTGATTATCGCGATCGGCTTGTGCGCACTCTTGGCTGACGCTCTGGCCGTAGAGGATGTCGCTGGGTTCTTGCGGAATGAAGCCAGCGAGTTGCGTGCGTTCTCGCCCGCGCAGAGTATGCGGATCTTTTCCCAGTAGAGATATTTTTCCGCGTTCAACTTCCAATACTCCGACGATGCTCCGTAATAGCGAACTTTTCCCAGCACCATTGCGTCCCATCACTGCAACGATTTCACCGCGATGAATGGTTAAAGAAATATCGCGGAGAGCACTTTTATTACCGTAAGCAAGCCAGACACCTGCGACGTGGACGATTCCCTCTGTAGAGTTCACAACCGGTGGAATGGGTTGGGGGATTTTGGATAAACGATCGCGCAAAGGCGCGCTCATGCGACGCATATCTCGGACGGTGAGGGCAACATCTGGCAGGTTCAGCGCGCGTGCTAGGTGCACGATAGGTGGGGCAATCTGCGAAGTTTTCAATATTTCCGCAGGAGTACCGATATGTACTAGCCCATTACCAAGGATATAGATCACGCGATCTGCAAATTGGATGACACGTTCAAGCTTGTGTTCAGCAATGACGACGGTCAAACTCAAATCATGAACAAGGCGATGCAAGATGGAGAGAACTTCTTCGGCTGCGATGGGATCTAATGCACTTGTTGGCTCATCGAGAACTAAAACTTTAGGATGCATAACTAATGCGCTTCCGATTGCGACACGTTGTTGCTCGCCACCGCTGAGAGTTGCAATGGAGCGTTGACGTAGATGGGCCAGACTTAATAGATCAAGAACTTCTTCGACTCGCTTACGCATGACATCAGGGGCAAGGTTGAGCGTCTCCATACCGAAGGCCAATTCCTCTTCCACTATGTCCGTAACAAACCCATTGAGTGGGTTCTGCCCGACAAATCCAACAAGGTGAGCTAAGCCGCCAGGTTTAACGTTCCGCGTGGAAATGCCGTCCACGCTGACGTCGCCAGCGAGGATTCCTCCCGTGTGATGTGGAACTAGGCCATTAATCAGACGCAACAGAGATGATTTTCCAACGCCCGTCGGACCCATAACCAGCACAAATTCGCCTTCAGCAATAGTAAAAGATAAATTTTCAACTACGGCTTGCGTGGAGTTGGGGTAGATAAGAGAGACATTGGAGAAAGTAATCACCTAAGCACCTCCTCTCTCTGTGACGGTGCAAGAAAAAGTGGTGCAAGCGCTGCGCCCAGAAGCACATACTGCGGTTTGGCGAGGGCCAAGATCGCGATCAGGCAGATCAGTAATTCTCTAGCGCTCCAAGGGATGGGGCGATATCTGGAACGCTTTCGACTATATCCGTATCCTCGTGCATCCATTGCTGCGGCTAAATCCAATGAACGAGATAAAGAACTTTCTAGGAGTGGTAACGCTATTCGGCGCCACTTCATGAATCCGCGAGTTTCTTGACCTCGCAATTTCTGTGCGTCATGAATTCGAGCGATGCTGGCGACAAGTTGCGGAAGGATTGACGTTGCGATGACAACTGCGACACCAAATTCATAAACCATTACAGGTAAGGATCGAAGTAAACGGTGAGGGCTAGACAATGATGCGGCTGCGCCCAGGAGAGCGATAATTGCAGCCATTATGAGGCCTTCGTGCGCTGTCGCAGTTACGCGTTCGAGCGTCACAGGGCCGCCAATACGAATTCCTGCCATCCAGGAGGGTAAGGGAAGAATTGGGAGAGTAAAAAGAGTTTGACCAGGAATCGGCACGCCTATCAAAACTCCTGCTGAAATTCGAATAGCTATAACCCAGAGGCCAACCTTGAGAGCCCAACGAAAACTCGCGGCCCACGGAGTTTTCTCCGATTTACGATAAACGACAATCGCCACTGCACCCACAACCGCGCAAGCGATCAGAACGGAACTTGCCTTTGCTACGCCAATAGCAAGGGAGCCCGCCCAAATCCACCAGAGGAGTGGGTGCAGCGAACGATGCATTACTGCTTCTTTGGTATCAACGAAGCTGGAGTTGGAATCTCTGCTCCACATTCCTTGGCTGGGTAGTTATTAAATGCGCAGACGAAGCCAGAGGCTGCGGCGCGGATCTTGACGACCTTCGCCAGAACATCAAAACCAATTGCGCCCTTATCAACCACAACGCACTTGAAGACCGTACGTGGCATGGACTCACCTTTGGGTCTCAATACAGCACGACCGAAATCAATGATGACCCCAATGCGTTTCATATTTGCACCAGGTGATTTGGTGGTGCCACAAATTCTTTTAAAGTTCGGAGCACGGTGTGGTGTGGCTGCATCTGGGACGCTCTCGCTGCTGAAAGTGAATGCCCAACCTTCGACAGAGCCATCAGGGACAACAACGCTTGGACCGGTCATCGCCATTGTCCATGTTTTGGCACCAGCGGGGGCTTGGAAGTAACCCCAATATCGGTAGCCTTTTTCGCCGGCATTAGCGGGAGTGCCAGTTAACGCCGAAAAGATGATCGCAAGTGCGATCAGAAAGATAGATGTGGGATGAGTTTTTTTCATCGGTGAGTCCTTTGGTAGGGAGTCTCACAAGGCGAGCCTTACGGAAACATCTGCGCAATAAAATAAAAAAGTCGTTCGAAGATGGATCTCGAACGACTTAAACCATTAGTGCAAACATTTACGTCTGGACGTACGCCCCGCAAACCTCGGCGGGTGGTGTCGATTTCGAGTCTTTAGGCCAGGTATTCCGACTTAGCAGTGAATCACTGCTTCACGGTTGCGGGTCAGCGCCGGACTTTCACCGAACTTCCCCCGAACGAAAAGACATATGTAGTTGTAGGTGAACCAAACCACATGCACTTGGCGTTGGCAACTGGGCACGCTCAAAGGCAAGGTGTTAGCATCTTGGGTAACCAGAAAAAAGGGGAGATAAAGCCATGGAATATCGCCGTCTAGGTAGTACCGGGATGTATGTGTCGGAGATTTCTTACGGAAACTGGATTACGCATGGCTCACAGGTGGAACAGCAGAGCGCAATTGCGTGTGTTAAGACTGCCCTTGATGTTGGTATTACAACATTTGATACTGCCGATGTTTATGCACAGACCAAAGCTGAATCAGTTCTGGGTAAAGCACTTACAGGCGTCCGACGCGAATCCTATGAACTTTTCACGAAAGTTTATTGGCCCACTGGTCCAGGAAAGAATGATCGTGGCCTATCCCGCAAGCACATTATGGAATCGTGCAACGCTTCTCTCAAACGTCTCAAGACTGATCACATAGATCTGTATCAAGCACATCGTTTTGATTATGAGACACCTCTTGCGGAGACTCTCAGTGCTTTCGATGATTTGATCCGCCAAGGAAAAGTCAATTACATAGGTACCTCAGAATGGCGCGCGAGCGAGATTGAAGAGGCTCTTAAGATTCAAGATGCGCGCGGGTATAACCGTTTCATTTCAAACCAACCTCAGTATTCAATGCTCTGGCGAGTTATTGAAAAGGAAGTTGTTCCGCTCTCCGAGCGTGAAGGAATCGGTCAGATCGTATGGTCTCCCATTGCCCAAGGCGTCCTCACTGGAAAATACAGAGCTGGAAAGAAAGCTCCAGTTGGTTCGCGCGCAACCGATAAGAAGAGCGGTGCAGAAATGATCTCGCGTTGGATCCGCGATGAAGTTTTGAATGCGGTAGAGAATTTACGCCCGGTTGCTGCTGATGCGGGTCTGACGATGGCGCAACTTGCTGTGGCGTGGGTCTTACAGAACCCCAATGTTTCTAGCGCGATTATCGGCGCAACTAAGCCAGCGCAAGTAAAAGAAAATGTGAAAGCTTCTGGTGTGAAACTTTCAGCAGAAACAATGCGCGCTATCGACAAAGCCTTAGGCAAGTTGCCTGAAACTGATCCAGCTCAGAACGTGAGCCCTAACCCACGACCTTAAGAAACTTTATCGCCAGGTTTTACTTGAGGTGTTGGCGCGCGCAAGCGACGCAACTGGGTTGAGCGGGACCAGCCGTATGTTCCCAAGCCCTTTGTCGAGGCTTCTGGGAAACGTGTTCTTACTTCGCGCTTAATGCGTCGTGTCAGAATGAAACCTTCGACCATAGCGCCAACGAAGACCAGGTACATCAAGCCAACAGCAGTTGTTTCCAGCACCGTGACGCGCGAGATAATCAGTACAACAAAAAGTAATGGCAAGAGATATTCAGCAATAGAGCGGCGGGAGTCAACATAGTTCCGTACGAATTTGCGAACAGGTCCACGATCGCGCGCTGGAAGAGCGCCTTCTTCGCCCCGCATGTAAGCGGCGCGAGATGCGGCGCGAGATTGGCGCACAAGATCTTTCTGCTTGCGCCGCTCAATACGATTGGTAGCTGGCGCTAAAGAGTTAACGGTGCGTTTTGCTTGCGCATCTTTACGCTTGGGGGTTGGGTGACCTTTTTTTTCAGGGGTATCTGGACTCATACAAGCGACTATAGAGGGTCTCTAGCGAGGTAAGAAACTTTTAAGGCAGAGCTAGCATTCTCTCGAGGGCGATTTTTGAGAACTTGGCAACCTCGGCGGGGACGCGAATCTGGTTGACCAGGTGGTTATTGACTAGAGATTCCATCGCCCAGACCAGGTGGGGCAGATCAATTCGGTTCATTGTGGAGCAGTAGCAGACGGTCTTATCCAGAAAGACGATGGTTTTATCTGGATGGTTTTTTGCTAGGCGTTGTACCAAGTTGAGCTCTGTGCCGATGGCCCATGCAGAGCCAGTTGGCGCGGCCTCGATAGTGCGAACAATCATCTCGGTTGATCCGACAACATCAGCGCTGGAGACAACCTCATATTGACATTCAGGGTGTACCAGAACTTTAACGCCAGGTATACGTGTCCGTACTTCGTTCACTGCATCGATAGTGAAACGACCATGGACTGAACAGTGACCACGCCAGAGAATAATTTTGGCGGCCTTAATTTCCTGCGCAGTTAAACCACCCATGGGCTTCCAGGGATTCCAGAGAACGCAATCAGCAAGGGAAAGTCCAAGGGAGGCAACGGCAGTATTGCGACCCAAATGTTGATCGGGAAGAAAAAGAATTTTCTCTCCTTGCTCCAGAGCCCACCTCATGGCACGGGCAGCGTTGGAGGATGTGCAGATTGTCCCACCGTTCTTGCCAGTGAAACTTTTGATTGCGGCTGAGGAGTTCATATACGTGACAGGAATTGTTTTGTCTGCGACACCAAGTTCTTCGAGAACTTTCCAACATTCATTTACTTGATTTAGGGTGGCCATATCTGCCATAGAACAACCAGCGGCTAAATCGGGCAGGATTACTTTCTGCTCGGGCGAGGTAAGAATGTCAGCGCTTTCGGCCATGAAATGCACACCACAGAAGATGATGAATTCTGCAGTTGGTTGGGCCGCTGCTGCTTGCGCCAATTTAAATGAATCACCAGTGATATCGGCAAAAGCAATTACTTCATCGCGTTGATAATGATGGCCAAGGACGAGGACTCGATCACCTAGTGTTTCTCGTGCAGCTTTCGCACGGGCCACCAGCGAGGGATCACTTGCTGCGGGCAATTGGCCAGTACATGAGACGCCACGCTCGCTACCTAGGTCGGCTTCCCGCCCTAGGAGCAGTAGATCACTCAATGCCATACGTATATTCTGTCCGTTTCTTTGCTTTTGTGCGAGTAGACTTTCGCCCGTACTCACAAGGTCTTAGGAGAGAATTGATTATGAGCACTGAAGCCATTAGTACCACAGAGGTAGCAAGCGGAATCCTTCTTACCGAAACTGCCGCTGGCAAAGTTGCGGCGCTTTTGGCACAAGAAGATCGCGACGATCTAGCTCTTCGTGTAGCAGTCCAACCTGGCGGATGCTCGGGACTTCGCTACCAACTCTATTTTGATGATCGCGCGCTTGATGGCGATGTCACCCATGAGTTTGGCATGGTAAAGGTTGTTATTGACAAGATGAGCGAGCCATATCTTGCGGGTGCTTCTATCGATTTCGTGGATACCATCGAAAAGCAGGGCTTCACTATCGACAACCCCAATGCCGGAGGCTCATGTGCCTGTGGCGACTCGTTCCACTAATTCGAGCCCTTAGCTCTTCCTTAGATCACCTATGAAAATTGGCGTGGCTGGGTCAGTTGGTCGTGACCATTTGATGACTTTCCCAGGAAAGTTCACCGACTCACTCGTTGCAGAGTCACTTGAAAAAGTCTCACTCTCATTCCTTGTTGATGGCCTGGATATTCGCCGCGGGGGATGTGCAGCAAATATCGCATTTGGAATGGGTGTTCTTGGTCTTAATCCAATTTTGATCGCAGCGGTCGGCAAAGATTTTGCCGATTACGAGGCTTGGCTCACTCGGCACGGTGTTGATACTTCGCACGTTCTAGTCTCGGAAACTTTGCATACGGCGCTCTACATGGTCACAACAGATACCGAGTTAAATCAGATTGCGTCTTTCTTTCCAGGAGCAATGAGCGAAGCGCGCAATATCGAATTGCAACCCATTATGGATAAGACTGGAACTTTCGATTTATTGGTTATTTCCCCTGATGACCCTGAGGCGATGTTGCGGCACTCGGAAATTGCGCGCCAACAGAAGATCGCATTTGCCGCGGATCCTTCCCAGCAGATGGCACGTATGAATGGCGAAGAGATTAAACGTCTCATCGAAGGCGCCTCTTACCTTTTCCTCAACGAATATGAATTGGCGCTGGCAAGTCAGAAAACTGGCTGGAGCGATGCGGAAATTCTTGCTTGCGTTGATGTTCGCATCGTGACGCTGGGTTCGCAAGGCGTAAAGATAGAACAGAAAGGCCATGCTCCGATTCTTGTAGGAGTCGCGCAAGAGAAAGCCAAAGTCGATCCCACCGGCATAGGCGATTCATTTAGATCGGGATTTATTGCAGGTTTGGCATGGGGGCTTAACCATGAACGATGTGCCCAATTGGGTTCCATGCTTGCAACGTATGTCATTGAAACTAAAGGAACACAGGAATATCGATTTACTCGCGATGAATTTTTAGCGCGATTCAAGAGTGCTTATGGCCAGAGCGCTGCAAATGATGTCAGCGAGCATCTCATACATTTTGGTTTCGACGCGTAACTTTAAATCTCGTTTCACTTATCGGAGTGACTTCGTTACCCGTCATTCGCGCCCAGGCGCGCAAATCGAGCAGAATAAGTGGATCATCAGCCAAGAGAATTAACGAATCACCTGGCGAAACATTGGCGATCGCTTTGGCTATCTTAATGATCGGTTGCGGACAACATAAGCCGATGCAATTGATTTCTTCCATTACTGACGTAACTCCGCAACGGCCTTGGTGATTGCAGCAATGAGTTCGTTAACTTCCTTCTCGCTAACTCCATGATGCAAAGTAATGCGGATGTTTCCATGTGTGAGAACACCCATCGCAGCTAGAACATGGCTGGGTTGGAGATTTTCGGCAGTGCAGGCCGAACCAGAATCTACGGCAATACCAACTGCGTCAAGCCTGCGGAGAAGTTCTTCGCCTTGCACGTAGAGGAACGAGAGCGAGGTGATGTGAGGGAGTGAGGAGTTCAAATCTCCAGCAATGTCACAATCGGCCACAGTTGCGGATATTTCTTGTCGCAGTTTCTCGGAAAGGCTACGTAATCGTGGAGATTCATTTTTTTCTTCTTCGTGCCAGACTTCAAGGGCTACTGCAGCGGCCAATATGAGTGGCAATGAAACTGATTGCGGTGTGCGCGCAGCGCCTATATGCGGCAATGGGTTTGCCCATGCAGCGGCCTCGGCAATTGCAATAATGCCGATACCTTCTGGACCCTGCCACGATTTTGCGTCAAAATAAGCGCTCTCCCACCGTGACGGTAATGCAATGCGTGGGCCGCAACTTGAATAGTCGCATGCAATGCGCGCAGAACCAGAGATTGCAATGAGTTCTTCAATCCGTTGGATGGTTCCAGTTTCGCCGTTGGCAACTTGCAACGCAAAGACGGAGTCAGGAGTTGCTGCGGAGTTTGGAAAATCTTCTGGTGCTATCTGTCCCATGTTGGTCACGGGCAATTCAATTGTCTTGCGATGCGATTGGGCGATTGCAAAAATCTCCTTGCGGTCTACTGCCGAATAAATCAAGGTGTCCTCGGCATGGAGCAAGCCTGCGATGGCAAAGTAATTGCCTAGCAATGGTTCGCCAATGATTTCCAATTCACTGGGGGTGACCGCCAATTGTTCTGCGATGGAATCCAGAGCCTGATTTCTAAGAATTCTGGCTTTCGCATTCTGATTAGAGAGTTTGCCTGGATCGCTCCAGCCCTGGTCAATGGCGTCCGCAAGGGCCTCCCGGGCCTTGGGATGGAGGGGGGATTCCAACTGGAAGTTGCTTATTGCATGAGCCACGCCTAGAACGCTACCCGCATATGTCAGCGCTTTGGAAATGCTCCACTATCCTTACGCCCATGCCAAAAGCCTCTCGTACCCAGAATGGTCGTGCCCTGCGGGTAGTCGGACTTGTCGTTCCACTTACTTTATTCCTTACTGGCTGCTCCAAAGTCTCTGGTCTGGGCTACGAAGAAGGCCTATCTAGCGTTAATGACACCTCGCTTTCGTTATGGCAAGGCGCATGGATCACAGCCGGCGTTGTCGGCATATTCACTGCTGGGTTAATTATCTGGTCTGCAATTTTCCATCGCAAGAAGAGCGAAGAGTTTCCTAAGCAGACCCAGTACCACATTCCTATCGAAGTGGCGTATACGCTTATTCCATTCATTATTGTTGCGGTACTTTTTGCATATACAGCGCGAGATGAATCACGGATCACCGCCAAGTCCACGACGGAAGTTATGCATGACATTTCTGTTAATGGATTCCAATGGGCATGGCAGTTCTCATATCCCGAGGCTGGCGCCAACGCAACGGTAACGGGCACACCAACTCAACCACCTGTTCTTTATATGCCGCAAGGCGAACGTGTTCGATTCACTCTTAATTCAAGTGATGTGGTGCATGGTTTTTGGATCCCGGCATTTATGATCCAAATGCAAACTTTGCCTGGAGTGACTAACCACCTTGAATTTACCGCCAACAAAATCGGCACTTATCCAGGGCGCTGTAATATTCTTTGCGGGCGCGAGCATTCAGGAATGGTCTTCAGCGTTAAAGTCGTTACCCCCGCGGAATATCAGAGTTATCTCTCCACGTTGAAGGCGAGCCAGTCATGACCACACTTGCGCAACCACCACGGATAACGCAGAAAGCCGTGGCACTGCCGCCGACCAGCAAGGGCAGATTACTCGTCAAATGGATGACATCAACCGATCATAAGACGATCGGTTACCTCTACTTGATCACTTCCTTCGCCTGGTTCCTTATCGGTGGACTTCTTGCGCTCTTTTTGCGTATCGAACTAACTCGACCAGGACTTCAATTCTGGAGTCTGGAACAGTACAACCAAATCTTCACGATGCACGGAACGATCATGTTATTGATGTTTGCAACACCCCTTTTTGTCGGCTTTGCCAACGTCATCATGCCTTTGCAAATTGGCGCAGCCGACGTTGCCTTCCCACGCTTAAATATGTTGTCGTATTGGCTCTACCTTTTTGGCGGGGCGATGGCATTTGCAGGATTCTTAAGTCCTGGTGGCGCCGCATCATTTGGCTGGACTGCGTACGCACCACTTGCCAATTCGCAGTATTCACCAGGAATTGGGGGCGATCTCTGGGTGATGGGTCTGGCCCTTGGTGGCCTTGGCACCATTCTTAGTGGCGTTAATTTCATTACAACGATCTTCACGATGCGTGCACCAGGTATGACGATGTTCCGTATGTCGATCTTCACCTGGAACATTCTGCTCACTTCGATTCTGGTATTGCTCGCATTCCCACCGCTGGCCGCAGCTTTCTTAGGTCTGGAATCAGATCGACTCTTTGGCTCGCATATCTTTGATCCGGCAAATGGTGGAGCTATGTTGTGGCAACATTTATTCTGGTTCTTCGGCCACCCTGAGGTTTACATCTTGGCCCTGCCATTCTTCGGAATCGCAACAGAGATCTTGCCTGTCTTTAGTCGCAAGCCAATCTTTGGTTACAAGGGTCTGATTGCAGCGACAATTTCGATTGCCGCCCTCTCTGTTTCGGTCTGGGCTCACCATATGTTTGCCAGTGGCCAGGTATTACTGCCCTTCTTCTCTTTTATGACTTTCCTCATCGGCGTTCCAACAGGTGTGAAATTCTTCAACTGGATTGGCACAATGTGGCGAGGTTCAATCACCTTTGAAACGCCGATGCTCTGGATCGTTGGTTTCCTAATCACATTCCTCTTCGGCGGGCTCACTGGCATTATTTTGGCATCGCCACCACTTGACTTCGCTGTATCTGCTTCTTACTTTGTGGTAGCGCACTTCCATTATGTGCTTTTTGGGACAGTGGTTTTTGCAATGTTTGCTGGTTTCTATTTCTGGTGGCCCAAAATGACAGGCAAGATGTTGAACGAGCGTCTTGGCAAAATTCATTTCTGGATGACGTTCTTTGGATTCCACTTGACTTTCTTGATTCAGCATTGGTTGGGCATCAAGGGTTTCCCGCGTCGTTACGCCGATTATCTACCTACCGATGGATTTACATTCATGAATGAAATCTCAACTGTCGGATCCTTCCTTCTTGCAGCTTCGATGATTCCATTCCTGATTAACATCTGGATTACCCGTAAATCTCCAATGGTTGGGGTTGATGATCCTTGGGGTTATGGCGCTTCTCTGGAATGGGCCACATCCTGTCCTCCACCGCGCCACAACTTCACATCAATGCCACGGATCCGTAGCGAGCGTCCCGCATTTGATCTCCACCATCCTCACATCAAGACCGAGGGGCACTAATTAAATGAAAACTTCATGGCGCTTATTTTTTGGTCTGGCAGTTTTTTATTCTGTCTTGACGGCGATTTACTGGCAAGTCGGTGGTGAGGCTGTTGGCATCACAGCCATGGGCCTAAGTGCGGGACTTGCTGGTCTCATTGGGTTCTATCTCTGGTTTTCTACCAAACGTCTGGGGGGGATTCTTCCGGAAGATAACCATGAGGGCGAGATAGCCGATGGCGCGGGAGATCTTGGTTTTTACAGTCCACATTCCTGGTGGCCGTTACCCATTGCTCTTTCTGCGTGTGCGGCAGGTTTGGGGCTGATCATCGGTTGGTGGCTCACACTTATTGCCCTCGGTGCATTGGTTATCAGCATCATTGGTTTCGTGACTGAATACGAGAGCCCTACATATTCTGCTCACTAACTTTCGCTTAAAACTATCGACCCTATAATCAACGCATGCTCCACCACATAAGGGCAGTTGCCGCTCCGGTAATTGTCACGATGGCATTATCGATGGCACCATCACACGCAGTAATTTCACATAAAACCCAGAAGAAGCCAGTCCTCCTTATTGTTTTCGCGGCTTCGTCTCTGACAGAGAGTTTCACTTCGTTAGGTCGGCAGTTCGAGCAGGCACACCCTGGCACCAGAATTCAATTCTCATTTCTTTCCTCACCTGCCTTGGCAACTCAATTAATTGAGGGAGCCCCGGCAGATGTTTTTGCTTCTGCTTCGATAAAGGATATGGCAACGGTTGTTGACCGCGTATCCAAGTCATATCTCTTCGCGGCTAATCGCGTAGTGCTGGCAATTCCACGAGCAAATCCGCTGCGGATCAAAAGAGTGCAGGATCTGAATAAGCCCAACGTCAAATGGATTGCGTGCGCTCATCAAGTTCCGTGCGGCGTTGCAGCAGATGCGGCTCTGGCAGCAGAAGGTACCGTCAAATCAAAGCCGATATCGCTAGAATCAAAAGCGACGAGCGTAGTAACAAAGATTATTGCTGGAGAGGTAGACGCTGCCATTGTGTATCGCACGGATATTGTGGCAAATCGTAAGTTTCTCAGAGAAATCCCTTTTAAGAATAGCGAAGCCGCGATCACGAAATACCCGATTGGAGTGGTGAAAAAAAGCGCCCATCCTGCCCTCGCTAAAGCCTTTGTGGATCTGGTGCTCTCTATTAAGGGTTTGAAACTCTTATCCCGTGCTGGCTTCGATAGAGCGAAGTAAGAAGATATTGATGATTTTTCGGAGAATAGATAAGGCGACGTATGCGATTGCCACTATTGCAAGTCTGGTCATCATCTTGCCGATGGTGGCATTGTTAACCAAAGTTCCGTGGGCAACCCTCATTGAGCGTTTGCGCGAACCTAACTCAATCAGTGCGATCAAGCTATCGCTCTGGAGTTCATTGCTAGCTGCAGTGATTGTGGTTGTTTTAGGTGTTCCGCTGGCATGGTTTCTTGCGCGGGGCAGCGATCGCGTCACAAATGTTCTCCGTCCGCTTGTTCTGGCGCCAATCGTCTTACCTCCCACCGTTGCGGGTATGGCACTGCTTGCTCTATTAGGACGCAATGGATTACTCGGTAGATATATTTTTCAATTAACTGGATGGTCGATGCCATTTACTAGCTCAGCCGTTGTCTTAGTTGGAGTTTTTGTGGGGATGCCATTTTTAGCTCTCATAGTTGAATCCACTTTCCGTCAATTGCCTAGAGATCTAGAAGATGCAGCTGTAACAGATAGAGCCTCGGCTCTCACTCTCTTCTTATGTATTGCGCTACCGCAGTCGCGAAATGGAATTGCAACAGGCGCGCTCTTAGCTTGGGCACGTGCCCTCGGTGAATTTGGCGCGACAATGATGTTTGCAGGTTCTTTGCCAGGGCGGACTCAAACCTGGCCCATGCAGGTATATTTCGCGATGGATGTGGATATGGGAACGGCCTACGCGCTCAGTGCCGTAATGGTTTTTGTCGCAGTCGCAGTCGTTTTTGCGTTACGGAAGCATTTGCGTAACGCATTCATCCAATAGCGCACAGAATCGTTTAGTGGTGCTCAATCTCTTTGAGGTCTTCACCATTGGGTTTTGCAACTTGTTCGGTTGCTGCACGACTCATCCGGGCACGAAGTTTATTTAATAGAGTACCTGGGCGACGAACGCCGTGGTCGTCTACCGGATTTAGCACTAAGGGATTGGGTTGCTCGTGCTGAGTGAGGGTCCAGGCTCTCTCCGGCGAGATTGGTTCGTGAACTTCGACAAACTCACCATGGGGCAGGCGGAGGAGGCGACCAGTTTCGCGACCATGCAAGACAAGATCGCGGTCGGCCCGTTGTAAAGATAGGCAGATCCGTTTGGTAATCACGAATGCGATTGGTGGAAGCACGAGGATACCAATACGGCTAAACCACATGATCTGATTGATGCTTAGATTAAATTGAATCGCGATAATGTCGTTTCCACCGTTTAGCAATGCCACAGTTGTGAAAGTTAATGCCATGACGCCTAAGGCGGTTCGATTTGGCACATTGCGTGGGCGATCCAGAAGATGATGTTCGCGTTTGTCTCCCGTGATCCAACTTTCAATAAATGGATAAAGCGCCATTCCGGTAAAGAGGATCCCTGGAATAATCACACCCGGGATCAAAATATTCCACGAGAGTGTGTGTCCGAAAGCATGGGTTTCAATTGGAGGAAACATACGGACCAAGCCGTCGAGCCAGCCCATGTACCAGTCGGGTTGCGAACCGGCAGAGACCTGAGCTGGCGTGTAAGGGCCGTAGAGCCAGATGGGGTTGATCGAGGCAACCGCTGAAAGGAATGCAGTAACACCGAAAACGATGAAGAAGAAGCCGCCAGCTTTGGCCATGTAGACGGGCATCAATGGATAACCGACAATATTTTTCTCGGTGCGGCCAGGGCCTGGATATTGGGTGTGCTTTTGATACCAGACCAACATTAAGTGCGCAGTGATTAAGGCCAAGAAAATGCCAGGAAGCAAGAGAACGTGAACGGTAAAGATGCGCGGGATAAATGCTTCACCGGGAAATAAACCATCAAAGGCAAAGAAGGCAATGTAGGAACCGACAATTGGCATGGCTTGAATTATTGCTTCAGCAATCCGGATACCAGTTCCAGATAGAAGATCGTCGGGGAGTGAGTAGCCGAGGAAGCCTTCGACGATGCCAAGAGTCAAGAGACCAACGCCAATAATCCAATTAAATTCACGGGGTTTACGGAAAGCGCCAGTGAAGAATACCCGCAACAAGTGGACGACTATCGCAGCCATAAAGAGCAGTGCAGCCCAGTGGTGGATCTGGCGCATGAGCAATCCACCTCGAATATCAAAGGAGATGTGCAAGGTGGATGCGTAGGCTGCCGACATTTTGATACCGCTTAGCGGTTGGTAGTCACCTTGGTAGAGGACTTCGCGCTGGGATGGATCAAACCAGAAGGTAAGGAATGTTCCAGAAAGCAACAAGATAATGAATGAATAAAGAGCAATCTCACCCAACATAAATGACCAGTGGTCAGGAAAGACTTTGGTGAGATTTTTCTTCAGCCACTTTGCTGCGCCAGTACGTTCATCTACATAGTTGGCAACGGTGCCAGCGGCTCTTTCGCGTGCGGTCATGAGGAACGCTCCCAGAAACTAGGGCCAACGGGTTCGGTAAATCCTTGCTTGGCCACTAAGTAGCCTTCGCTATCGACGGTGATCGCCAACTGTGGCAATGGTCGAGCAGCTGGGCCAAAAATTAACTTTGCTGCACGCGGTACATCGAATGTTGATTGATGGCATGGACAGAGCAGATGTTTGGTCTGCTGTTCATAGAGGGCTACTGCGCAACCCATATGTGTGCAGATTTTGGAGAAAGCAATGATGCCTTCGTGCGTCCACGATAAGCGCTCGGGAGAAAGTTGAAAATCTTCCGGACGCAAGCGAATCAGTAGGAGAGCATCCTTAGCAATGCTGTTCAACGTACGTTCTTGACCTGCAGGCAGTTGGGGGAGGACTTGAGCAACAGCGCCCACTTCAAGATCAGATGGTTTAATAGGGCGATTACCAGGATCGGTGACTAGGCGGACTCCACTTGCCCAGTTAGTTGTTTCTAGTTGCTTGCCTGGTAATGGCCCAAGATCGCGCAGGAGCAGGAGCGGTGAGAGTCCGACTAAGCCCAGAGATAAACCAAGTGAGCGTTTGATCAAAGAACGTCGACCCAATCCCGCAGCCCCAGCGCGTTCCTTGACGGTTGCAATGAAATCGGAACGGTCTTCATCCGCAGATCGAAATTCGTGACGTTCGGCGATCACTTCGTTATCGGGCATCAGGGTTTTAGCCCATTGAATTGCGCCTATTCCAATAAAGAACATGGAAAAGGTAAGGCCCAAGCCAAGAAATAACTGGTGAGCGTTGGTGGATCCTAAGATTGGTAAGAAAACAAATATATTAAGTGGAATGTATATGTAGGAGACGATAAAAAGAATCGTTCCAATCGCCGAAAGACCAAAGAGGATCGCGACTTGGCGTTCTGCTCGCTTGGCAGCGACAGGATCGCTATCTGCTTTGCGGTGTACATGTTCCGGCAATCCCGGATCTGTCAGGCGCTCGATTTCTTGTGACATTACCTATCTCGCTTTCGTCGCCAACCAGACCGCAACACCAATCAGCAGTCCGAGTCCAAGTGTCCATCCTAATAAACCTTCAGTTACTGGCCCTACTCGCCCTAGTGATGCGCCACCAAGGCTGGGTTCCGTCTCTGCTGCTTTGATCCATTTGATTATGGAGAGTTTCTCAGCAGGAGTGATTATTTTATCCGAGAAGACTGGCATTGATTGCGGGCCAGTGATCATGGCCTCATAAATCTGCGTTGGTGTAACACCCATCAGAGATGGTGCGGATTTTCCTTGGCTAAGCGCACCGCCTTGTGCGGCAAAGTTATGGCACATCGCGCAGTTAGTGCGGAAGAGTTCACCACCTTGAGCCGTGCTGCCGTCACGTTCGTAATTTAAGATTTCACCGCCAGGAATTGCAGGTCCAGGAGCTAAAGAAGCGACATACGCTGCAAGTGCGGCCACTTGGTCTGCGTTATAGGCCGGCTTCTTGCGCATTGCTTGAACGCTCATATCCGCCATTGGCATACGTCCGGTGCCAACTTGGAAATCAACAGATGCTGCGCCAACGCCAATTAACGAAGGCGCGATTTTGGTGCCCTCGGCATTAAGCCCGTGACAAGACGAACAACCTTTGAGAAATATTTGTTGGCCCTCAGCAATTGAGGTCGATCGAGAAAGCACCGATGACGATTGGCGCGTGCTTGCAGTAGCAACTGAAAAAGTTGTACCGACCATAAAAAGAGCAAAGAGAAGTAAAACTGGCCCGGCAAAGCGGTGTCTACGGTAATGCGAAAGACGCTTCACGATTTATTTCCTTCCGAACTATTTAATGAGGTAAATCGCGGAAAAAAGAGCAATCCAAACAACATCAACGAAGTGCCAGTAGTACGAAACAACAATTGCGGTGGTGGCCTGTCTATGCGTAAATCCATGCGCTCTGCTAACGCGCAACATAACAAGAAGAAATGCAACAAGCCCGCCAGTTACATGCAGACCATGGAATCCGGTTGTGATATAGAAGACAGAGCCGTATGCATGTGAGGAGAGAGTTATGTTTTCTTGTATCAAGTTGGCATATTCATATATCTGGCCGCCAACGAAGAAAGCGCCCATAAGGAAAGTCAGCACAAACCATTCACGCATGCCCCACTTGGAAAACTTGAAGATTGAACCGATGCGGCTAGGTTGAAAACGTTCTGCAGCGAATACACCAAACTGACATGTGACAGAGGAGAGAACCAACACTGTTGTGTTTAGGGCAGCAAACGGAATGTTAAGAACTTTTGTGGACTCCAGCCAAATGGCTGGACCTTGTACTGCCCGCGTAGTGAAGTACATTGCGAAGAGTGCTGCGAAGAACATCAACTCGCTAGAGAGCCAGACGATCGTTCCAACTGCAACGAGGTTTGGGCGGTTTATTTTTGGGCTGGCAAGAGTGGCGCTAGACATGGAGGTGATTATTGCCGAATTATGGGTAAAAGACGTCATTTGACCCGTGGCGGTCAGCCATTTACTCCAGCTTTTGGGTGAAGCAGGTCACTCGTGGCCAGGCGCGCTATTCCCAGGCGGGTAGCACCCAGATGCATCATTAGACTTCTACCCATGTCAGCATCTAGCCGTCGTACTCAGATCATCGTCTATTCCGATGATTCAACTGTCCGAGCATCCATAGTGGCGGCCTTAGGCCGTCGCGTCTCAGCTGATCTACCCGAGCACGAGATCCATGAGTTCGCAACCGGGGACGCGCTCCGTCTCTATATCGACCGCAAAGGTTCTGACGGAAAATTCCGCGCTGACCTCTTTATCCTCGATGGTGAAGCTGTCCCTGAAGGCGGCATGGGCATTTCGCGTCAACTCAAAGATGAAGTATTTGAATGTCCGCCAATTTTACTGATTACCGCTCGCGCTGATGACGCTTGGCTTGCTGCTTGGTCGCGAGCAGATAGCGCCACCGTGATGCACCCGATTGATCCATTTATTTTGGCAGATTGCGTTGCAGAGTTATTGCGCTCTCGTTCGCTGACCACTGCCTAACTCTTAAATTTATGTCCGCCGATCTTTTTTCGTGGTCTGAAAATCTCCACATTCTTAATAACCGCGGAGATCTCTCTGTTGAACAAGTGCAGTGGGCGATGCGCGAAATACTCGATGGTCGCGCAAGTAACGATGAGATAAAAAGTTTCCTGCTTGCCCTGAAAGCAAAAGGCGAATCAGCGCTAGAAGTTAATGCCTTGGTGGAAGAGATGTATCGCCACGCAGCCCCGATCTCAATAATTAAACGCGCAGTGGATACCGTTGGCACAGGGGGAGATGGCGCCCACACCATCAATATCTCTACGACTTCAGCAATCATTGCTGCAGCAGCAGGTGCCCGTGTTGTCAAACATGGCAATCGCGCCGCTTCTTCCAAATCCGGCTCCGCTGATCTGCTGGAGGCTCTCGGCGTTGCAATTACTTTAGATGGTATTGGGGTAGCCACTACCGTGCGTGAGTTAGGAATTGGTTTTTGCTTTGCCCCAATTTTCCATCCCGCAATGCGCTATGCCGCAGCCGCGCGGAAAGAACTTGGCGTTCCAACAGTTTTTAATATCTTGGGCCCGCTTGCTAATCCTGCCAAACCACAGGCTGCAGCAGTTGGAGTTGCCAATCCTGCAATGCATCTTCTTATGGCGCAGGTTCTGGCCAATCGTGGTGTAGATGGTTTCGTTTTTCGCGGAGATGATGGTCTGGATGAAATTACATTGACCACAACAACAACTGTCTTAACTATCGGCCAAGGCGAAATTCAATCGCACAGAATCGACCCACGTGATTTCGGAATTTCATACTCGCCGATCTCGGAATTAACTGGGGGAGGCGCGACCGAAAATGCGCGAGTTACTCTGGCGATATTTGCGGGCGAACACGGTGCTCCACGCGATGCAGTAGTGCTCAACGCAGCCGCAGCGATCGCGGCTTTCCGCGGCGAACAAGGCAGGTCGGTGGAAGATCGGATTACCGAGGGAGTCGCTGCTGCAATAGCCGCTATTGATAGCGGGGCAGCCTCTGAGTTATTGACTCGCTGGGCGGCGCTAACTCAGAAGATCGCAACAGGTCTAGGCTCTTAAACATGGGCCTTGAAGGAGCACCTGCCGGATTGCTAGAGGATTTTGCGGTCCGCGGCAGCGGCGTCAATGCAAAGGTCGGAATTGTCGTTGTTCATGGATTTACAGGTTCTCCTGCAGCCGTGCGTTCATGGGCGGAATTTTTTAGCGCTCGCGGTTATGCCGTCCGCGTTCCACGTTTGCCCGGTCACGGAACTCGTTGGGAAGATCTCAATCAGGTGGAATGGCAAGAGTGGCCAGCTCGAGTTGTTGAGGAATTAGAAGAACTCCATAAGACCTGCGAGAAAGTATTTATCTTTGGACTTTCCATGGGCGGAGGCACTTGCCTGTATGTCGCCGCACACCAGGGGGAGAAGATTGCAGGAATAGTTCTGGTCAATCCGATGATTCACATTCCGGGCCTTAAGGTTAAATTCGCACCCGTTATCGCCCGTTTCCGTTCGCATATGCCTCCGGTGGAAGGTGATATCGCGCGGCCTGGCATTTCAGAGTTCGGCTACGACGCTCTGCCGACGAAAGGCGTGGTGCAACTAACGAAGTTGCTCAAGAGTGCTCGCTCAACCTTGGGGCTGATTAAGACCCCGTTGCTGCTTTTCCATAGCGCGCAAGATCACGTATTGCCTGTCTCCAATACCGAAATTGTTATGGCAGAGATTGGCTCTACTCAGAAGCAGAGAATCGAATTACTCAACAGTTATCATGTTGCAACGCTGGATTATGACTCTGATTTTATCTTCGAAAATTCACTGTTATTTGTTCAGGAGATATCCAAAACCCTCTGACGAGTTGTTAGCACATATAAGAGAGTGGTCTTTCGCTTGTGGAGTAGCAGGTTTTACTTTTCCTGACGCGCTATGCTCTTGCGGTGACTGAATTGGACTATGCATTTCTTGCAGAGTTTGCGAAAGTGCAAAACGGATTATTGACATCCGTCGGAAGTAGTTACACGCATGTCGTCGTGCCCAAACTGCCAGTCCCGCACATGCTTTACGTTGCGGGACGCATTCGAGCCAATGAGTCCGAACGACCAAACCTGTCGCTTACTGCAATCAGCCCGAATCGCAAATATGAGATCACCTTCGGGATGGTTGCAACCGGTCTTGATAATGTGCATGCCTACAAGGGCAAGATTGGGATTCTTTTTGTAGCCTCTGGCCCTATTCCTCTCCTCGAGACTGGTTTTTATCAGGTTTTCATTGACTTAGAAGGTAAGCGCGTTCGCACACTTGCCTTCGATGTTGAGATTTCACCTGCAAACCAATGAAGATTGACATTCCGATAGGTGGACATGCCTGGAAGAGAATGGAAGAACGAGGGATTTCAGAGACGGATGTCGAAGCGGTCGTTTTCAACCACACAGCCTCCTGGGAAGATCCTAAGAATGGGAGTAGAGTTCTTACCGGTGAAACCCCTGACGGTAGGGTGTTACGTATTGCTCTTGTGGACCCACCTGCCCTAGACGGAACTGTTATAGTGAAGAGTGTATTCGAAGTCAACCAGGAGGACTCGGTATGAATATCGAATTGAAAATTGATCCGTCAGTGAATGCTGCTTATATTCGCTTACTGTCGGAATCGGTTGCTTGCTCAAAAGCGATTAACGACGATGTAATCGTGGATCTAAATGAGATGGGTGTCGTTGTCGGTATTGAGATATTGGATCTTGACGCGGAGATTCCATTCGGCGAACTCACGTCCAACTTCCACGTTCATTCAGAGACCATTGAAATGCTGCGCAAGCTGCGTCCAAGTATCTCGGGTTTCATGTCGTTGTTTTCCAGCGATGGCGCAAGCGTGTCCGGAGCACGTATGGGAGTTGGGTCACGCCACTAGTTGGCATCGATGGCCTGTTTGTTCAGGAGATATCCAAAACTCTTTGACGAGTTGTTAGTGCCCATAAAACTGAGGCAATAACGCCAAGGGCAATGAGGACCATGGCAAAAGTAACGCTTTCGCCCAGAAGTAGTGCCGACCACCCTAGAGTCATAATCGCTTGAAGTTGTTGCACTTGAGAGCCATGCGCAGTTCCAGCATCTTTGAGGCCTCGATACCAAGCAAAGAATCCCAGATACATAGATGTGATTCCGATAGCGGCAATTCCAACTATCGCATGCGTGGTCATTACATATTTATCATGCGTGTAGATCCAGATAAGAATTGATGCAGGTAGGCAGAGAGGTAGCGCCAAAATCACAACCCACGATATGACTTGCCATCCAGGCATGATCTTCGTCAATTCCGCGCCTTCTACATAGCAATATGAGGCCGCCAATACAGCCAGGATTGTTAAAAGATCAGCTAAGAAATTTCCTCCCGAACCGCCGCCACGGGTAAGTGCAAAGAGAATAAGCAAGAGTGTTCCACAAATCGATGCCATCCAAAATTGCCAAGAAACTCTAGTTTGCGTCTTCAGCACTGCGATGATGGCAGTTACAAGAGGCATGATCGCAGCAATGATTGCGACATGTGCCGATGTTGTCCGTTGAAGGGCGAACGCTATCAAGATAGGCCAGCCAAATGCTGCGCCAAGAGTTGTGAAGATAAGTGGCTTTATATGGGCGACGGGGAAGCGCGGCACCTTTGCGATAAGCATGAGCGGAATGGCTAGCGTTGCGGCAATAACTGGTCGTGACATTGCGGTAAAAAAGGGATCAAAACTTTCCAACGCCCACTTAGTCATGGGTAGAGATAGCGAAAAAAGGAATACGCCAAGAAAAGCAAAGGCAAGGCCATTGATTTCTTTACGCGTTAAGTGCATTCAACCAGTCTTCCATAAGTGGACCGTACTGGGATCGAACCAGTTTTAGGTAAAAAATGTCATCCTCTCCTTTCACGCTTGAAACTCCATAAAACCCTTATTTATCAGCATAATTTGCGATTATTTTACAAAGTAGCGC
>CAKKQM010000005.1:13843-30188 GCA_919902125.1 Actinomycetes bacterium | reverse complement strand
ATACTTTGCTGATTCCACTCCGCTCAATATAATGAATGCAGATCGCCTCTATCAATTATTTCCTGAGTCTTACTTCATAAATATGCTCCGGGACGGAAGAGATGTCGCGTACTCGGTCTGCCAAGAAAAATGGGGTCCCAGTGACCCGCTGCTAGGCCTCGAATGGTGGAAGAGCCGAGTGTTGCGTGGTCACTTGGCGACGGCACAACTTCCGCAAAAAAATGTGCTTCACATGCGGCTGGAAGATCTCGTGCAACGAGATCGCGAGGGCTCTTACGCTCAACTCTTAAACTTTTTAAATCTAGATCATGTTGAAAAAATGGATACTTATTTCAATGAGGTGCTAACTGTCGAAAACATGTTGCAGGGAGTTTGGAAGTCAGAAGTTAATTGTCCAGCCGATTTTGACAGACGCTACCAGCAGATATTAAAAGAGTTGGCAGAGCAGGGATTGACAATTGCCCAGTACTACTAAAGGAAGCTAATTACCTACTAATCGCAAAGCATTGATCAGGATAATTGCCACGGCAACACTGATTCCCAACTGCTTTCTAGGTAACCAACTAATTAACTTCGCCGAGATTGGTGCCATCAGCACTCCACCCAGTGCCAGTCCGCCAACTACTGACCAATCAATATCTAATCGGCTGATATTAATTAAGAATCCAAAACTGGCACAGAGAGCAACAATAAATTCAGAGGCACTAACGGTCCCGATAATCTTGCGAGGTTCGGCCTTTGTGGTAGCGAGCAGCGTTGGCGTCACGATTGGACCCCAACCGCCACCACCTGAAGCGTCAATAAATCCGCCAGTGAATCCTAAGAAGGTTAAGTACCTAGGATTGGAAATCTCAGATACGTCGGCCTGGACTTCGGGTTGAAAAAGATTCCGATAAAGCAAGAGACCGCCAAGAAGTAATAACAAGGTCGAGATAAAGATCTTGGCGTTTGAGAGGTCGATTGAGGAAAGGAAGGTTGCCCCGGCCGCTGCTCCAATTCCACCTGGAATTGCTAAACGGAGCAAAATCCAACGGTCGATATTCTCTGCATGCCAATGCGAAACCCCGGAGGCAAGGGTGGTTCCGATTTCAGCTGCGTGAACAGCCGCAGAAGCGACAGCCGCAGAAGCACCCAAAGTAAGTAATAACGTTGAGCTGGTTAATCCAAATCCCATTCCCAGCGCGCCATCAATTAATTGAGCAATAGACCCGGCAAGGGCGAAGAGGATCCAATTCATAGAATTATCTCGATTAATCTCTTTACATTCTCTTCGATCGGAGCAGTCCCATCCAAAACTAATTCCGCATTTGCTGGCGGTTCATACTCCTGTCCAACACCTGTGAGGTTGGGAATGCTTCCTGCCGCTGCTTTCTTGTAGAGCCCTTTGGGGTCTCGGATGGTGCAAACATCAGCAGAGGTATTTATCCAAACTTCTAAAAATTCGCCCTGGTCAAAAAGGGATCTGGCCTGATCACGATCAGCTGCAAATGGGCTTACGAGAGCAACAATCACAATTAGCCCCGCATCGCTCATTAGGCGGGCAACTTCAGAGACACGTCGAACATTCTCTGCCCGATCCTCTTTAATAAATCCAAGATCCTTATTGAGGCCCAGCCTTACGTTATCTCCATCCAATACATAACTATGCAATCCCATTGCAAATAACTGCTTTTCAAGCGCATTGGCGATAGTTGATTTTCCTGAGCCAGGAAGGCCTGTTAACCAGAGCACCCGAGCCCGCTGATTCTTTTGCAGGGCGCGGGATTGCTGGTTGATTTCATACTCTTGTTTGGTGATATTCGAAGATCTACGCAATACATGTTCAATCATCCCAGCGCCAACGGTATTCATTGTGCTCCGGTCGACCAGAATAAAATTGCCGCTCTCTCGGCAAGATTTATAGGTATCAAGCGCGATTAGTGCATCCGTAGCAATCTCCACGACGCCAATTTCATTCATCTTTAGAGTCTGGGTGACCTCATGCTTGCCAGTATTGATATTAACTTTATGGCGAATTTTGGTGACCATCGCTGGTACCTGCGTACTTCCGCTGATTAAAAGATAAGAACGGCTATGAATTAACTCTGGCTCACCTAACCAAACAACAGTTGCGTTAAATCGATCTGCCGGTTCAGTGAAATCCTCCGCCAACTCAATGACGTCTCCACGAGTAGCATCGACATCAGGCTCCAAGACCAACGTGACTGCTCTGGACTCTTCTGCTCTTTCCAAGTCACCATCAAAAGTAACAATTCGAGCAATTGTGGCTCTGCGTCTGGTGGGCAAGGTGATCACTTCATCGCCTACGGTAAATTCACCGTTTATTACAGTTCCAGCTACGCCACGGAAATTCTCTGCGCGCGAAATCATTTGTATACCAAGACGTGCTCTGGATCGCCCAGCAGGCGACTTCTCCCAATATTGAATGTACTCAAGCAGAGTTGGTCCGGTATACCAGGGCATCGCTTCGCTCCGAAGAACAATATTGTCGCCCACCAACGCACTTACTGGAATAAATTGAAAATCCTTAATCTCTAAACGGTTAATTGACTTGGTTAAATCCCGTTTTATTTTCTCGTAGATCTCTTCTGCATATCCAACGGCATCTAACTTATTGATTACGATTGCAATTCGCCCAATTCCCATTAAAGAACAGATCATGAGATGTCGCAAAGTCTGTGTTCGAATGCCCCGCGAAGCGTCCAATAAGACCAATGCCACATCGGCCCGTGAAGCCGCTACCACCATATTTCGCGTGTACTGCTCATGCCCGGGCGCATCGGCAATAATTAAACGGCGCCCATTTAATAAGAACATAGATCGATAAGCCACGTCGATTGTGATTCCTTGTTCGCGTTCGGCCTCTAATCCGTCCGTCAAAAGACTAAAGTCGATCTCACCCGCCTTAATCGTCGATCCACTTCTGCGCACTAACCGCGCAGAGGCAACGCTGTCGTGTGGAATGCTGTCGGTTTCTACCAGCAAGCGACCAATGAGTGTACTCTTGCCATCATCAACGCTTCCACAAGTAACTAATCGGACTATGGGCTTACTCATCAAAAATACCCCTCCGACTTTTTCTTTTCCATGGAATCTTCCTTGTCGCCATCGATCAATCGCGTGGCTCGCTCACTCAGTTTTACCTCCATCACTTCGTCCAAAATCTCTTTTACCGAATTCGCGGTCGACTCCACCGCAGCGGTTAAGGGGTAACAACCAAGAGTGCGAAATCTAATTTGACGTAACTCTGGTTTCTCGTTCTCCAACAATGGGTACCGCTCGTCATCTACCATGATCAATTGCTGACCGCGCGTAACCACTAGACGTTCTTTCGCAAAGTAGAGCGGATTTACAGGAATCTCATTTAGATAGATGTAATGCCAGACATCTAATTCGGTCCAATCCGAGAGCGGGAAAACTCGCATGCTCTGGCCTGGAGCAAGGCGCGGATTGTAAGTACGCCATAACTCAGGACGTTGTTGCCTTGGATCCCAACGATGGCCCGATTCACGGACACTAAAAATCCTCTCTTTTGCGCGGCTTCTCTCCTCGTCGCGTCTTGAACCACCAATCGCAACATCAAATCCATGCTCGTCTAGCGCTTGTCGTAGGGCCACGGTTTTCATTACACGCGTGTACTCAGAGATGCCTGAAGTAAATGGATTTACTTTCTCATCAACGCCCGCTTGATTGGTATGCACCAATAGATTTAAGCCATATTCCTTAACGATCTGATCCCTAAAAGAGATCATCTCTCGAAATTTCCACGTCGTATCAACATGCAACATAGGGAATGGAATCGGCCCAGGATAGAAAGCTTTCCGAGCCAGATGGAGAAGTACAGAAGAATCCTTGCCTATTGAGTAAAGAAGAACTGGTTTTCTAAAAGCCGCAGCGGCCTCACGGAGAATCTCAATTGATTCATCTTCCAACATCTGAAGAATCTGCGGTGAACCTAGCATCTCGCGATTGTACTTACCCTTCTTGTGAAAATCCTTTGACGGGACGGATGGATCCCCATCTAGTACCCAAGATCATCTAACAAACTACATCAATCTCCACCAATAGATTTGCCAGGCGTTGCGCCAGCGCAGGTTGCACTTTCCATAACTCTACCATCTCTTTATATCTAGCCACGTCAATCGGGTCTGGCTTCGCACCAGTTTTAATAGCGCGGAGCATGAGGTTGCGGGGCGTGTGCTCTCCCCCAACGAATTCGATGGTCTCGGTACGATATCCCAACATTTTGAGTATCTGTGCTCGCAGAGCATCGGTCAGGAGATCAGCCATCCGCTCTTTCAATAATCCGTGTCTAGTTAGCAATGACCATGGTTCCGGCGAGTCCTTTAGCTGGCGCTGTAAATCGTGGTGACAGCATGGGGCGATAAGCAAAAGTTTGGCATTATTTATTACAGCCCACGCAATTGCATCATCCGTTGCCGTGTCGCAGGCATGTAAGGCAATTGCGACATCGGCCTCTTTCAACGTCGTATTAGAAATCTCTTCTGCACGAAAATCTATAGTTGAGGCGATACCTAATTTTGCAGCAATCTCAATATTGCGATTGCGAGATTCGGTGCGTACGTCGATCCCTGTGACATGTACTGGAAGACCAATGCTCATAAAATACTGATGAGCAGCAAAGGTTAAATATGCATTGCCACAGCCAAGATCCACAATAGAGAGCGGTTTTTCTTTACTTGGTCTGTCGATATGCCCCGCATCAATTACACCATTGAGCGCAGGTACTAGTAAGCGCAGAAACTCTTCCACCTGGCGATATTTATCTTGTCGAGAAGGTTTAATGCGGCCTTCATTATCGGAAATTCCAATTTCACGCAGGAAAGGATCCGCTGGACTTAATAGACGTGCTTTAACTCGGTCGTGTTCGAGATTCTGTTCGCGCTCGCCTTTTTCGTAATGAACTTGCGCGTCATGTTTTTTAGTAATGCGGATTGTCATGGAGCCAGAATTATGTTCCACCAAAATATTAGCGTAACCACTACTCAATACCTCTTTGATGTCGAGTTCGGCTGATTCAACATTTCGAGTTGTTGTTTGGCACCCGTCATTTTCCATGAATTGTAGAAGTACCTGCCCTTTAATTAATACAGGTCGGATATCAATCCGATGCACCGGTGGCTGCATATTGCGGCGACGGCCAGAGAGAACAACCCGCACCAATGTGTCGGTGTCTCGGATTACTTCCTCGGCCTCTTGAAGCGCCTTCTCTAGCTCAATCTCGCTACCCCTGGTTCTATTTGCACAGATGTGAACTTGAGAGTACCCCCTCGCCAAGGCCAAGATACTGGACGTCCACGCCCACAAGACTAAGGTTCATCGTCTCTAAATGTGAGACTTTACTGATAATGCGAAATCTTTACCAAATTGATACCAAGATAACTTGCAAATTGAGACCCACAATGGTGAGGTAACAATGCTCAAACTACTAGCACTTGGCTTATGCCGAGTAAGGAGTAAAATAGATGAAGAAACTTAGTGCTCGTCGTGTTGCGACGGTTGCGGCGATTGGCTTAACTCTTGGCCTCGTTGGTGCAACTGCTCCTGCTCGTGCAGCCGACATCACAATCAAAGTACTAACCCCTAACTACACAGACAACATGGCTGCGTACTACGCAGATCTTGAGAAGCGCTTTATGGCTGATAACCCTGGCATCAAGGTTGAGCATGAGAACGTTTCATGGGATGAAATTCTTGTTAAGGGCCGTACCTTGATTTCAACCAAGTCTTACCCAGATATTCTTAACCTCAATACTTTCTCTGAGTTCGCTGCCGAAGATCTTCTTTACAAGGCAAGCGACCTCTTTGATACAAATGTACTCAGCGACTTCGTCACTGCTTTTCGCAATAACTCAAAGTACAACGGCGTTGAATATGCAGTCCCAGATCTAGCTTCAGCACGTATGTTCTTCTATAACAAGCAGGTTCTTTACTCATCAGGCGTATCCAAAGTTCCAACAACATGGGCCGAAGTAACTGCAGCTGCAAAGAAGATCAAGCGTAAGTATCCAAAGATCTACCCAATTGCACTTCCACTCGGACCTGAAGAAGCCCAAGGTGAGTTCCAGATCTGGGCTGGCGGCAATGGTGGCCGTTACTTTGATGAAGCAACCAAAAAATGGGTCATCAATTCCAAGGCAAACGTTAATACCTTGAAATTCCTTACCTCTTTGGTAAAAGCAAAGCTCACTCAACCAAACCCAGCTGCGACCAACCGCACCGATGCCTTCAAGCTCTTTAGCCAAGGCAAAGTTGCAATGATCAACGCTTCAGTGTTCTTCCCTTCAACCCTGAAGGATTACAAGAGCAAGGTTGACTACGGCATTGCTCCATTCCCACACGCACCAGGAAAGAGCTCAATTACCCTCGGCGTGCAGGATTACTTCATGGCATTTAAGAAGCCAGGAAACCAGGATGCAGTTAAGAAGTACTTGAACTTCTTGTACTCACCAAGTAACTATGCAGCCTTCTTGAAGGCTTGTGGCGGCTTTATTCCTGCAACCAAGTCAGCATCGGCTGCCGTTGACTCTTCCTTGTTGCCATTCATCAAGGAATTGCCTAAAGCAATCTTCTACCCAGGAACTCTTGGTGCATGGGGAACAGTTGCTGGCGCAATCACTACACAAATTGGTGGTGGCGTAACAAAGAATCCAAAGAAAGTTCTTGATGCAATTCAAGCCAAGGCTGTTAAAGCTGGCGTCAAGTAACATCGAGTTAAGCCAATAAGTGGCGGGGCTTCGTGAGTTAAACTTACGAAGCCCCGTTTACTTGAATCAAGATCAAGAATGAAAGGGACTAAATTAGTTGTCCACCATAAAAACATTGAGCGTAAAAGAGCCAAAGGTCGCCACCAAGAAGCGCAAGCTTGCTCCGAGTGGAAGCGCTCTTGCAGCGCTTCCATGGATAGGTCCGGCTTTAATTCTTATCTTGGCAGTTGTTATTTGGCCAGTAATCGAACTCATCCGTGCCTCACTTACCGAGATCAGCAATGCTGGAAGTTTTCACGGTTTTACGGGGCTGACAAATTTTCGTGATTTGATCGCGAACCCAGATTTAAAGCCAGTTATCATTCGTACTTTAATATGGGTTGCCGCCATCGTATTTTTCACAGTCATTCTCTCTTTACCGCTTGCGCAATTAATTAATCAAAAATTCCCCGGACGTAAGTTTGTCCGCTGGGCGCTTATCGTCCCGTGGGCAGCATCTGTAGTAATGACTTCCCTCATCTGGAAGTGGATTCTCAATGCTTACTCCGGTGAACTCAATCTTACCCTTGATCAACTGGGGTTGATCAAGGAACCCGTCGACTGGATGGGTGATCCCAAAACCTCGTTCTACTTCCTTATTTGGGTAGCTGTCTTCGTCTCCATCCCTTTCACAACCTTCGTGCTCTTGGCCGGATTGCAATCCGTGCCGCACGACATTCTGGAAGCCGCTTGGGTTGATGGCGCTACTTCGTGGCAGACCTATCGCCGCATTATTTTCCCGCTTCTTCGTAGTTCACTCTTGATTGCGACGATCATCAACCTTATCAACGTCTTTAACTCATTCCCCATCATCTGGGTTATGACTAAAGGTGGGCCGGGTTACGATACTGATACGACAACGACTTTTGCTTACAAATTGGCCTTTATTGAGTCAAACATGGGCCAATCAACCGCACTTGGAGTCATTAACTTTCTCTTCATTCTCATCATTGTTGGCTTCTACCTACGAGTTACCAAAGCGACGAGGACTGAACTGTGACGCAAAAAACTAAAAACGCCACTTTCTCACTCAAGAAGATTGCCACCATGTTGGCGGCATACTCCATCGGAATCTTTTTTGTATATCCATATATAAACATGTTTCTGACTTCGCTCAAGCCACATGATGAATTAAATTTGACCCCCATGCATCGCACGCCAGTTCAATGGCAATGGCGCAATTACATCGAGGTCTGGCACTCAGCTCCAATTGCTTCTTACTTAAAGTCGAGTTTGATTATTTCCATCTCGGCTACCTTATTGGTACTTGCAGTAGCAACTCCTGCGGCCTACTACGTTGCGCGTAATCGTTTCCGAGGACGTGGCTTATTCCTTCTTCTCGTACTTGCTACCCAGATGTTTTCACCAACAGCACTCATCATCGGAATTTTCCGCGAAGTGGATCTCTTTGGTGGTCTTGATTCTTACCTTGCGCTAATTGTTTTTAATGCCGGGTTCAATCTTGCCTTCTCCATCTGGCTGCTCTCAGGTTTCTTCGCCAGTATTCCTGTTGAGATTGAGGAAGCAGCACTCATCGATGGTTGTTCACGAATAAAGGCGCTATCACGTATCACACTTCCACTGGCTCTGCCTGGCATTGTCACCGCCGTGATCTTTACCTTTGTTTCGGCCTGGAACGAATTCGTTATCGCTCTCACCATCATGAGCTCGGTAGATAAGAAACCAATCCCCGTCGGTATCACTGGATTTATCGGTCAATACGATGTTGCTTGGGAATTTCTCTTCTCTGCCACCATTATTGCCATCATCCCTGTTGTCATTCTCTTCATCTCCATCGAGAAATACCTGGTTGGGGGCTTAACTTCAGGGAGTGTGAAATGAGATCTTCGCGATCTCACGCATTCACACTCCCCTATACGTTTTTCCGCCAACACCCCAATGAAGTAATCCCAGAACTTCAAGACTGCGGCTTTACCGGAATTAATCTGGCACTCAACTACCACGCCAGTCGGGACTTCTTACTGCGGCAAGGACCGCAACTTGAGTACTTACTGGACGGCTTCCATTACTACAAGCCAGATACAGAAAAGTACGGTGAAAATAGCTTGCTACCTACCTCACCTGATCACCTTCTTAATAATGAGATGTTGGACTCTGTAATAGATACTGCCTCTACTCGTAACTTTGATATCAATGCGTGGGCGGTCTTTCTGCACAATTCCGCAATCGGAATGAAGAACCCTGAGGCCACTGTTACCAACGTGTACGGCAACCACTTTCTCTCTGAACTCTGCCCTTCCAATCCCAGAGTGCGCAGCTACGTCTTGGGTCTCACATCAGATCTATGTTCGCGCGGCATTAAATCCCTAGCCATGGAATCGCTCCATTTCCATGGCGCTAGGCACGGGGAGCACCACGAGCGTTTCTTCATAAAGATGAGCGCAGCCACTGAATTTTTACTCTCTCTATGTTTCTGTCAATCTTGCATGGATCACTTCACCCAAAGCGGTGGCGATGCACTTAGGCTTAAGGCAAAAGTCGTTGCAGCCCTCAAACCATTCATTTACGAGGCAGACTCTTGGCTAGATAAGGCGATCACCAAAGATTTACTGGCGCAGATTCTGGGTTCTGAAATTCTTGATTACCTGCGCTCTCGAGAAAAAACTCTCTCTCACCTATACCGTGAAGTCTCCACAATTGCTCATGCAGCGCAAGTAACTACGCGTTTGGTTGATCAATCAACTCTGATCGATGGCGAAAATCAGAATCCGTTAGAATTAAGTTGGCTACTGGGGATCGATAACGTTCAGGTACGCAATTTCGTCGATATCTATGAACCACTGCTTTATCGCAATACGCCCGCTGCCGTCTGGGAAATTGCGGATCACTACAACAAATCAGTGGGCGGTAAGATCGTAGCAATTCTAAGGCCAACCTATCCCGATAACACCAGTGCGGAGAATTTGGTCAAGAAAGTTCATGCACTCAAAAGCCTTGGTATTTCCGAAATCGACTTCTATCTACTAGACATAATGCGTCCGCGAGATCTGCAGTGGATTAAGAACGCACTTTCGTAGCTTTCGATCGCACGGCCCGCCCTGGAAGATGCGGTGTTCGGCGTCCATCTTTGAGAGTAAGTACCCCACCCACCCAGACATATTCAAAACCTGCAGCTGGAATTTTAGGGGTTTCATAAGTTGCACGATCCACGACTGTGCCAGCGTTAAAGAGGACTAAATCAGCTTTGTAGCCCACTTTGAGAAGCCCTCTGTCGGGTAGGCGCAGACGGGCAGCAGAACGACCTGTCATGCGGGCCACAGCGCCTTCCAGAGTAAGAACTCTCTCTTGCCGTGCATAATGGCCTAGATATCGAGCAAACGTGCCATAGGCCCGTGGATGTGGGCGAGTGCCAGCCAAGATGCCGTCGCTTCCCACCATATGACGTGGGTGCGCCATGATGGCGCGGAGATTACCCTCGTGCCCAGAATAAATAATGCAGGAGGCTTTGAAATCTTCTGCCGCAATAAAATCCAAATAGAAATCTACGGGTTGCTTACCAGCAATATGCGCAGCCTCCACCAATGAAAGCCCGACAAACTTAAGATGCTCTGATTTTTCTATCCCGGCGATTTTAACAACTTCCCAATTCATGGTTCCGCCTTGGTTGCCATCGCTACCAGAAACCGTAAGTTCGTGAATAACTCGCAAACGATTTTCTCTATCACTCAAACGTGCACGCATTGCCGCATTGCCGCCATCTTGCACCCAGGATGGAAGCATTGCGTGCAGATATGTAGAACCTGCAAGGTAGGGATAACTATCCAGCGTAACATCAAGGCCATTTGATTCGGCTTTTTCTAATCTTTCAAAAAGTAGTCCTGTGCGGCCATGGTTGATAGGCGCGCTCATATGACAATGCGTCAAATGTAACGCTACATTGGACTCGCGAGCGATCTGGATGCAGTCATCTACCGCATCTAAGAATTGTGCACCATAGTTACGGTGATGTGGCGCGTAATAGCCGCCGTATTCGGCGACAACGCGGCAGAGCGCGACAATTTCAGCATCATCGGCATACATTGCGGGTGTGTAGGTCAAGCCAGCAGATAGGCCCACAGCGCCTTCCTGCATGCCTTGCGTGACAACTCGTGACATCTCATCAAGTTCGTCTTTGGATGATAACCCCGCCACATTTCCGCGAACCATCATGCGGACGCTTCCATGAGGAATTAAGTAGGCAACGTTTACCGCTGCACCTTTATCTACCTCACCTAAGTAATCGGCTACCGAATGAAAGTTCCATTTCAATCCTTTGGGTTCACCATTCCAGCCATACAGTTGTTCGCGCAAGACATGGAGTGATTCTTCTGAGGATGGGACATAACTCAACCCATCTTGACCAACAACTTCCAGCGTTACTCCCTGAGTTACTTTTGCTAGATGTTCATGGTCAGTAAGGACAGCCAGGTCTGAATGTGAGTGCAGGTCAATAAAACCGGGAGTTAAGGTTAGGCCATCTGCTTCAATGACTTTACCCTGTTCTTCACCGCGCAAAATTGACCCGACTCGTGCAATAACACCATCTATAACCAGCAGATCAGCGCGAGTAGCTGGTGCCTCTGATCCATCAATAACCATGGCTCCGCGAATTGTGAAAGTTTTATCGTCCATATCTTTTAGTCAGAACCCTCCACAATGCGAAACATAGGTGCAGGTCCAGCAAGAAGTCCGCCATCAACAACCAATTCAGAACCACTTATCCATTCTGATCGCGAAGAGGCAAGAAAGAGAACTGCTTCTGCGATGTCTCTGGGTTTACCGACGCGACCTAGTGGATACCAAGGCTTTAGCTGCGAAAAAACGGCGGGATTACGGTCCACACGCTCTTGCCAGGCTGATGTAGCAATTGTTCCCGGGACAACGGTGTTACAACGGATTCCATCTGGACCATATCTCACAGCAACTGATCGAGTCATTGCATGCATCCCAGCTTTAGCTACGCTGTAAGAATCACTACCTAACATTGCTTTCGCATTCACCGTTCCGATATTGATGATATTTCCGCCGCCTCGTGCAATCATTCCCGGAAGCAACTGTCGAATACAGAGAAAACTAGCGGTTAAAGTAATGCGCAGGGAACGGTTCCACATTTCCAAAGTAGTGTGTAATAAATCTTCAGACTCATGAACCATTGCGTTGTTGACTAAACAATCCACGTGGCCAAGATCTTTCTCTACCTTTGCAAGAGCAGCAATAACATCGGCTTCGACGCCAAGATCGACACAGTATCCAGCAACATCGCCACCCAACGCCTTAATTTTAGCAACCGACTGGTCGAGATTGCCTTGATCAATTTCAAGAAGAGCGATACGAACACCCGCCAGGGCGGCAGATTGAGCAATTTCTCTCCCAATACCGCGTCCCGCGCCAGTCACAACCATTGTTAAACCACGCAATTCCTCGCGCAAATTTTCTGACATTTACTGTGCCCTCTCCTTTGTTAATAATCTACAACGCGACAACAAGATCAATCTCAACCAAAATGTTAATGAGATCTGATCCAACAGTTGTCCGGACCGGGAACGGTGCTGTAAAGAATTCACGATAGACAACATCATAGGCAGCAAAATCACGATTCACATCCTGAAGGTGTGCTGTCACTTTGACGACATCAGCAAAAACTGCACCGTGTTCGACGAGAATTGCCTGTAGATTCTTGAGTGTCTGTCGGGTTTGTTCGGCAATGCCACCATCAACGATCTTGCCTGTGACTGGATCTACTGGACCCATTCCACATGTATAAAGAAAGTTGTTAGCAACAACACCATGTGAGTATGAACCACCTGGAGCTGGTGCAGCCTTTGCCTGAAAATGTTCGACCTTCATGATTTCCCCTCAATCAATTTGTGGATTGGGACCTAAAAAAATGTATGGATGCAATCTACAACCTCATAGTCATCATTGACCAATGGAATGAGTCGCCATTTATCGAAGGTGGTACAAGGGTGAGATATACCTAGTCCCACAGCGTCGCCGATAGCGATCTGTTGATCATTGCCAAAGATGAGATATCCATGCTGGTCATTGAGATGATCTATAACCCCGCTCATCGTCACAAATTTGTCAGTAAATCTCTTGATTGGAAACGGTTCATCAAGGTCGTTGCCGACATCACGTTTACCGAGATTGAGGATCGCTAAACCGGGTTCGGGTTGCGTCAAGACTCGCGCCCAAAGTTCGATTGCGGGTACAAATCGCCTAGCCAAAGGCTCTTGGATAAAAGGGTAAATTCTTTCATAGTAACCATGGTCGTGCGTGATGTAGCCACCACTACGCAACAGAATGTGTGCATCACTGTCAAACTTATGAAACTCTTCCGCCACAATTTCAAAGTAAGCACTACCGCCGCCGGAGATAATAATCTTTTCGCTGGGGACATACGGTCGCAATATCTTTGCTGCGTCAACAATCTTCTGACAGAAAGTACGCACCTTGAGAATGCCCTCCGCGGTGCGATCCGCCCCAGGAACACTTCCTTCAAAACCAGAAACTCCGCGCAGAACCAGACGCGGATCTTGGGCAACCTTTTGCGCCAAGACCTCAACCTCATTGTTATCGCGGATGCCTCCGCGACCACCTGCCATGCCGATTTCTATGAGGAGATTAATACGTGCATCGTTCATGCCCGTGAGGGCTTGCTGAATTATATCTAGCCCTGCATGCGAATCGAGATAAAAAATAATTTCATGCTCTGGCTTCATATTCACTTTGGCAATCGCACGGATAGAATCGGCATCAACAACTTCATTAGCAATTATTAACCGCTTAAATCCATAGTCTAAGAAAACTCGTGCTTGCGAGAAATTGGCAACGGTCAGAGCCCATGCGCCATGATCCATCTGCCACTTGGCGATTTGCGGTGCCATTGTGGTTTTTACATGGGGCGCAAGTGAGGCGTCAACTCCCTTGCAAAACTCAGCCATCCGCACGAGGTTATTTTCTAACGCACTTTCACGCAGAACCGCCATGGGAAATTGAAAGCCAGAGGTAAGGAGATTCGGCTTTGACTCGAGGAATTCTTCAATTGATCGACCCTCCGCCGCGAGCGGAAATCCTTTATAAGCGGAGGTAATAACTCTCTTTCCAAGGGCTTTGATCATTATCCAACGCTACCGTGTAACCCTAAAACTTTCGAACCATTCTCTTGCTAGTGCAAGAATTTCAGACGCGGTCAGAGGACAATATGTAGATCCAACCCTCCCAAATTACTTTTCCGCAACGTAACCGTTCCGCCATGTTCATGGACAATCGCGAAAATAATGCTCATGCCCAGCCCTGAACCACCATTTTCACGAGAGCGCGACCTATCAAAACGTTGGAAACTCTGAATTCCATTTCGGTAAACATCCTCTGATAGCCCCGATCCTCCATCTTCAATAGCAAGTTCAATCTCTTCTTCGTTTTCTTTCAGCCTCACTTGCACTGGAGCATCAATAGGTGTGTGACGCGAAATATTCCCGAAGGCATTCGCGAGCAAACGTGCAATGTGTGCATCAGAACCTTTAAATTTGATACCCCCAGCAATTTGGGTAGTTATTTGCCTCCCCGCATTTAATGCTGCGAAGTCGTTTAAATGTGCAGTAACAAGTTCGGATAAATCAAATTCAACCGAATCTACAACACGTGATTCGCCAAATTCGGCCAAGAAAAGAATATCCTGGATAAGAGATTCCATACGTGCAATTTCTGAATTGACTCGACTATAGGCACGCTCTCTTTGTTCAGAATCGGTCATGCGAACACCAGATAGAAGTTCAACATATCCTTTGATGACAGTTAACGGTGTACGCAACTCATGGGAGGCGTCCCCCATGAATTCCTGCATCCGCTTTGTTGCTCGTTCTTCAATTTCCACAGTTCGCCGGAGTGCAATCACCATACGATTGAGCGCCGTAGCAAGTTGATCCACCTCGGAATCGCCAGAGGGAGCAGTTAAGTCTAATGAAGTATCACCATCGGAGATCTGCGTTGCAAAATCAATTAATTGCTCGATCTTTTTAATATCACGACGCACCAAGAGCCAAATTGCCAAGCCTGCAATCAACAAACAGAGGGCTATGAAACCAAGGAGATGTAGAAGATTTGATTTAAATAGCGTATCTACGTCACGCAATGATGCCGCCACAAGAATGTACTCGCCATCAGGCAATTGCACAGTGCGTAACCGATAAGACTCAGCAGCCGGAATCGTCTGCGCTTGGAGCAGAGCGCTCTCAATATCTTGATCCGAAGGTTCAGGTACAACGCTTAACTTAGATTCATTAAGAACTGTAGCCTGGTGGTCTGCATTTAATAATACCAGTGTGAGAGCAAGATTGCTTGCCTGCACCGTAAATAGCGCCTGTGATAAGGCATCATTACTCTGTCCATTTACCGAAACTGCAACTTGATCAAGAGATTGATCAATAAGCGCGATATCTGAATTGTGAGAAGAAGTGATTGCAAATCCGCCGATGAGCAATGTACTGATTGCTGTGACGGCGGCCGAACCAAGCGTGAGGCGTGTGCGCAACTTCATTTAGGCGCCTTCGGTTCGAGAATCTGGAAACCAACGCCACGAACCGTTTTGATCCCGTCAAAGCCATCGATATGCAACTTACGTCGTAGATAGGAAATGTATGTATCCACGACGCTAGAGTTAGATGCAAAGTCAATACCCCAAACCTCACTAAGTAAATGTGTCTTAGTCAAAACTCTGCCTTTATTAAGCAGTAAATGCTGCAGTAAACGGAATTCAGTCTTGGATAAATCTACTTGCTTTTCATTGAAAAATGCTTGGTATGTCTCTTCATTAAGGCTAATAGGGCCACACGTCAGTAACAAAAATTCTGGGTTTAGAGGTTTGCTGCGTTTCAAAATCGCTTGCACCCGCAACGTGAGTTCTTCCAGCCCAAAGGGTTTCGTTACATAATCGTCGGCGCCTAGTCGCAATCCGCGCGAAACATCCGCGCGATCCTCTCGGGCGGTCAACATAATGACTGGGGTGTCGTTATTATTCGCACGCATCCGTTCAAGAAGGTCAAAGCCATCCATTATCGGCATGTTGATGTCAATAATGAGGAGATCTGGTTTGTGTTGCCGCATCAAGGTAAGTGCGGTCATACCGTCTTTGGCTTCAAGGGTTTCAAACCCGCTAAGACTCATTGCATCACTAAGAAGGTCACGAACGCCAACTTCATCGTCCACGATCATAATTAAGGCCTTGGTCATATTTTCCTCCACTCTGAGCGTATACGGAGTGTGGTGGGTTATAAGAAATCCCCCAGTTTCCGCAAGGTGTCAGGATGATTTTCGCAGAAAACTCACAAAAATGGGCTTCAGTATTCAGATGTAAAGCAAATGAGCTTTGCAAGTGCAAGGAGGTCGAAGATGAAGAAGATCATCACAGCCGCACTATTGAGTGCTGGCCTAGTCATGGGTTCCACCAGCGCAGCTTTCGCTGTAGATCCCACGCCTACTCCCACTGCGACCTCTACTACCACTGCAACCACATACGCAGTTCAGTTGGCCGCCTATAACACAGCTCTGGCTGCATATGACAGCGCAACGGTCACATT
>CAKKQM010000005.1:0-13743 GCA_919902125.1 Actinomycetes bacterium | reverse complement strand
AGTTGGCCGCCTATAACACAGCTCTGGCTGCATATGACAGCGCAACGGTCACATTCAAGGCTCAACTGATTGTATATGGGACTGCTGTTCAGAACTATAAGGCGGCATATGAGACCGTTCTCCAGAACTATAAAGCACTTCTCAAGGCGCATTCCCCTGCTAACAGTGCGGCTGAATACGCAATTCTGTTGGCCGCCTACAAAACAGCAATGACTGCATACGACAGCGCAACGGTCACATTTAAGGCTCAAGTGATCGTATTTAAGACCGCTGTTCAGAACTATAAGGCGGCATATGAGACCGCTGTTCAGAACTATAAGGCCGTTCTCAAGATGCGCGAAGATTTACGCAAAGCAATCAATGTCGCCTTTGAAGTCGCAGTTCACAGAGCAAATGCAGATTTCGCCACTGCCACAGCAAGTGCAACAACTGCAGATCAAAAAATTGCTGCTGCAACTGTACGTAGCAACGCTGTTGTCGCAGCAGTTGCAGTACGTAAAGCCGCGCTCAGCGCGCTAGGCGCCAAGCCAGTAAAACCTATCAAGCCAGTAAAACCTATCAAGCCAGGAAAACTTGAACTTGATAAGCCAGGAAAACTTGATAAGCCAGTCAAGCCAGGAAAACTTGATAAGCCAGTCAAGCCAGGAAAACTTGATAAGCCAGAACACTCAAACAAGAGTGAGAAGTCAAAAAAGGACTAAGCAAAACTGAATAAGTAAAGTAAAGGGCTCTTGACGAATTCGGCGTCAAGAGCCCTTTACTTATTGAAGAAATTTCATTAACTAATTTAGGTGCTCAGCACTTTGCCCGGGTTTAGGATCGAATTCGGATCCAGAGCATTCTTTATCAACCGCATGACATCAACTGCTTCTTGGCCAGTTTCTTTGATCAACGCTTCGATTTTCCCCGCACCAATTCCGTGTTCACCAGTGCATGTGCCACCCATCTCAATAATCTTTATAGTCATTTCGTGGACGATCTCGCGTATTTCAACGAGCTCTTCCGGTTTTGTGGGATCGGACATGATCGCACAATGAAAATTGCCATCGGCAACGTGCCCCAGAATTGCATACTCAAATCGGTGTGTATCAAGAATTTCAACGGCTGCTGCGACTGCATCTGCCAATTTAGATAGCGGAACAGCCATGTCAGTACTTACTCCACGTTTTCCGGGGTTTGCTGCAATATTTGCCCAATGCGCATTATGTCGCGCCTGCCAGAGTTTGCGGCGTTGACCTTCATCACTTGTCCATTCAAATTCAGATCCATTAAATTCACCGACAATTTCTTGCACTGAATGTGCATCTTCTTCTACTCCTTGAGGGCTGCCATGAAATTCAAAAAAGAGCGTGGGTGATTCAGGGAGCGACATCTTGTCGTGAACATTGAGATTGCGGATGCACTTAGCATCTAAGAATTCACACCGAGCAATGGCAATTCCTGACATAACAACAGCAGTTGCCGCGGCAACACCATCGCTAAGAGTTGGAAAACGCACCACTGCCGCCGCCATCTTTTCCGGTATTCCGAAGAGCCGTAACGTCAACTCTGTGATGACGACGAGAGTTCCTTCAGAACCCACGATTAAGCGGGTCAGGTCGTAACCAGCTGATAATTTGCGCGTTTCGCGGCCAGTATGAATGATCGTGCCATCTGCTAGAACTGCCGTTAGCGCCATGACATTTTCGCGCATTGATCCATAACGAACGGTTGTAGTACCCGCTGCACCAGTTGCTGCCATACCGCCTAAAGTTGCATCTGCCCCAGGGTCAACAGAAAAGAAAAGTCCGTGGCTAGATAGCTTTTCATTGAGAGCAACACGATGTACGCCGGCTTCAACTCGAGCGAGTAAATCATCTGGGCGAATTTCCAGAATGCGATTCATCTTTGTAAGGTCGAGACTTATCCCCCCATAGATAGGAACAACATGACCTTCTAGGGATGTTCCAGCCCCAAAGGGAACCACAGGGATGCGCTCTTGGTTGCAGTAGGCAAGTACATTTGATACTTCCTCTGTTGTGCTGACCATAACCACTGCGGATGGGCGCATGGGAGGAAAAGCAGACTCATCGCGCCCGTGTTGATCAAGAACTGATTCGTTTGTTGTAACCTCATCGCTCACCATGGCGCGCAGATCTGCAATCTGCTTGTTAGTTAAATCGACACGGGTGGTAATCATGTGCGCGAAACCTGCTCAAGAAGTTCAAGGAGATGTTGATAGGTCTGGCCGGTTGCTTGCGACATTCCGATTTCACATGGACGGTTGGAGGATGCGTACTTCGCAAACGACTTTGATTTTATCTCCTTTGCTTCTGCCGCAACGGCAGATGCAGTGAGTTCGGGATGAAGCAGGCCACGATCGCCTGCAAAACCGCAGCAGGCCCAGTTCTCGGGGATAAAAACTTCATCGGCAATCACTTGGGCTATCTGTGACATCTTTGCATTGAGCCCTAGTTGCACTCCCGAGCAGGTGGGATGGAGTGCAAGAGATGGCACTTTCTGTGTGATTGTTAATTTAGAAAGTACGCGATCAGCAATAAATTCCAATGCATCCAGAATTTCAATCTCCTGCTTCGAAGAGGCGAATAAATAAGTTAGACCATCTGTGCACGATGTTGCATCGCAGACAACTGGAATTCCTTGCGCTTTCGCGCCCTTAAGAATCTCCTCCTTCGTGCGCGCACTCATCTCTTGATAACCATCGGCCAGACCTTTGGATTTCCATGGAGTTCCGCAGCAAAGGTCTGCGATAGCCTCGGGAATCGCAACTTCAATCCCTGCGCGTTCGCAAAGTTTTAGGAAAGCCGTTTGCACACCACTCGCTTCGCCGCTTACGCCAAAAAGAGAGTTGATGCACGATGGAAAATAAAGGATGTCGGCTTTGAGATTGGAAATCGGCTTCCGTTGTGCGCCACCTTTCGGCAAACCCTGATTCCACTTCGGAACCACGTCTGCTCCCATCATCGTGCGCATCAGTGCATTGGCGCTTTGCACCAGCATTGGTGGACTCTTCTTCGCCACAGTTAATGCGCTTGCAAGAACAGTGGTTACTGCCTTCCAATTACGAGCAGCAACTTTGCCTAACTTCCCAGCGGCTTTACCCTGTTGCTCCGCACGTAATCGGGTGACAAGTGCGCCAGTATCAATATGTACGGGACATGACACTGCACACATACTGTCAGCTGCGCATGTTTGGATGGCGTCATAGTCGTAACGGTTAGTGAGTTCACGCAATAGTAGATGGTCGCCCGAACTTGTCGCTCCCGCCATAGCTCGACGAATAACAATGCGTTGTCGTGGCGTCAGCGTTAAATCACGGCTAGGGCAAACAGGTTCGCAATAACCGCATTCAACGCAACGATCAACTTCGGCGTCCACAGTGGGATTGGTCTTTAAATCTTCAATATGAACTAGTTGGTTTTCATTAATAAGCACGCCCGGGTTTAAAAGATTGCGTGGATCACAAAGGCGTTTAACTTCCACCATAACTTCATATAACTCATCACCACATTGCCTACGGACATACGGAGCCATAATGCGCCCTGTTCCATGTTCAGCTTTTAAGGATCCATTCTGACCTAACACCAACGCAACCATATCTTCAGTGAATTGCTGATATCGCTCTATACATTCTGGACGATCGAATTGTTCATTTAAGAGGAAATGTAGATTTCCATCTTTGGCATGACCAAAGATGACGCTCCCTTCATATCTATGTTTCTGTAAAAGATCAGCCAGTGCCATAGTGGTCTGATGCAACGCACCCATGGGGACTGCAATATCTTCCAAAATCGCCGTTGTGCCGGATGGGCGATTGCCTGCAACTGCTGCGTATAAACCTTTACGCGCATGCCACAACTCATTACGTATCGCTGGAGTTTGCGACAGCAGGGTTGGCGATATCGGAAGACCATCGAAAACCCTCTGGGCTGTATCAATCTGCAGAGCGATCTCATCTTGTGTTGCGGCTTGATACTCCACCAATAATGCAGCGTGCCCTTTGAAAACAATGCCAGCAAGAACGGAATCTGCCATGTGCTCGCGCTGTGCCACGAGTAGCGATGAAATATCTAACAATTCAATAACGGCGGCATTGGATGCCTTTAACTGAGGCAATGAACTTGTGGCATCTCCTAAGTTTTCAAAGATCAGCAGACCAGTCGCCGATCTCTGCAATAAAGGAACTGTGCGAAAAGTTACTTCGGCGATAAAAGCTAGTGTTCCTTCACTGCCCACGATTAAATGCGCCAAAATGTCAATGGGTCTTGAATAATCCACAAATGAATTGAGTGAGTACCCCATTGTGTTTTTAATGGAATATAGGTTGCGAATCTTTTCTACTGAGGTCGGGCTATCCAATATTCGCTGACGGAGTTGCGCCAAACCCGCATAAAGAGCTGGTTCGCTCTGTCGTAGGTGCCCATCGGCATCAGGTTTGGCGGTATCAATGACAGTGCCACTTGGCAACACCAGTGTTAACGAATCTAATGTGGCATAACTATTAAACTCAGTACCACAAGCCATGCCGCTGGAATTGTTGGCTACTACCCCCCCGATGGTGCAGGCAACTTCACTAGCGGGATCTGGTCCGAGTTTGCGACCAAAGCGAGCGAGAGCAATATTTACCTGCTTTACGCTCGCTCCAGGTTGCACTCGCACTTTTGCCCCATTATCAAGAACTTCGATCTCCTTAAAATGGCGTCTGGTGTCAACCAACAGACCTGCTGATACCGCCTGTCCACTCAAACTTGTGCCGCCCGATCTAAAGGTGAGACCGATCTTCGCTTCGGTGCTAACACGGAAAAGTTCACCAATCTGGGATGCTCTATCTGGGCACACAACCACTATGGGAGTTAGTAGATAGTGAGATGCATCGCTGGCGATCGCTTTACGATCAAAGATTTCTGAAAAAACACCACCTGGAACTGCATCTTCAAGGGCCGCAATTAGATCGTTAGATGGCACCTGCGTCCCTTCGGCGATTTACAAAAAATTTACCTCAGTATACTGGGCTAACAAAAGTGTCCATGAGAAAGGGCTTCCTATGAACGACTTTGTAGGCTTATCCGCGATTGTCACGGGAGGTGCCAGTGGTATCGGCGCAGCGACGGCAGCCATGTTGCAAGACCGCGGCGCGCAAGTCACTGTTCTTGACCAACAAGAACCGATCAATCCAACTGCAGGTATCACCTACATCCTCTGCGATATTCGCAATCGTACAGATGTCGATCGTTGCATTAAGCAAAGCGCGACGGCTATGGGTGGAATCGATATTCTCGTAAACAATGCAGGTATTGGATCAACGGGAGATGTTTCCGTTGGTGATGATGAGGAATGGCATCGCGTTCTTGATATCAATGTTGTTGGCACTGGTCGCGTATCTGCAGCCGCACTCCCTCACTTACGCAAATCCAAGAGCGCCGCCGTTGTAAATGTGAGTTCGCTCGTAGCACTTGTCGGAATCCCCCAACGCGCTATTTATGCAGCAAGCAAAGGTGCTATCTATGCGCTGACCTTATCGATGGCGGCTGACCATGTACGAGAAGGAATTAGAGTCAATTGCGTTCTTCCTGGTACTGCCGATACTCCGTGGGTTACCCGGCTCTTGGCTAATTCCAGTGACCCAAGCGCGATGGAGAAAGCGCTGATTGCGCGCCAACCGATGGGTCGTTTAGTTGCTCCAAAGGAAGTCGCCTTTGCAATCTGCTATTTGGCAAGTCCCCTTGCTGGATCTACTACTGGAACTGGCCTAGGTGTCGATGGCGGTATAGCTGGACTACGACTTCCTAACTAATTGAACTGCCTAACGAAGAATATTTACGGCACGAGCAATTACAAGACCAAGCATCAGTAGTGCAGTTATCGACTGAAAAAGCATCAACATTTTTGCCCAGCGCGTTAAGGGCATTACATCTGTTGGACTAAACGCACTTGCATTCGTAAACGAGGTATAAAGATAATCAAAGAAGTTTGGATGCCAACCTGAAGGTGCATATCGTGAGTCCGACATCTGCGGAAAAAGAAAGTCTGGATAAGGATGCTTGGCTTGTGCTCTATTGCCAGGTCCGCCGCGATCTAGTTCCCAGAACCAAAGTCCAAAAACCACAACATTCGTCAGCCAGATTGACCCTCCAGTCAAGAACAGACTTCCTGCATCCGTAACACCTTTGGAAATAATTGAATCAATCAGCTTAATGGCCGAAGCAGTGTTGGACAAACTCATAATAGTAATGAGAACTATAGTTAAGACTCGGATTGAAACTAAATGTTGAGAAATCCGGCGTGGATTAACTAAGAAAATCACTAGCAGTAGACTTGCTTCAATAAAGCAAATCTGAGACTGCAATGCGAGCGAAAGTGATCCTGGCAAGAGGTACTGCATCGTGATCACAAGCAGAACAACAATCGAAACAGGCCAACGATGCTCACCCCTGTGCGGGCGATGCCAATGCGCTTTGTCTGAGTTCGCTTCTCTATCTAGCGTCATAGGCCTTGAGAGCTTGCAGTACTTGTTCCAACTGTTCAATATGGGCCTGAACATGGTTGCGCGAGGTTTTGACACCGGCGATTAATGGAAATTCCCCTCGCTCGGCGTGCACTCCTTGACGTTCCCAATCTACTTCTGGGATTTGCGACAGAAGATCTGCCATTGTTTTATTTACTGCCTCGAAACTTCTTAAGGATAATTGTGGATCGCGCTGACTGTAATTCAGCCTGGATGGATAAACATCTTCATCGAAGGGTTGAATTGCTGGTTTATCTTCAGTGAGTATGCGTAAAAATCTGGTTGCAAAATGTAATTCGGCATCGGAGAGATGATGAATAATGAATGCAGGTGACCATTGACCAGAGATTGGCGAACGATCCATCTCAGAAGTGCTAACTGTGCGAGCCAGCGCAGCAAACCTCTTCCCGCCATCAAGATACTCGACGATTAATTCTCTTGGCATTGTGATCTCCTTCTCAAAAAAAGCATAGTCAACACTCAGAGCAACCCTATGGCAGACTGCACCCATGATCTCCACGATGACTTGGGTTATAACGATTGCAGTTCTGGTGCTCGTCCTTCTCTTTGACCTAACACTAGCAATCTTACGTCGAAACAAGGAGACTACGCTCCTTGAAACTGGCCTTTGGACCGTCTTCTATATCAGCGGTGCTCTCGCATTCGGCTTCCTTCTGCCTGGATGGACAAATGAGCAAGCGCAGAAGGAATTCTTTGCTGGTTGGCTAACAGAGTATGCATTGTCGGTAGATAACATCTTCGTATTTGTCATCATTCTGACCCATCTTCACGTCAAAAAAGAGAAACTGCAACTCGTTTTACTTCTTGGCATCATGATGAGCATCGCAATGCGGGGAGTCTTGATTCCAATCGGCGTTGCCCTCATTTCACGCTTTGCCAGCATCTTCTTCTTATTCGGAGCTTTCCTTATCTACACAGCTGTAGTGCTCTACCGTGAAAGCGACGATGAGAGCAAATGGAAAGAGGGGCGCATTGTTGGCAAGATGAGGGCCCACGGTATAAGCACCTTCACCATCGCCCTGGTTGCGTTAGCTCTTACCGATTTAGTTTTCTCACTGGACTCAATTCCAGCAATCTTCGGTCTTACAAAAAATCCATACATCGTCATAACAGCAAATGCCTTTGCTCTCATGGGAATGCGCCAACTCTACTTCTTATTGCAAGCACTCTTGAAGCGCTTGATTTTCCTCTCTAAAGGACTAGCAATGATCTTGGCCTTTATTGGCGTGAAGATGATTTTTGAGGCGCTGCACGGAGTTGGCATTGATGCCATTGGCCCTGTTCACGTCCCAGAAGTGTCATTGGAATTCAGCCTTAGCGTAATCGTGACTCTTCTGATTATTACAACCGTTGCAAGTCTTACCGCAACGCGTGGAATCGCTGGCGCTGAGTAAAGTTCTTACTCTGAAACTGCCTTATTGCGAACCGAATCGTGCCCAATATCCTTAGCACGTTCATGAATCTTCCTTATCTGGAGTTCAAAATTCTTAACCGCTAAATCAAATGCGGCAACATCATTAAATGCAACGGCTTCTGCGCGAAGCAATGGGCCTGCGCCGTGCGCAGTCAAGATTACGCGGTGAGATAACTTGCCTTGGCGAGGATTGGCTTCATGGATAACTTCAACTTCGACTCGCTCAATCACAACACTGAAACGGTTCATTGACCTAAGTTTTTCATCGACTATGGTTTTGAAATCATCTGCAACCTGTGCTTGGCGTGCATGGAGAACGATATTCATAATAATCTCCTTATCTCTGTACTTAACAATGCCACACGAATGGCCCCGTCGGTAGGTTTACAATTGAGGTAGTGCTACGAAATTCTCAGGCGTCTTCAAATTCATCTTCGTCAACCCAAACATTCTGGGGACCATCCTCTTGTTTTTCTACCCACGAGAGGAATGACCCAACGGCGCGAAAAGACAACATAGCCAACGCTACAACACCTGCGACCCGTCGGATGAATTTGAACATAGGATAAAAATACTCTCTTTCTGTCCTTCGCGCTTGACTATAGAGAAATACAGTTTAGGCGTTTCGCAGGGCCTGTTCGATATCCGACCAAAGGTCCTCAATGTTTTCACATCCTACCGAAAGTCGAATCAGGCTCTCAGGAACGCTGAAACTTTCATTAGGCCAGCGCCTGCGCCTCTCCCAGAGTGACTCAATTCCACCTAAACTAGTCGCGTAGGTGATTAGCGTGGAGGACTCGCAAACTTTATCGGCCTGCGCGAGACCACTATGCAAAGTAAAAGATAAGACCGCACCAAACCCCTTCATGAAACTCTTAGCTCGTCCATGATGCGTATCTGTAGCCAGGCCGGGATAGTGAACTTTCGCAACCTTGGGATGCGTAGATAAACGTTTCGCCAATTCCATAGCATTTGCTTGTGCCCGCTCAAATCGTAGTGGGAATGTACGCAATCCTCGCAAGGCCAACCATGCCTCAAAAGGCCCAGGTATTGCCCCTCCAATTTTGCGGGCATCCTCCAGGCGAGTAAAGAGAGCAGAGTCATTGGTGGATAAAGATCCCATCAACACATCGCTGTGGCCTGAAAAATATTTTGTAACTGAATGCATCACGATATCGGCACCCATCAAGAGCGGTTGTTGAATTAACGGTGTTGCAAAAGTGTTATCTACGGCGACGCCACAACCCATGTTTTTTGCAGCTGAAATTAGAGTGGGTAAATCTGCGACATCGAGTGATGGATTAGTCGGAGATTCCAACCAAAACAGCGCTGTGCCGGGTAGCACCTCAAGAACTTCTTCCGTGTTGGCAACATCAACGAAACGAACTTCAATACGACCATTGGTCTGCAATGAATTAAGTAGCGTCATTACGCCGCTATATCCTTGATGCGAAGCCGTAACTACTGATCCAATTGGCAGAAGCGAGAAGACAGCGCTGATTGCAGCCATTCCAGATGAGAAAACTAAAGTGTCGCCCGATTCAAAGGCAGCGATTGCGCTTTCGAGCGCTTCCCACGTTTCATTACCGTAACGACCATATCCGACGCTACCGCCTGCATGAAACGTTGCATTTAGAGCAATCGGCGGATTCAATGGAGCACCTGAACCGACGGGAGGCCGCCCAACTGTTATCGCAATCGTCTCTGGGTGCTGATCAGGATGAGTCATAGAAATAGCCTAATCTGATTTCACGCAAGTTCGCGCCGCATTGTCAGGAAATTAGAGGACTTTCAAGATCCGATCTACAGCTTCGGTCAGAACTGATTGGCTCGTAGCAAAGTTAAGACGGACAAACTGCGAGGCATGCGGACTAAATGTATGACCAGCGTTGAAAGCGACCCGTCCACGCTCCAGCAGAGTGGCTGCTGGATTTTCACCAAGGTCAAGCGCCGATAAATCTAACCAAGCCAAATAACTGCAATTCGGCACTCGATACTTAATCTCTGGAATTTTCTTCGTCAACAAATCTTGTAGAAAGTAGCGATTCACATCGAGAGTTTTTATGGCGGCATCCAACCATTCTCCCCCTTGCGCAAAAGCCGTGGCGGTCGCAAAACCACCAAGAAGCGAGGCTCGATAATGAGTTGCTGGGGGCAGGCTCTTTAACCTCTCATCCATTACCGCACCTTGAGTAATAATGATCGCGCATTTAAGGCCAGCAATATTCCAAGCTTTACTCGCCGCGGTAATTGTCACACCAACGGATTCAGCAATAGGACCTAGAGATAAGAATGGAATAAATTCAGATTCAGCAAAAGTCAGCGGCGCATGAATCTCATCACTGATAACTATCACTCCATATTCCTGCGCCAACAAGGCAATCTGCACTAACTCATCGCGTGCGTATATGCGACCCAAAGGATTATGTGGGTTGCAAAGTAAATGCACTTTAATTCCAGTGCGATATGCAGTTTCAACCGCTGCCATATCTAAAGTCCAACCAGAATCTGTTTCGACAAATGGCACATCAACTTTTGTTAGATGGGTCTCTGCAATCCAAGTATAGAAATTGTGATAAATCGGCGAACTTAAAAGTACGCGGTCACCAGGTTTGGTAAAGAGACGAAGAACTTCAACAACTCCAACCCCAACATCAGCTACGATGCTTACCTGATTGGGATCAACAACCCAACCCCATCGCTCATGAGCAAATGCAGCAAACGACGTGCCGATCTCTGGGATTGGCCCTAAGTACCCAAGATCGGAATGCTCAATCATTTCTAGTAGCAATTTACGGATTGGCTCAGCAACCGGGAAGTCCATCTCAGCAACTGGCAACGGTAAGACATCTGCTGAAAAATCGCGCCACTTCGCACTGCGATGCGTCCGCATCTCCTCAAGAGGAAGAGCATTTATCTCTAGCGGAGTCATTTGGGAAGTATCCCATTTCCGCTATGAGTTTATCTAGGTGCTAATCCTGCGTGTTGAATTACGGACTATCAGAATTGTAGGAAGGGTGAGTGAAGGAAGTACGGCATCGGGTCTCTTAAGACGCTCCATAATAGATCGCGCAGCCATTTCTCCCATTAATTGCACGGGTTGCTCAATAGTTGTGAGATCTGAAAACTCCGCCATTTCGTGTCCATCAAAGCCAACAATTGAAATGTCGTCGGGAACTTTGAGACCATGGCGTCGGACAGCCTGCATTGCCCCAATCGCCATTTCATCAGACTCACAGAAAATTGCAGTAGGACGGTTTGGTCGAGCCAAGAGATCATCCATGGCTCGTGAACCACCATGCATTGTGAAATCACCATGCACTTCGCGGCTAGGTAGCCAATCCAATCTATTTTCTGCAATCACTTGCATAAAACCCAATCTACGATCTTGCGGAACGCTGATATTGAATGGGTCATCGGGCCGTCCAGACATCAGGGCAATATCCTTGTGTCCTTGGTTGACAAGATGTTGTGTCGCCGTTCGCGCGCCGGCGACATCATCAATTGCAATGCTAGCGCAGTCTTTATGATGCATGCCAACCAACGCAATCGGAATTCCCAAACTTAACATTGATTCAAATTCTTCTTCTGTGGGAGGAAGGCTTATAACAATAAGTGCATCCACACGCCCTTTAAGAAGTTGATGCTGAAATAAGCGTTCGCGACCCTTCATCTGACCAAAGTTATAGACGAGGAGATCGAAGCCAGCTTCACGCAGCGCTTGTTCGGCGCCATTGATCACTTGGCCGAAGTACCAACTCGCAATGTAAGGCGCAACAATTCCGACGCTCTTGGTGCGGCCGTTGGATGTAACTGCTTTTTCTTTCATCAGCGGGTAATTCAATTTCTGAGCTGCCGCAATAATCTTTTCTCGAGTTGCGGGATTGACATGATGCATTCCACGAAGGGCGCGTGAAACGGTGGCAGTTGAAACACCAGCCTGGGCAGCTACCTCTTTAATCCCCGCCATACTCGCCTCCCTTTCTCAGCCCTGTTCCGTAAAAGGAACTTTTTTCTGAAACTCTTTCTGCAACTTGGCAAAAATATAGGCAAAAGGTGCTTCTGAGCAAGTGCAGTGGATAGATTAGGAAGGTGAGCCAACAGATAACTACTCAGATCGATGTACGACTGGGAAACCGCAATCGCCAAAGCGCGCTCTTTCGCGTAATCCTTGTGCTGCCAGCGGCAATCTATGCATCATCATTCGCAAATTACCAAGGCAGGGACTGGTTTCTTGCAGGTTTGCTCATCCTCCCAGCAGGATTGGCTCTCTTGGTTCGAGGTGTCTATCCGAGTTATGTCCTTACGCTAAACAAGTCACTACTGGCACTGAACACCCGCATTGCTGCTTATTTGTTCGTTCTTACGGACGAGTACCCCTCTATTGAATCTAATGAAAAAATTGGGGTTGAATTTCCGGAAATTAATGGTGGTCAATCTCTTAACCGTGGATTATGGCTTGTGAAATGGCTCTTAGCCATTCCGCTTTATATCGTTGGTTCGGTTTATATAATTTATGCACTCATGCTTTCTATTGTTGCCTGGATAACCGTTGTTTTCACGGGTACCTATCCAGAATGGTGCATCTATGGAGTGATAGGGACAATCGCCTTCTGGAATCGCGTTTATGGCTACGCAGTGGTTCTTGTGACGGATGAATACCCAACCTTCTCCTTATAAGGAAAAAATGAGCATCTCTGCGACACGAATGAAGCGCGTCGTATCTGAAATCAGAGCAACCGACCCTAAATTTGCTCCAATTATTGATGCCCATCCGCTCTGCACCATTGGTCGAAACGATTCTAAAGAATCCCACTTTGAATCTCTCGTCTCAGCGATCATCTCTCAACAATTGGCGATGAAGGCGGCTGACACAATTCATGGTCGATTAATTGCTCTTTCGGGCGGGAAAATAACACCTGCAAGAATTGTAAAGTTAAGGCAAGAAGATCTCCGTGGCGTTGGAGTTTCAGGCGCAAAGGCAAAAACAATCCAAGGACTAGGTCGCGCCGCACTCAATGGTGAAGTGGCAGTCAACGAACTTCATCTGGTGGATGATGAAACTATTGCCAAGCAACTAACTTCCTTATGGGGAATCGGTCCATGGACCGTTGATATGTTCTTGATGTTTCAGTTAGGCAGATTAGATATTTGGCCTATCGGCGATTTAGGTGTACGAAGAGGGTGGGAGAAAATACATCGACTGAAAGAGGAAATTGAGCCAAGGAAACTACAATTACGCGGAGAAAAGTTTCGCCCTCACCGCAGCATTGTCGCTTGGTATTGCTGGCGCGCTATTGAAAACAAGTAAGTCTTACTTAGGCTCCAAGAACATTGGAACAGAATTGATACACCACCGCAGCGAACCATGAGCGCTATCGGATAAGGAGTGCCATCAGGACGTAGATCAGATCGATCGTTAGCGCTCATGGCCTACCTTCGGGTATGGAACCCCTGTACTTGAATGACAGTCATAACCGTTGGAGTTCTTGGCTAAATATTTCTGATGGTACTCCTCCGCTAGCCAATATGTACGGCCATCTGCGGGAAGAATCTCAGTAACAATCTCCCCATACCCAGCGCCAGTAAGTTCACGTTGGTAGGAATCACGCGAAGCCAGTGCTGCCTCTAACTGCACCTGAGAAGTGGTAAAAATCGCGCTCCGGTATTGCGATCCAATGTCATTTCCTTGAGCATTGCGTGTTGTTGGGTCGTGCATAACCCAAAACTCTTCCAATAAACGACCAAAAGAAATCACATCTGGATCAAAAGAAATATGAACCATCTCGGAATGTCCAGTAAC
>CAKKQM010000004.1 GCA_919902125.1 Actinomycetes bacterium | reverse complement strand
GTCTGGTTCCTGGACGTCATCGTACGATTACTGGCATTGATTTACTTGACAAAGTTGTCCATGTAGATCAATCACCTATTGGTCGCACTCCGCGTTCTAATCCAGCAACCTATACCGGTGTCTTTGACAAGATCCGCGCACTCTTTGCTGAGACATCCGAAGCTAAAGTCCGTGGATATTTGCAAGGTCGCTTCTCTTTCAACGTCAAAGGTGGTCGATGTGAGAATTGCGCAGGCGATGGCACTATCACAATCGAGATGAACTTCTTGCCTGATGTTTATGTGCCTTGCGAAGTCTGTCATGGCGCGCGTTATAACCGCGAAACCTTAGAGGTGCATTACAAAGGTAAGACTATTGCTGAAGTGCTGGACATGCCTATTGAGCAAGCTCGGGATTTTTTTCAAGCCGTTCCAACGATCGCCCGCTTTCTTAATACGCTCTGTGATGTCGGACTTGGTTATGTTCGCCTTGGACAATCGGCTCCAACTCTTTCAGGCGGCGAGGCCCAACGTGTAAAGCTTGCAACCGAACTGCAACGTCGCTCTACAGGTCGCACGATCTATGTTCTTGATGAGCCGACAACAGGATTACATTTTGAAGATGTCAGTAAGTTACTTGGCGTTCTCAATCGTCTGGTTGATACTGGAAACACCGTTGTAGTTATTGAGCATAATCTTGATGTCATCAAATCTGCTGATTGGGTGATTGACATGGGGCCTGAAGGCGGCTTCCGAGGAGGCACGGTTGTTGCCGAAGGAACACCAGAGGAAGTGGCCCAGAATAAGAGGAGTTATACGGGACATTTTTTGGCAGGGGTTTTAACCAAGACCCGCAAGAGCCTCGCGGTAAATAGATAATGGCCGAGCCCAGCAGTTATCGCCCGACCGATATTCCGGGGCTGCCGGGTGTTTACCGATTTTTCGACGGCAATGATCGCGTCATTTACGTGGGCAAGGCGCTGAGTTTAAAATCGCGTTTAAGCAACTATTTTCAAAATAATCTTCCAGAGCGTACGCATCGGATGGTGCATGAGGCAGCACGAGTGGATTGGACCATCGTTGATACTGAAGTTGACGCTCTTCAATTAGAATTCGCGTGGATCAAGCAGTACAACCCCACTTACAATGTGCAATTTCGCGATGACAAGTCCTACCCATATCTAGCCCTTTCAATAAATGACGAATTTCCTCGCGTTTTTATCACACGGAAGCAGAAGCGTTCAGGAGTCAAATATTTTGGCCCCTTCACTCATACTTGGGCGTTGCGAAATACTTACGATGTTATTTTAAAAGTCTTTCCAGTCCGTTCGTGCAGTACGAACAATTTTGAAAAAGCTCAAAAGAGCGGACGCCAATGTCTTTTAGGGGATATCGGTAAATGCGCAGCGCCGTGTGTGGGCTGGATTTCTCAAGTCGACCACAAGCACTTGGTTGACCGCCTTGTGGAATTTATGGGTGCGCCACAGGGCGAGATAGTGCCGACTCTGCACCGAGAAATGGAAGAAGCGGCTAAAAGTGAAGAGTTTGAACGTGCTGCCAAGATCCGCGATCAGATAACAGCAATGGAGCGTGCTCGCGAATCTACTGATGCAACTTTGCCTGAAAGTCTCTGCGCAGATGTGATTGCGATTCATCATGAGGGGATGCACGCCGCTGGTTCCCTTTTTACTATTCGTGGGGGAGCGATCAAAGGATCACGTTCGTGGTTGGTAGATCAGAAACTTTCATTGGAAGGCGAAGATGAAGTCTCTGCGCTCTTCGCATTAATCTATGGTCAAAGTGCAGGTGCCGATATCCCACGTGAGATCCTTATCAACCAACTGCCGGCTGACACGGTTACATTGGAGAATTGGCTAGGCGGTCTGCGCGGATCAAAAGTTGAAATCAAGGTGCCGCAGCGAGGCGAAAAAGTCGAAATTCTCAATACCGTGAAGCGAAATGCGCAGTATGCATTGATTCAATATGTTAATAAACGAGCTAGCGATTCTGCACTTAGCGGCAAAGCCCTGGTTGAGGTCCAGGAAGCACTAGACCTTGATACCCCTCCGCTTCGTATTGAGTGTTTTGATATCTCCAATATTTCTGGAACATCGGTAGTCGCATCCATGGTGGTCTTTGAAGATGGCGTGCCGAAAAAGAGCGAGTATCGACGATTCATTATTGACACGTCAACGGCCTGGGATGATACGCGCGCTATGCACCAAGTAATTTCTCGAAGGTTGAAAAGGCTGCTCGATGAGCGTTCCGTGGATCCAAAAGACGTGCAAGAAAGTGGTGGACGACCAAGTAAATTCTCCTATCCACCCCAATTGATTCTTGTCGATGGTGGTGTACCGCAAGTTGCCGCGGCTGCTCGAGCGTTAAATGAATTGGGCATGAATGATATTGCGCTCTGCGGCCTGGCCAAGCGACTTGAAGAAGTCTGGTTGCCGCATCAAAAAGATCCGCTTATCCTTCCGCGAACAAGTGAGGGACTCTATCTTCTCCAACGCATCCGGGACGAAGCCCATCGCTTTGCAATCACTTTCCACAGATCACGGCGATCACGTGTTATGTTGGAATCTATTTTAGATGAAATTGCGCAGTTGGGCGAAGTACGTCGTTCTGCGTTACTTGAACGATTTGGTTCAGTTGCGGCTATTCGTCGAGCCAGCGAAGATGAGATCGCGCAGGTGCCCGGTATCGGTAACAAGATCGCCGCAATAGTCGCGTCGAATCTACATAGGCAGCCAGAGCCGGCTTTTGATGCGCAAAGCGGTGAAATTCTTGAAGGTTCTTGACATATACGGGAAGATGAAGGTGTTATGAGTAAACCACGCGAAGTATTGATTTTGACTGGGATGTCTGGTGCTGGACGTTCCACGGCCGCCCATGCTCTGGAAGATCTGGGATGGTATGTCGTCGATAACCTTCCTGCGGCTTTATTACCAGCGCTTATTGAACAGACCGATGGGGCGCAAATTTCAGCTATGGCGGTTGTTGTTGATGTTCGTAGTGGACGCTTTTTTGACGATCTTAATAATTCGCTCAATCAATTGGTCTCGAACGCAACGCCTCATCGCTTGCTCTTCCTAGATGCCACCGATCAAGCTCTCGTACAACGATTTGAGTCGACACGCCGCCCGCATCCGCTGCAAGGCAGCGACCGAATTGTTGATGGCATCGCGCGCGAACGGACCCGTTTAGAAGAGCTCCGATCCAAGGCAAATGTTGTCATCGACACGAGCAATCTCAACGTCCATCAATTGGAAAAGCGCGTGGGAGAAATTTTTGCCTCTGGGCGGAGCCACGGCGTGCGTGTCAATGTTCTTTCTTTTGGCTACAAGTATGGAATACCCGTTGATGCCGATCTTGTTCTTGATTGTCGCTTTATTCCAAACCCTCATTGGATACCAGAACTTCGCTCCCTTAATGGATTAACGAAAGAAGTAAGTCAGCAGGTTCTTTCTAATGAGGGCGTGGAAACTTTCATCGATAATTATGTCTTGCTAGTCAATCAAATGGCGGAAGGTTATTTACGTGAAGGCAAGAAATATGTCACCTTGGCAATCGGATGCACTGGAGGCAAACATCGCAGCGTTGCAATTGCAGAGGTAATTGCTCAACGTTTGAATAGCGTTCATGGGGCGGTCGCGATTGATGCACACGCAGTGCATCGCGATATGGGGCGCGAATAGTGCGGCCAAAAGTAGTTGCGCTCGGTGGGGGTCATGGTTTAGCGGCAACTCTGACGGCGCTCCGTAAAATCACGGATGCAATTACTGCGATTGTTACAGTTGCCGATAACGGAGGTTCAAGCGGCCGGCTCCGTAAAGAATTTGCAATTTTTCCTCCGGGAGATCTCCGTATGGCGCTGGCGGCGCTCTGCAGTGATGATGAATGGGGCCGTAGTTGGGCCGAGATCATGCAATATCGATTCACTAGCGAGGGAACTTTGAATGGGCATCCAGTAGGGAATTTACTTTTAGCAGCTCTTTGGGATCGCGATGAAGATCCTGTAGCAGGGCTTGATCGGGTCGCTTCGTTATTGAAAGTAATTGGACGTGTGTTACCTATGGCTGCAGAGCCTTTAGATATTGAGGCAACCTTTTTAACTTCGGTAGGGCATCTTGTCGTTCGTGGCCAAGCAGAAGTTGCAACTGCTAAAGGCAAACTTGAGTCATTGCGGATATTGCCCGAAAATCCACTCGCGCGACCAGAAGCGCTGGATGCAATCGCCGATGCAGAGTGGATCACGATGGGACCCGGTTCGTGGTTTTCGAGCGTTTTGCCGCATCTGTTAATACCTGCGCAACGTGAAGCGTTAGAGAAGGCTGGTGCTAAGAAGATCGTTTTACTCAATCTTGATGCACATCCCAATTGGACGGGTAATGAATATGCTGGGTACACACCTGAAGAACATCTTGGGTTGATTGCACACTATGCGCCGAATATGCGATGTGATTTTGTGGTCGCAGACACCTCTGTTGTAAGAGATTTAAGCGCCCTAAAGCAGCAGGTTACGCAGATGGGTGGCGAACTTGTCGTTGACGATTTGCGTAAAGCCCCCGGAAGCGTCCATCATGACGATGAAAAATTGACCGCTGTTTTCCGCAACATCATGACGAATACCCTGATTGGATAGACCCATGGCAATGACCTCTGCAGTAAAAGATGAACTGAGCCGACTTTCGGTTACCAAACCATGTTGCAGGAAGGCTGAAGTCTCTGCTCTCTTGCGTTTTGCAGGCGGCCTCCACCTGGCAGCAGGAAAGATTGTTGTTGAAGTTGAACTCGACGCAGCACAGAGCGCTAGGCGATTGCGGAAAGATATTGCTGATGTTTATGGACATGAGAGTGATCTAGCAGTTCTCTCCTCCAGCGGTCTGCGCAAAGGTAGTCGCTATATTGTCCGTGTCGTTAAGGACGGGGAAGCACTTGCACGCCAAACAGGACTCGTTGATGGAAACGGTCGTCCAGTTCGGGGTTTGCCACCACAAGTTGTCTCAGCTGCAATTTGCGATGCGGAAGCCGCCTGGCGCGGTGCATTTATCGCGCATGGTTCATTAACCGAACCTGGTCGTTCATCGTCATTGGAAATCACTTGCCCTGGACCAGAAGCTGCACTTGCTCTGGTTGGCGCCGCACGAAGGCTAGGTATCGCTGCAAAAGCGCGCGAAGTGCGTGGTGTCGATCGCGTCGTCATTCGCGATGGAGATGCCATTGGTATCCTGCTTACACGTCTTGGTGCTCATGAAAGCGTCTTAGCATGGGAAGAACGTCGTATGCGTAGAGAAGTTCGAGCGACCGCCAATCGTTTAGCCAATTTTGATGATGCGAATCTTCGTCGTTCGGCGCGAGCCGCCGTTGCTGCCGCTGCACGAGTGCAACGCGCAATGGAAATTCTTGGGTCGCAAATTCCAGATCATTTGAAAGAGGCAGGCGAACTGCGGATTAATCACGGTCAAGCGAGTTTGGAAGAGTTAGGTTCACTTGCGACACCTCCTATGACCAAAGATGCAATTGCAGGTCGCATCCGTCGCCTCTTAGCGATGGCCGATAAACGGGCAGGGGATTTAGGTATTCCTGATACAGAAGCTGGTCTTTCACCGGATCTCCTTAATTAAGGACTCTAGCGTCGCGTGGTATTGGCCACATATAGGACTGAATTCCAATCAGTAAGGGGGTAACTGATAAGGTTGGGCTACACCCCAGCGTTGTGGCTATTTTTTTGCCCATCATGGGGCTTTTACTAAGTGAGGTTTATTGTGACTGCAGTTGGAATTAATGGATTTGGACGAATCGGCCGTAACTTCTTCCGTGCCGCTCTTACGTCACCTGATATTGAGATCGTTGGAATTAACGACCTGACCGATAACGCCACTCTTGCCCACCTTTTGAAATACGACTCGATCCTGGGCCGTCTAGGTCTTGCGGTTTCCTACACTTCAGAGACCATCACAATTGGTGGCAAAACCATCAAAGTTTTTGCCGAGCGCGATCCAGCCGCCTTGCCTTGGGCCGCGGTGGGCGCCGACGTCGTTATTGAGTCCACCGGAATTTTCACCAAAGCTGCAGAGGCGAGGAAGCACATCGCCGCGGGAGCGAAGAAGGTCATCATCTCGGCTCCTGCAACCGACGAAGACATCACAATCGTCATGGGCGTCAATGATGAAAAATATGACCCAGCCAACCACCATGTCATTTCAAACGCTTCGTGTACTACCAACTGCTTGGCGCCAATGGCCAAAGTGCTCAATGATGAATTCGGAATTGTTCGCGGCTTGATGACCACAATTCATGCTTACACCAATGATCAAGTAATCCTTGATTTCCCACATAAGGATCTTCGACGCGCACGTGCCGCAGCAATAAACATTATTCCAACCTCCACTGGTGCAGCGAAAGCGATCAGTCTGGTTCTGCCAGAGTTGAAGGGCAAGTTGGACGGATATGCAATGCGCGTACCTGTCCCAACTGGCTCAGTCACCGACCTCACTGTGGAATTGGCAAAGGAAGTTTCTGCCGCCGATATCAATGCAGCAATGAAGGCGGCAGCTAATGGCCCGCTTAAGGGATTCATGTCCTACACGGAAGATCCAATCGTCTCCTCCGATATCGTCACCGATCCTTCCTCTTGTATTTTTGATTCAGGCTTAACCAAGGTCATTGGGTCAACTGCCAAAGTTGTCGGTTGGTACGACAACGAATGGGGTTACTCCAACCGCCTCGTCGACCTTGCCAAGCTGGTAGGCCGCACCCTCTAATGTCGCTCCTTGAAGCGCTTGAGATTTCTGGCAAGCGAGTCTTTCTTCGCTGCGATTTCAATATCCCGCTTAAGGATGGGGTCATCACTGATGATGGTCGAATCCGTGCATCGTTGCCCACCATTAAGTATTTGCTTGATGGTGGCGCATCGCTGATAATCGGCGCGCACTTAGGCCGCCCCAAAGGTGAAGTAAAGCCAGAACTTTCATTGGCGCCTGTAGCAAAACGCTTAGCTGAATTACTCAATCTGCCAGTTGAATTCGTTGGTGCAGTATCAGGCGGTGAAGTTTCAATAAAAGCGCAAACTCTGCAATCAGGCCAGATATTACTCCTAGAGAATTTACGCTTTAGCGCTGCTGAAACCAGTAAAGACGAGAATGAACGCGGAGCATTTGCGCAGCAATTAGCCGACTTGGTCGACGCGTACGTTGGCGATGGATTCGGTGCCGTCCATCGAAAACATGCATCGGTCTTTGATCTGCCGCAATTGTTGCCACATGCGCCTGGATATCTGGTAACCGCTGAAGTTGAGGTTCTCAAGAAACTGACGCAAGACCCAGAGCGTCCTTACGGAGTGGTTTTAGGGGGCGCCAAGGTCTCTGACAAGATCGGTGTGATCGCCAACCTTCTAGATAAGGTCGATCTCCTGGCTATCGGCGGAGGGATGGTTTTCACTTTTCTAGCAGCGCAAGGCAAAGAGGTTGGTTCTTCTCTGGTTGAGACCGATCTCATTGCAACGGTGAAAGAACTCATTGCCCGGGCAGAAATTAATGGGGTTGATCTACATCTGCCAACCGACATAGTTGTAGCACCGAAGTTCGCAGCCGACGCCCCTGCCACGCTTGTGAACGCGGATGCGATTCCCGCAGATCAGATGGGTCTTGATATCGGTCCAGCCTCTAGCGCAGATTTCGCAGCCGCTATCGCAACATGTAAAACTGTTTTCTGGAATGGGCCAATGGGAGTCTTCGAGTTCCCATCTTTCGCGGCGGGCACTAAAGTGGTTGCAGAAGCACTTACCAAGGTCTCTGGAATTTCCGTCGTGGGTGGTGGTGACTCAGCAGCCGCGGTTCGATCCATGGGTTTTGCAGATTCTGACTTCGGTTATATATCCACTGGCGGCGGAGCAGCGCTGGAATATCTCGAGGGCAAGGAACTTCCTGGACTTTCGGCTTTAGGTCTATAAGAGAGCACTATGAAGGAGCAATCATGCGCAAACCGCTAATGGCAGGTAACTGGAAAATGAACCTCAATCACCTTGAGGCGATTGCCGTAACGCAGAAGCTGGTTTACAGCCTTGATGATAAAGATTATGACGCCGTGGATGTTGCGGTAATTCCACCTTTTACCGATATCCGTTCGGTGCAGACTTTGGTAGATGGCGATCGTCTGCGACTTCTTTACGGGGCACAGGATTTATCACCTGAATCACATGGAGCATTTACGGGCGATATCTCCGGGGCAATGTTGGCAAAGTTGGGTTGTACCTTTGTTGTAATCGGGCATAGCGAACGTCGCGGGATTCATCATGAAGATGATGCATTGATTAACCGGAAGATAAAGGCGGCCTTGGCCAACGAGCTGACTCCAATTTTCTGTGTTGGTGAAGAACTTGCAATCCGCGAAGCTGGTACCCATGTTTCCTATGTGCTCAGGCAAGTACGAGCAGGACTTGCCAATTTCACAAAACCAGAAATGAAGAAAATCGTTATTGCTTATGAACCCGTCTGGGCCATCGGTACCGGGAAAACCGCCACACCCGAGGATGCGCAGGAAGTTTGTACTGCCATCCGTCATGAAATTGCAGAAATCGCCTCGAGCGAGATCGCTGAGAATATGCGGATGCTCTATGGCGGATCGGTGAAGTCAGCCAATATTGCTGAAATCATGCAGCAGCCTGATGTCGACGGTGCCCTTATTGGGGGAGCGAGCCTGGATCCTGCCGAACTTGCCAAGATCGTCAAGTTTTATCTGACGAGCTGATTTGCAGTATCCTTCTCGTCTACCAGATCTTTTACGGTTTTATAAGGAGTATTAATGAAACTGGCGCTTTCTATCCTGCTCGTGATCACGAGCGTGGTGATGATCCTCTTGGTCCTTCTCCATAAAGGTAAAGGGAGCGGCCTGTCCGATTTATTCGGTGGTGGCGTATCTTCCAACTACGGTGGGTCCTCCGTGGTCGAGCGGAACCTTGATCGGATCACCATTGTTGTTGGGGGTCTCTGGTTCGCAAGTGTCGTAGCGCTGAGCCTGGTTCTCAAGTAGAACAGTTCAATCGATTTTTTTGGTTACATCAAACGTCGTAATGATTTAGGGAGAAAAAATGGCAGGCGGAAGCGCAATTCGAGGTAGCCGGGTTGGTGCCGGCCCAATGGGCGAAGCCGAACGGGGCGAGTCGATTGGTCGTTTCCAAGTTTCCTATTGGTGCTCCAATGGTCACGAGACGCGCCCCTCTTTTGCGGAAGATGGCACAGTCGTTATTCCAGATGAATGGGATTGCCCCCGATGTGGTTACCCAGCAGGGCGCGATAAGGCCAATCCACCTAGCCCTATAAAGAATGAGCCATATAAGACTCACCTGGCTTATGTAAAAGAACGTCGCAGCGATGCCGAAGGTTCCAAAATTCTCGAAGAAGCGCTCCGTAAATTACGCGGAGAAGACGACTAAATTATTGCTCGTGCTGCGGTGAGTATCTCTGCAACTCCAACTGCCCTATCTTTAAGATGTAAACGCAGAACAGTAAATTTACGCGACGTTAGTGCTTCTGCATCTCCCAGGGCTTGGGCCATGATCAAGGTCTGAAAAGTAAACTTCTGACCTGGGATGGCGATATCTTCGCGGGGTTCTGCGGTGATTTGCAGGAATACGCCATTGCGTGGGCCGCCTTTATGGAACTGGCCCGTGGAGTGAAGAAAACGCGGTCCCCAGCCAAAGGTGACCGGGCGCTGGCTTTTATCAGCAAGGATTCGGCGCAACTGTGCCAACTCTTGGTCTTGCCTGCGATCTAGGTATGCCATTACAGCGATATAGCCATCGTTTTTAACGGCATTGATAACTTGGATGAGCGCATCTTGGGTTGAGGTGGCATCTGCAAATATTTCGACTGCTCCGTCATGTTCGTGAGGTTCCAAATGCGGCAATTTACCCGCCCAGGTATCTAGAAGCTTAGAAGTCTGTATTTTTGCTTCGGTGACATTGGGTTGGTTGAATGGATCTATCGTCAGCGCAAATCCAATAAGCGCAGTTACCCATTCCCAGAAAATAAAATGCGCACCCAAATCTGCTTCGACTACCAGATCACTTGATCCCGTGAAAGCAATGCGAATCCCGTCACCCCCGATTGTCGCGGTAGGCGATTCAATGACAACTGGCAACCGTCCGACTTGCTCTTTGCCGGTAGATTCGGCAATAAGTTGTTCAATCCAGTCAGATAACCCGGGCATGCCAGAGCCAGAGTCGTTAAAAGCGAGATATTGGCCAGCGTGATAGGCCAGCAGGTAAGCAGTTGCAACAGCAGGGGATTGAACTCCTTGGAAGTTCTGCATAGCATCGCTTGCGCTATCAAGAAGCACTGATACATCTACGCCAATAAGCGCTGCGGGAACTAAACCGAAAGCGCTCAGTGCGCTAAATCGTCCCCCAATATGCGGGTCAGCATTGACTACCGTGAATCCGCCCTGGCGCGCAGCGTGATCCAACGGCGAATCGGGATCTGTAACGATCACCATATGCTCCATTGGTTTCAAACCAGCATTGGTGAAACGTTCTTCAAAGAGCGCTCTTAGGCAGGCAGTCTCAATAGTCGAACCAGACTTGGAACTCACGACGACAACGCTGGTAGCTAAATCTTGTGCTAATGCATGCGCCAGATAATCGGGATCGGTGCTGTCGAGTACGAAGAGTTCTTTCTGATACGTAGCAGCAATCACCTCCGGGGCTAGGGACGAGCCTCCCATGCCGCAGAGAATCACCCGTCTGCAATGACGAAACTTAGCGGCCAAGGCATCCAACTCTGGCAAGAGTGCACGTGAGGATTGCGGAAGATCAATCCAGTTCAGACGGATGGCAGCTTCGATTGCTGCGGTTGGACCCCAGAGTGCTGCATCTTTTTTAGAAAGTCGATCGCTAGCTTCAACCAGAGCGATGAATCTGGGATCAAATTGGTCAATTTTAGAGGTTATTGATCCGTGGATCCTGATCATCGCTTAAGCGCCTTTTCAACATTGGCCAACAATTCAATCCATGAATCTGCAAACTTACTGACGCCATCATTTTCTAATTCAGTAGTGATGGTGGCGATATCAATTCTTTGCTTCGCCAGAGAATCGATAATAGAACGCGATTCTGCATAGGTTGATGAGATATCGACCTGCTGGAATTGCGCGTGCTCTAGAACGGCATCTAAAGTTGCTTGCGGCATGGTATTAACTGTCGCAGGTGCGATGAGCCCAAAAACATAGCGAGTCTTTTCATATGCCGGGTCTTTGACGCCGGTGGATGCCCAGAGGGGACGCTGCACTCGGGCGCCATGGTCTGCAAGTTTGCGCCAACGCGCAGTGCGCAGCTGTGATTCAAATGACTGATAGGCGAGTCTGGCATTGGCAATCGCAGCTTTTCCGAGTAGTGCAAGGGCAGTTGGTGAGCCATCTGCTTTTAGCAGTGGATCAATCGCAGAATCGATCCGACTTATGAAGAATGAGGCGACAGAGGTGACCTGGTCAATTGCACCACCAGATGCAAGGCGATGCTCAAGTCCGCTCATAAAAGCATCCATTACCTGCTTATAACGATCAATGGAGAAAATCAGAGTCACGTTGACACTGATTCCCAGTGAGATTAACTCGGTTATGGCGGCAAGCCCCTCCCAGGTTGCCGGAACTTTAATCATGACGTTAGGGCGATCGACAATGCGCCACAATTCTTTGCCTTCAGAGATAGTTGTCGTAGTGTCATGTGCGCAACGTGGGTCCACTTCGATACTTACTCGTCCATCAAGTCCCGAGGTTGCCTGGAAGATGGGTGCAAAAAGATCGCATGCACTGCGAACATCATCGCTGGTCAGTTTCTGCACGACTTCATCAGCGCTCTTACCTTTTAGCGCAGAGATATCTGCAGCGTATTCGGCACCTTTGGAAATTGCGCTGTTGAAGATACTGGGATTGGTGGTGACACCAACAACGCCATTATGTGCAATGCGGTAGGGGAGTGAATGCGGATCTGTGCCTGTCAACTTGCTACGAGAAAGATCATCTAGCCAGATGGAAGTTCCAGCTTTAGCAATCTGGGTAGTAATCACGGTAATCTCCGAGTGACTTCATCCGTGATCCGTTCTGGAGTAAAACCGAATTCTTTGAAGAGCACTCCGGCTGAAGCAGATGCGCCGTAATGTTCAATGGAGACAGATGCACCACGATCGCCCACATATTCACGCCATCCTTGCGCAATCCCCGCTTCAACACTAATGCGCAAGGTAACCGATGGAGGTAAGACTTGATCGCGATAAATTTGAGGTTGCTGCGCGAACCATTCAAGGCATGGAGCGCTGACTACTCGAGTGGCAACTCCTCTGCTTTCGAGAATGACTTGAGCTGCAACTGCAAGTGAAACTTCTGACCCGGTAGCAATAAGGATCGCCGTTGGAGGCGTACTGCTGGCCTCTTTCAAAATGTATGCACCACGTTCAACTCCAGCGGCGTCTGCAAAGATGGTGCGGTCAAAGACTGGCAGGTTCTGACGAGAGAGCAAGAGCGCGCAAGGTTCATCTCGGGCGATAATAGATCGCCAAGCATGAACGGTCTCATTGGCATCGGCAGGTCGGATGACGGCAAGACCAGGAATGGCTCGCAGAGCTGCGATATGTTCAATGGGTTGATGAGTTGGGCCATCCTCACCCAGACCAATCGAATCATGGCTCCAGATAAAGGTGACACCTAAGTGCATCAACGCTGCCAATCGAGCAGGCGGGCGCATGTAATCGCTAAAGACCAGGAACGTTCCTGCGAAGGTCCGGGTTAAGCCATGGAGGGTGATTCCATTAAGGATTGACCCCATTGCATGTTCGCGGATACCAAAGTGAATAATCCGCCCGTAAGGATTCGCTCCAGCCATTGCGCTGCTTGCGGGCAAGAACGAGCCGCCGCCTTCGATGGTGGTGTTGTTGCTCTCTGCTAGATCAGCAGAGCCACCCCAGAACTCAGGGAGAATCTTGGCGAGCTCTTGAATAACATCACCGGATGCTTTCCGGGTGGAAAGATCTTTCCCGGCAGGAAATTCCAGAATTGATTTTTCCCATTCATTAGGCAGGGCGCGTTGGCGCAAGCGCGTCAACAATGCGGCGCGTTCGGGATTGTTTTTTTCCCATTGCACGAACTGAAGATCCCACTGCTTATGTAATTCAAAGCCACGAGATTTAACGGCTCGGACATGTGCCAAAATTTCAGCAGGCATCGCAAATGTTTCTTCTGGATCAAGGCCCAGCACTTTTTTTGTCTCAGCAATTTCCAGATCCCCTAGAGCTGAACCGTGCGATTTGGCTGTGCCTTGCGCTTTGGGAGCAGGCCAGGCGATAACGGAGTGCATGTGAATGAGAGTGGGTCGGTGCAGTTCCTGTTTGGCCTCAGCAATGGCTGCTTCAAGTGCAATACGATCGATATTTCCATCAGTGAGGACTGGAACATCTATAACATGCCACCCATAAGCGCGATAGCGAGCAGAAACGTCTTCGGTAAAAGCTACGTGAGTATCACCTTCAATTGAGATTCGGTTGGCGTCATAAATAATATTGAGTGCGCCTAGTTGTTGTGTACCGGCCAGAGATGAGGCTTCGGCACTAACGCCTTCTTGCAGATCGCCGTCGGAACAAATTACCCAGATATTATGGTCGAAGATACTTTCACCCAATGGTGCATCTGGATCGAGCAATCCTCGCTCGTATCTGGCAGCCATTGCCATACCAACACCATTTGCTACGCCTTGTCCAAGTGGGCCGGTAGTTGTTTCAACTCCTGCAGTGTGGCCAAACTCGGGATGCCCTGGTGTAAGAGAACCCCAGGTGCGGAACTGCTTTAAGTCTTCCAATTCAACGCCATATCCGCTGTAAAAGAGTTGGGTGTAAAGAGTCAGCGATGAATGTCCGCAGGAAAGAATAAATCTGTCACGACCTAGCCAGGTGGGATCAGCGGGATCATGAATGAGGTGGCGCTGGAAAAGAGTGTAGGCAACTGGTGCCAATGACATCGCCGTGCCTGGGTGTCCATTGCCAACCTTCTGCACTGCATCCATTGCCAACGCTCGTGCATAAGCAACGGCCCGATCGTCGAGTTCATTCCAAACTGATGGTGATTGCGCTCTCATTTCTTCCCTCACTTAGCTGCCAGATGAATTCGCCAGGCACTAATCCATACCAGTGTCGCTCCTAGGAGATGTGCGCCAACAAGTAATTCCGGCAAGCCTTGATAATACTGAAGAAAACCAATGCCGCCTTGCAGGAGGGCAATGAAGGCAAAAATAAGTATCCGCTTTCTAAGAAGAGATCGTTGTGCAGATAGCAGATAGAGAGCAATTGTCACCAAGCCAAGTGCAATCACTAGATCAGCATGGATCCATGCAATCGTCTGTATTTTAATATGGAAGCGCGGAGCAGAAGCATCACCAGCATGCGGCCCGCTACCGGTGACAACCGTTCCAACGATAATCACGATCGCCGCTAACACAAGATGGAATCGTGCAAGGAGCCAGTTTCCCATTCTGACTTCAGGTGCAATGAGAGCGAGAGGCTTTCGGCGCTCGTAGAGCGATGTTCCAGCGGCGATCAATATAATCGATAGTAGAAAATGCGATGCAACAGCAATTGGATTGAGTCGAGTTAGCACTGTAATTCCCCCCAGGGGAATTTGCGCGAAAATTCCTGCCACCTGTCCTATTGCCAGAGCGCGTATATCTCTTCTTTGCAGAACAAGAACAGCGCCCAGCGCACCAAGAGCTACGAAGACGAGGGCGAAAGTAAATAGGCGATTACCGAATTCAATCCAGGCATGGATCTGCCCTTCAACCTGATCTGGGATGGGCGTGTACGAGCCCGCTGTGCACTCTGGCCAGGTCGGGCAACCAAGGCCCGAACCAGTTAGCCGAACGGCACCTCCGGTAACAATAATTCCTGCCTGTAAGAAGAGAAGCAGGCCCAGGATCGGCGAGAGGGCACGCTCTAAGCGCAGTCGGATCATGGGCGTTAGCCTAGGTCTTCGTCGCTGAAGAAAGAGGCAAGCCGAATGGCTCCAGCGATGTGGTGCTCAACCGGGCGGTCCCCAGGATTGGCGCATAAGAGGGAATTAGGACACACTATTGTTGTGAAAAAGACTGGAGCGATGATACTGGGGGAAATCTCAGATGATCCTCGTACCCGCGACCTGGTTGCCCGCTCAATCTTAGAAAATGGCCCTAGCAGTGCAGTCGTTCTGGCGCACCGTTTAGGTCTCACTCCGGCTGGGATTCGCCGCCATTTAGATGCCCTCGTGGCTGATGGCATTCTTGAAGCCCGTCAGCCGCATGCCGCTCTTACGCGTGGACGTGGCCGACCTTCCAAAGTTTTTATTATGACCGATGGCGGGCGTGAGAAATTTGAACACTCTTACGATGACTTAGCGGTTGCTGCTTTAAAGTTTCTGGCTGCGCAGATGGGAGAGCATTCCTTGGCCGCCTTTGCAACTACGCGTGCGCAGGATATGGAACGGACGCTCTCACTTGCTATGAAGGGCGTAACAAATCCCTCTGATAGGCCAGAAGCTTTAGCAACTGCTCTGAGTGCACAGGGTTATGCAGGCAGCGTTCTACACCGCGAGCATGGAGATGAACTCTGTCAGCATCACTGTCCTATCGCACATGTCGCCGCCGAATTTCCACAGTTATGTGAAACTGAAACAGAAGCGTTCTCACGCTTGCTCGGTACACATGTTCAACGCTTAGCCACCATTGCTCATGGCGATGGCGTCTGCACAACATACATTCCGAATCTCACGCCAGTATTTGCTGCATCTACGGGAGGGAAAAGATGACGATCGCGCATCCAGAACTTGAGGGTTTAGGAAAGTATGAATACGGTTGGTCAGATAGCGATGTTGCTGGTGCCAATTCGCGTCGTGGACTTAATGAAGAGGTTGTGCGCGATATCTCTTCCAAGAAATCTGAACCACAGTGGATGTTGGATATGCGACTCAAAGGTCTTGCCCTCTTTGAAAAGAAACCGATGCCTTCGTGGGGCTCAGATCTCTCAGGAATTTTCTTCGATACCATTAAATACTTTGTCCGTTCCACCGAAAAACAAGCAACGACATGGGATGACTTGCCTGACGAAATCAAAAATACCTATGACCGTTTAGGAATTCCAGAAGCCGAAAAGCAACGTTTGGTTTCAGGTGTAGCCGCACAGTATGAGTCAGAGGTTGTTTATCACTCGATCCGCGAAGATCTTGCAAAACAGGGCGTTATCTTTCTCGATACCGATTCGGCACTGAAACAGCACCCGGAACTTTTTAAAGAGTATTTCGCAAGTGTTATTCCGGTTGGTGACAATAAGTTTGCTGCCCTCAATACCTCTGTCTGGTCGGGCGGTTCATTTATTTATGTTCCTAAGGGCGTGCATGTTGATATTCCGTTGCAGGCCTATTTCCGCATTAATACCGAGAATATGGGCCAGTTTGAGCGCACCCTCATTATCGCCGACGAAGATTCATATATCCACTATGTAGAAGGTTGTACTGCACCGATCTATTCGTCAGACTCATTGCATTCAGCTGTGGTTGAAATCATTGTAAAAAAGGGCGCCCGCGTCCGTTACACGACGATTCAGAATTGGTCGAACAACGTTTACAACTTGGTGACAAAACGCGCCACCTGTGCAGAGGGTGCGACCATGGAATGGATTGATGGAAATATTGGGTCCAAGGTCACTATGAAGTATCCAGCAGTCTTCCTAATGGGACCTCATTCCAAAGGTGAAACTTTATCGATAGCTTTCGCAGGCGGAGGCCAGCATCAAGATGCAGGAGCGAAGATGGTTCATGCCGCGCCATACACTTCATCAACAATTATCTCTAAATCTGTAGCACGTGGTGGTGGCCGTACTTCCTATCGTGGACTAGTGCAGATACAGGAAGGTGCTCATCATTCCAAGAGCACGGTTAAATGTGATGCACTTTTGGTCGACACTATTTCGCGCTCTGATACCTATCCATACGTTGATATTCGCGAAGACAATGTTTCAATGGGTCACGAAGCAACAGTTTCAAAGATCAGTGATGATCAACTCTTCTACTTGATGTCTCGCGGACTTTCCGAAGATGAAGCTATGGCCATGATTGTCCGTGGATTTATTGAACCGATTGCGCGCGAATTGCCAATGGAATATGCCCTCGAACTCAATCGCCTCATTGAACTTCAGATGGAAGGTGCGGTCGGTTAATGTCGGTTCTCACCACTAATTACTTAACACCAACAGGCAGAGAAGAGGCTTGGCGTTTTACGCCACTTAATCGTCTTGCCGGTCTGCACGATGGTTCGGTCGCTATTGTCGACCGGAAATCTCTGGCTCTTAAAGGTGCAACTCCTGCTGGCGTAAGGTTTTCACGTCTTTCGCGCGAGTTAGTTTCGATTGAATCCACATCTCAGGACGTTGTTGTCCAACGGGTTCATGCCGAATCAACTGATGTGGTTCTTTTAGAGATTGCAGCGAATACGCAAGTTCCCGAACCGATCTTTCTTAATCGAACCTCGGGGGGTTTGATTGGCGCAGAACTTTCGCGAGTGCGTATTGCTCTTGGGGCTCATGCGCGAGCAACAATTATCGTTGAAAATTCAGGCGAGGCAATCCTCGGCGAAGATGTCGAAATCTTGCTAGCTCCCGGTTCGCACCTGAAGTTCGTTACTTTGCAGGAGTGGAGCGCTGGTTCAGTCCACGCTGCGCGACACCATGCAATCATCGATAAGGATGCTTCATTCGTGTCGATCACTGTCACCGTCGGAGGCTCTCTCGTGCGTCTGCTGCCGACCGTTGAATTTAGCGCACCTGGAGCTTCCGCAGAGTTGTTGGGTGTTTATTTTGCAACCGCAGGGCAGCATTTCGAGCACCGGATAGATATTGAGCATGGAGTTCCCCGTGCCAGATCGCGGGTCAACTACAAAGGCGCCCTTGCGGGAGACCAAGCACATACCGTCTGGATTGGGGACGTTTTCATCCGCGCCGCTGCCGAAGGTACCGATACTTATGAACTCAACCGTAACTTATTGCTCAGCGACGGAGCTCGGGCAGATTCTGTCCCGAACCTAGAGATCGAAACTGGTGAAATCGTTGGCGCGGGCCACGCAAGCACCACTGGTCGTTTTGATGATGAGCAACTTTTCTATTTGATGTCGCGCGGCATCCCGCTGGATGAGGCGCGTCGCCTGGTTGTGCGTGGTTTCTTCGCCGAGATCATCTCGCAAATTCAAAGTGAAGAGATCGAAGAACGATTGATGACACGGATAGATGACGAACTTTCCAAGGCTGGTCAATAAGTTATGTCGGATCTCTCATTGGCGCAATTGCAAGAAAACAAACCCGTGCGTTTGGAAAAGAATGGTCAAGCACTCTGCGTGACTCGCGTTGGGCAAGAAGTATTTGCGGTGGCAGATACTTGCACGCACGCGGAGGCATCTCTAACAGAAGGCGATGTCACTGGTTTCAAAATCGAATGCTGGCTACATGGCGCGCAATTCGATCTACGTAGCGGTGAGGCATTGACGCCACCTGCAACGGAAAGTTTAAAAACCTATGCAGTGCATGTTGACGGAGATTCCGTCACGATTGAGATTTGATTTTTGCCCGAAAAGGAAAGAGGAGAAGATGAGCACATTGGATATCCGCGGTCTAGAAGTATCGGTTATCACCGAGAAGGGACCAATTGAGATTCTCCGCGGCGTCGATCTAACGATCCGTTCGGGCCAGACACATGCAGTCATGGGGCCTAACGGTTCTGGCAAATCAACTCTTGCGTATTCGATTGCTGGTCATCCCAAGTACAGGGTCACTGGAGGAAGTATCACTCTTGATGGTGCCAATGTTCTTGAGATGACGGTGGATCAACGTGCCAAAGCAGGACTTTTCTTGGCGATGCAGTATCCCGTAGAGGTACCAGGAGTCTCTGTCTCTAATTTCTTACGTACTGCCGCAACCGCTCTTCGCGGCGAGGCGCCAAAATTACGGACGTGGGTAGGCGAAGTTAAAGCGGCGATGAGCGCCCTGAACATGGACCCATCTTTCTCCGAACGTAACGTGAACGAAGGATTCTCAGGTGGAGAGAAGAAGCGTCACGAAATTATGCAGTTGGAATTGCTTAAGCCAAAGATCGCGATTCTCGATGAGACGGATTCAGGTCTAGATGTCGATGCGTTACGTATTGTTTCCGAAGGAGTTAACCGTGCCAAGGCGGCAAACGATTTAGGAATATTGTTGATTACGCACTACACGCGAATTCTGCGTTACATCAAACCTGATTTCGTTCATGTTTTTGCAAATGGTCGCGTTGTTGAAGAGGGTGGTCCTGAATTGGCAGATAAGTTAGAGGCCGAAGGGTATGCAGAGTACGTCGGAAGCTAACCGGTAACTCATATTCCTATGACATTCAATGCCACTCAGATTCGGGAGGACTTCCCGATCTTTGAGCGCACTATCCGGGAAGGCAAACGGTTGGTCTACTTAGATAGCGGTGCCACTAGCCAGAAACCTAACGTCGTCATAGAGGCGGAATCCAATTTCTATCGTCTCCACAATGCTGCCGTCCACCGTGGGGCACATCAACTTGCGGAGGAAGCTACAGATGCCTACGAGGGAGCCAGGGGGATAGTCGCGCAATTTCTAGGTGCTGCGAGTGATGAAATCATTTTCACGAAGAGCGCTACCGAGAGCCTTAATCTTCTGGCATATGCATTTGGCAATGCGTATTCGGGAAATCGTTTTCATCTTCAACCCGGTGATCGAATTGTGGTTACCGAGATGGAGCATCATGCCAATCTGATTCCATGGCAAGAATTGGCTAAACGGACTGGCGCTGAACTGGCTTGGTTTAGTGTTGACGAATCAGGTCGACTTGATCTATCTGATATCGATTCTGTTATTACTGTGAAAACTAAAGTGGTTGCGTTGACACATCAATCCAATGTCTTAGGCACCATAAATCCATTGGATGCAATCGTGGCGCGGGCGCATGAAGTTGGTGCGATCGTCATTCTTGATGCCTGTCAATCAGTCCCACATATGCCCATTGATGTAAAGGGATTGGGTGTGGATTTTCTAGCCTTCTCAGGACATAAAAGCCTGGGCCCAACAGGGGTTGGCATTCTCTGGGGCAGAAGTGAATTGTTAAACGAGTTACCGCCATTTCTTTATGGTGGTTCGATGATCGAAACAGTGACTATGACTAATTCAACGTGGGCTTCTGCGCCGCGCAAATTTGAAGCGGGAGTTCCGAATATGGCGCAGGCAGTTGGGTTAGGAGCCGCACTGGAGTATCTCCAAAAAATTGGTCTGCCCGATATTCACGTCCATGAAATGGCGCTAACGGAGCAATTGATCAATGGCTTGCAAGAAATGTCAGGGGTGCGAATTATCGGCCCAGCCGATCTGACCATGCGTGGGGGAGTTGTCTCATTTACTATGGCAAATATTCACCCACACGATCTCGGGCAGTTCTTAGACGCGCAAGGTATTGCGGTAAGGACTGGTCATCATTGCGCGTGGCCCCTCAATCGAAAACTGGGTGTAGTGGCCACCACTCGCGCATCTATCTATCTCTATAACGATGAGGCAGATATCGATGCACTCCTTACGGGTGTGGCCGCTGCTTCGAAATATTTTGCGAGGGGCTAATGCAACTAGATAATCTTTATCAAGAAGTAATCCTTGATCATTACAAGCATCCAGAACATAAGGGATTGTCGCCGCAGAAGGATGTGCAGGTTCATCACGTTAACTTGAGTTGTGGGGATGAAATCACATTGAATCTGACGCTCCACGGTGGGCGTATAGCCGACCTATCGTGGGAGGGGATTGGATGTGCGATATCGATGGCGAGTGTCTCGATGATGGCGGGTCTTCTCAATGGCAAGACCCTGGATGAGGCCGCCCTGATTATGGATTCATTTTTGTCATTGATGCAGAGCAAAGGAACTCAGAAGGGCGATGAGGGTGTTTTGGAAGATGCTGTGGCTTTTGCAGGCGTCTCCAAATATCCAGCGCGCATCAAGTGCGCGCTGCTGGGCTGGATGGCATTTAAGGATGCGGCAATGCAGGTTCAGGGTAGATAGTTAGTAGACTTAATAGGTAAACGGGGGCTGAAAAAAATGGTTGCAAAGATTGACGATATTACTGAGGCGATGAAAGATGTTGTTGACCCGGAACTTGGTATCAATGTTGTTGACCTGGGGCTTGTTTATGACGTTATGGTCGATGAAAGCAATATCGCAGTTTTGAATATGACCCTTACATCTGCTGCTTGTCCACTACAAGATGTGATTGAAGACCAGACTCGTCAGGCGCTTTCTCCCTTGACTAGTGATGTTCGGATCAATTGGGTATGGATGCCACCATGGGGTCCCGACAAAATCACCGATGACGGAAGGGAACAGCTCCGCGCCCTCGGATTCACGGTCTAATTCATGTCAACGCATGCCGGTTGGACCTCCTTTCGTTCGATGATGGCGGATCCATCCGTTAAAAATCAGAAACTTAAAGCCGGCACAATTCGTCGTATTAGTACTTTTGCCAAACCGTATCAATGGCAGATCGTTTTTTTCCTCGTCACTGTTGTTATTGATGCTGTACTGGTTATCGCAACGCCACTCTTGTTACGCCGATTAATTGACGATGGCGTTATTCCTCGCAATGGCGCTCTGGTTACTCGTCTTGCAATATTTGTGGGTCTTCTGGCAGTAGCGGATTCTCTGATGAGCATTGTAGGGCGTTGGTTTTCATCCAGAATCGGTGAAGGGCTCATCTACGATCTACGATCGTTGGTTTTTGCGCACGTGCAACGGCAGTCGATTGCTTTCTTCACCCGTACTCAAACTGGTGCCCTTATTTCACGAATTAATTCTGATGTTATCGGTGCTCAGCAAGCATTTACGGCGACACTCTCTGGCGTAGTTAGTAATGTAGTCAGCCTGGTTCTTGTGGTTATAACCATGTTGGTTCTTTCCTGGCAGATTACAGTGGTGTCGCTAGTTCTGTTACCTCTGTTTTTGTTACCGACTAAGTGGGTGGGCAGAAAGTTGCAGAAGTTGACGCGCCAATCGTTCCAACTTAATGCAGAGATGTCTAGCACGATGACCGAACGCTTCAATGTTTCAGGAGCGATGTTGGTTGCTCTCTATGGAGAACCAAAACGGGAGAGTGAACATTTCTCATCTCGTGCAAGACGGGTGGCAGATATTGGGATTTCCATGGCCCTGCTCAATCGATTGTTCTTTGTCGCCCTTACTAGCGTTGCTGCCGTTGCCACCGCTTTTGCTTACGGTATCGGTGGGCACCTGGCAATCTCTGGAGCGGTTTCGATTGGAACATTGCTAGCGATCACGGCTCTGCTTTCGCGGCTTTATGGCCCCTTGACTGCGTTATCTAATGTTCGCATTGACGTTATGACTGCGCTAGTTTCGTTTGAACGCGTTTTTGAAGTGTTGGATCTGCAACCGATGGTGCAAGACCGACCAGGCGCGCAAATTTTGACGGATCCAAACCCTAGTGTTGAGTTTCGAAACGTTGGGTTTGCATACCCACGCGCGGAAGAGATCTCTCTAGCTTCATTGGAATCGGCCGCCAAACCCGAAACAGTCCAAAGCGGAGATGTGCTTAGAAATATTTCTTTTATAGCCAACCCAGGAACCATGACAGCGGTGGTGGGCCCATCAGGGGCAGGTAAGACAACAATTAGCGCGTTGATTCCACGATTGTATGACGTTACAAGCGGAGCAATCTTGGTCGGCGGCGTTGATATTCGCGATTTAACTATCGAAAGTTTACGGCGATCGATAGGTATCGTTATGCAAGATGCCCATCTTTTTCACGAGACGATTGCAGAGAATCTTCGGTACGCAAAACCTGATGCGACAGTGGAGGAGATGAAAACTGCATGTGAGGCAGCCCGTATCTGGTCTTTGGTGGATTCCTTGCCAAATGGATTAGAGACGATGGTCGGTGAACGCGGTTATCGTTTGTCGGGCGGAGAAAAGCAACGTCTAGCAATTGCTCGGCTCCTTCTCAAGTCTCCATCTGTAGTTATTCTGGATGAAGCAACAGCACATTTGGATTCAGAGAACGAGGCAATAGTACATGAGGCTCTGCATGTGGCGCTGAAAGGCCGCACAAGTATTGTTATCGCTCATCGTCTAAGTACTATTATGGAAGCCGATCAAATATTGGTGATGGAAAATGGTTCGATTGTAGAACGTGGTACTCACGCAGAATTGGTAAGCGCAGAAGGTCTATACGCAGATCTTTATGCCCGTCAGGATTTATCGGGACCTGCGTAAAAGTAAGCGCCCATAACCGACAAGCCCGGCGAAAAATAGCCATTGCAACGCATATGCCATATGTGGGCCATCGCTAAGTTCAGGCAGTTCGACCGGGGCGCTTGGGCTCATTGTTAAATCAGATACCTGCAAGAGATCAAGATAGAAATTTTCGGTCTGCCTACTGGTTTTCGTCTGAGCATTCCACTGCTCAATCAATTTTCCGTTCTGACTTGGCGAAATTGCAAAAAAGGAACCTTGGGGCAGTGATTGATCAAGCCGGACTCTGCCAACAATTGCGACAGGATTGGTGGATGTAATCGGCAGTTGCGGGGCAGTTGTCGCGGATTTTCCAGGAGCTATCCATCCGCGATCTATCCAGAATGTTTTACCGCTCACATCAGTAAAGAGAGTAAGTAGATCGAAACCGTATTTGCCTTCGAAATAACGATTTCGTAGAAGTATCTGATGGGTTGGATCAAAACTGCCTTCAGCTTCCACTCTTCGCCATTCAGCCTCTGTTGGATCTTTACTGATGAGAGTGAGGGTCGTCGGCGATTGTGCAACGTGGGATGAGATGACGGCATTTCGTTGATGTCGGGCAACTCCCCGCTGGTACTGCCAATTACTCGCCCATATGCACAGGGCAATGAGGCCGATGGCGACAAGTGTGGTCAGGAAAGGATGAGACTCCTTAGCCCGCGCCTTAGGAGATGCTGCGACGTTCTTCACGGATGATGGCAGAGCCAGGGTCAATTGTTTCTCGCCCAGCGTTGGCAATCACCACAGCAAAATAAGGCAGAATCACGGCCGCGATCACGCAGAACCAGCGATAGGGGCTCGGGACTATAACCGCAGCAATGAAGAAAGCGGTCCGGATCATCATCGAGATGAAATAACGACGTTGACGGCCAGGCAGATCATCACTCAACCCTTGTTGAGCACTGGTGATGTCAGGAATTTCCTCGACCATGGGCATAACTCTACGACTAATCTGGCAAATCGTTAATGCATAGCAGAATGAACAAACTAGGCCCTCTCGGCGTGGAAATTCTTACTTACGCTGGGGTAGCCAGTAGGTTCTATCCATGACCAAACCGATAGCCCTAGTCACGGGTGGAAATCGCGGGATTGGTCTAGCAATTGCCCAGGAGTTGAGGTCCCAAGGAGCGCAGGTTGTTGTTACATATCGCACCGGTAGCGCTCCAGATGGATTCGCGGGCGTGCAGATGGATGTCACCTCGACCGAGAGCGTTGATGCTGGATTCACGCAGATCGAAGCGAAGTTCGGAGTCCCAGAGATCATTGTTGCTAACGCGGGAATTACCCGTGACGGCTTGGTCATGCGTATGAGCGATGCGGATTTCATTGATGTCATTGATGCAAATCTCACTGGTGCATTCCGGGTGGCGCGTCGCGCAACCCGCGGTTTACTTAAACTTAAGCGGGGTCGTCTGATTTTTATCGGTTCTGTGGTTGGAAGCATCGGTTCGGCAGGGCAAGTCAATTATTCAGCGAGCAAATCTGGCTTGGTCGGAATGGCTCGTTCATTTGCCCGCGAACTCGGTAGCCGTGGAATCACAGCAAATGTTGTGGCACCTGGTTTTGTTGAAACTGATATGACTGCTTCGTTAGATGAGAAACGCCGTACTGAGATCGCTAGTTCAGTGCCTTTGGGACGTTTCTGTTCAGCGCAAGAGATCGCAGATGTCGTGGGATTCATTGCATCAGAGAAAGCCAGTTACATTACGGGGGCATTGATACCTGTCGATGGCGGATTAGGAATGGGACACTGATATGGGACTTCTAAGCGGTAAGAATATTCTGGTCACCGGCGTCCTGACCGAGGCATCGATAGCATTTCATATTGCGCGTCTAGCACAGGAAGAAGGCGCCACTGTTGTTTTGAGTTCGTATGGCCGAGTTCGTCGCATTACTGAACGAATCTCCGGGCGGCTTCCGAAATTAGCGCCAGTTGTTGAACTCGATGTTGCCAATGACGAGGATCTGGCTGCGTTGGCCGATCGTATCCGAGAGCATGTTCCGACGCTGGATGGGGTTGTCCATTCCATTGGTTTCGCACCAGAAGCCGCACTGGGTGGCAATTTTCTCAATACATCCTGGCCGGATGTTGCCATTGCACTACAAATTTCTGCTTACTCATTAAAATCCTTAACAATGGCAGCGCATCCTTTATTCTCGGGTGGAGCTTCAATTGTCGGACTTGATTTTGATGCCAGCGTTGCATGGCCCAAGTACGACTGGATGGGTGTTGCCAAAGCTGCCCTTGAATCAACCTCGCGCTACCTTGCTAGGGACTTGGGACCTGAGAATATCCGCGTCAATCTTGTTGCGGCGGGCCCGCTCCGTACGATTGCTGCAAAATCGATCCCTGGATTTGAAGAGTTTGAATTTCTCTGGAATCAGCGCTCGGCTCTTGCCTGGGACTTCAATGATCCAACTCCGGCAGCCCAGGCTGCGATTGTCCTTCTATCGGACTGGTTGCCCAAGACAACGGGGGAGATCCTCCATGTTGACGGTGGCGTCCATGCGATCGGCGGCTGACTTCAACTTGGCCGATTTCTCCCTTTGGCCCCACCTCTAGTATCCTTCGCCACAGACCAGTGGTTTAGCCACTGCAAGAGGAGTGACCGCTCCCACCTTTCTCGCTATGGCGAGTTGGTATGTCGAGGTCCTGAGATTTTTGCAGGGCTCTTCGCGGTGCTTTCCTTGCAGCGACTTACATACTGACAAGCGAGTAACCAAGAAGGAGTCTTTATCAGCACTGAAGCCCGCATCAATGATCGCATTCGCGTACCCGAAGTCCGTCTCATCGGTCCCACCGCTGAACAGATCGGAGTAGTCGATATCGATACCGCGTTGCGAATGGCAGATGAGGTCGGTCTTGATTTAGTCGAGATCGCTCCAGATGCCGTTCCACCCGTCTGCAAGATCATGGATTTCGGTAAGTACAAATACGAAATCGCACAGAAGGCACGGGAAGCGCGACAGAACCAGACTCACATTGTGGTCAAAGAGGTTCGGATGCGACCAAAGATTGAAAGTCACGATTACGAGACTAAACGCTCGCATATTGAGAAGTTCCTTCGTGGTGGCGACAAAGTAAAGATAACGATGCAGTTTCGTGGTCGCGAGCAGACCAGACCTGAGTTGGGTTACCGACTCTTGCAACGTCTTGCAGAAGATATTGCCGAGTTTGGCTTCGTTGAATTCGCGCCCAAACAAGAGGGCCGAAATATGACGATGGTGCTGGGTCCAACGAAACGGAAGACCGAAGCAGTGGCAGAACAGAAAGCGGCCCGAAAAGCTAAGGCTGCTGCCGAGGCTGCCGAGTAAGAAGTTTTTTTCAAGCAAGAACGAGAGGATGAACGCGAACATGCCAAAGATGAAAACGCACAGTGGCGCCAAGAAAAGATTCCGCGTCACCGGATCTGGGAAGATCATGCACGAGCGAGCTGGCAAGCGCCACCTTCTTGAGCGCAAGTCTTCGCGCCTAACCCGCCGTCTCACCAATGATGTAGCGGCCAAACCCTCAACCACTTTTACAGCCAAGCGCATGCTTGGTTTGAAGTAAGGAGCGTGAAATAAATGGCAAGAGTCAAACGTGGCGTTCACGCCGCCAAGAAGCGTCGTACAACTCTCGAGCGAGCCAGTGGTTACCGCGGGCAGCGCTCACGTCTTTATGCAAAGGCAAAAGAGCAACTTACTCACTCGATGGTCTATGCGTTCAATGACCGTAAAGATAAGAAGGGCGATTTCCGCCAGCTCTGGATCCAGCGCATTAATGCAGCAAGCCGTGCCAATGGCCTGACGTATAATCGTTTTATTCAAGGTTTAAAGGCAGCAGGTGTAGAGGTTGATCGTCGTGTTCTCTCTGAGTTAGCGACACATGAACCAGAAACATTTAAGACGCTGGTTGAAGTTGCGCGCAAGAGCCTGGTTTAGTTAATTAGCGCACTACCCAAAATAATGATTGAGAGCCTTCATTCGCCGCATATCGCGCGAGTGAAGGCTCTTCTGGGTTCGCGGGGAAAAAAAGAACGTCGCGAATCAGGTTCTTTTATTGCAGAGGGACTGCAATTCCTCCGGGAAGCCGCCCTACCTGGTGCTATTCCAGAAATCGAAACCCTCTATCTCACAACAACTGGTCGATTGAAAATCGCCGCTGCAGGCATCGCCATTAACCACCTGGATTGTGTTGATGTCAGCGATGGCGTTATCTCTGCAATGGGTGAGACCGTGACTCCGCAAGGGATCCTCGGGATTTGCCGTATCCCTGTTTCAAACTTAGACGAACTTGTGATTTTAGAGAACTCAAAGTTTGTTTACCTCCACGAGATCCAAGATCCTGGAAATGCAGGGACAATTTTACGGAGTGCAGATGCGACTGGGTTCTCCGGCGTCATCACATCTCCTAACAGTGTGGATATTTATTCACCCAAAGTTGTCCGCGCAAGTGCTGGATCACTCTGGCATCTGCCTGTTTTTGAACGGATCGCCCTCGACGACATACTTGCGCAATGGCCTAACGATTGCGTTTACGCGTTAAGTGCAGATGGTGATGAATCCTTGTTGGATATCTCAAGTGTTACTCCATCGCTATGGATCTTTGGCAATGAGGCCCATGGTCTTGCCAGATTGCCAGAACAATCAAGGATAAAAAAAGTACGAATCCCCATGGCTGGAAATGCAGAGAGCCTTAACTTGGCCGCTGCCGCAGCAATTGTCTTGTTTCACGTCTCTACCGGAGCGCGTTGAATTATCTCTGAAGAGCGAGATTCTTATCAACATAGATTCTCCACAAGGAGACTTTATAGGCTCGCTATTTCCTAATTTTTCTGTGATACTAAACGTACCGAAGGCTCGAAAGAGATACGGTCCCGCCTTAAGCCCCACCAAATCAGTGGGGCTTTCGTGCATCTATGGTCGCCATATTCGGTCGTACAGAACTTGAGGTTGAAGAAGAGCCCAAAGTCGATCAACCTCGTCTCTCTCAGATTCTTTTTTAAATCTGTGAACCGATCGGCGTCGATGAAGGAAAACGACAAGATCAATCGCTTGAATCAGCCGGCTTTCCTTTGATGATACGAAATGCAAGGTATCTACAATTCTTGAAATTTTACGTGGATAGTTGCAACCGATGCCATGCTTTTGTAATGATCGAAAGTTATTTCGCTGAGAAGACATTTCTGCTGTAGAGCCAATCTCATCACAAATGGCCAGCCCGAAGACTCCTTGTTGTTCAAAATATCTATCAGTTTTTTCGAGCAAGGATTTCAGAACAAAATCATGAGGTGGTTCCGGAGCCGTACGACGAGCATTTTGGCTATTGAGATCAAGCCCCTGAAGGAAGATACTGGCCTTGCATTCCACGATTGAATTAATGACTTTTTCATATATCCAATATCTATATCGAACACCGTCTGAAATATTCCGCCAGCTATCTTTCCCAGTCCAGAGATCCGTGCCATGGAATTCTTGTGATGATAAAATAATTCCTTGGTGAATGGAAGCAATATCGTCCATCAACTGGTCCAACCGAAACGCAAGAAGACTTGCACTTTCGGGAGTAACAACCAAAGACCCCATAAAATAGTGACCGTCAGAGTGTGATTCGTCGATATAAGCAATGAGCACGAACGAAATTTATCCCACGAGAAAATTTGCAAGTAAGGTGTGGTCATCCCCTGTGGAGAGCCTTGTAGATATGCAGGATCTCCAAGGCTTGAGAAAACTAAATGACTTCGCCAAAGAGTTGTCTCTGGAGGATTAGTGATTTCAAGCAATCGTGGGCGAAAAATGTTGGGCACGCCACGCCGTCGTGGGCGAAAAATGTTGGGCAGATCGGTAAGTCGGGACAGTAGACTCCACGCCATGGCTGCTGCTGGAGACCTCCAACAATGGGTGAAAGATGCTCTTTCGGCAATTTCATCAGCCAATGATCTAGATCAACTCAAAAGTGCTCGAATTGCCCACACGGGAGATAAAGCGCCCATAGCTCTTGCCAGCCGCGCACTAGGTACATTGCCAGCCGCGGAACGCGCCGCGATGGGGAAACCCATTGGGCAAGCTCGTGCATCTGTCGCAGATGCTATTGCCGAGCGCACCAGAGTTCTGGAAGCCGAACGCGATTCAAAAGTTCTGCTGGAAGAAATAGTGGATATTACGCTTCCGGCGCAGCGGGGATATCGCGGCGCACTACATCCGATCACGATCCTTAAAAATGAGATCAGCGATTTCTTTATCGCTCAAGGCTACGGAATTGCCGAAGGACCAGAATTGGAAGCGGAATGGCTTAACTTTGATGCTCTCAATATGCCGGCAGATCATCCAGCGCGCACCATGCAAGATACATTCTTTGTCGAACCGCTAGATGCATGTCTTGTTCTGCGCACCCATACTTCGCCGGTACAGATCAGAACGATGCTGTAGAACGAACCGCCTATTTACGTCATCTGTCCCGGGCGCACTTTTCGCGCAGATGAGTTAGATGCCACGCATTCTCCGGTATTTCATCAAGTAGAGGCTCTTGTCGTCGATCGTGGCATCACCATGGCGCACCTGAAAGGCACTCTTGATCTTTTTGCGCGCCAGATGTTCGGTGATGAAGTTAGCACCCGGCTTCGTCCATCGTTCTTCCCATTTACTGAACCCAGTACCGAGGTCGATGTTTTTTTCAATGGCCGTTGGATTGAATGGGGCGGTGGCGGGATGGTCAACCCACGGGTCTTAAAGGCGTGCGGAGTTGATACCGAAGAATTTAGTGGCTTTGCATTTGGCATGGGGTTGGAGCGCACCTTGATGGTCCGTCATGGCATTACAGATACGCATGAGATCGTTGAAGGCGACATCCGTTTTAGTCGCGCCTTTGGGGTGGGCCTGTAATGCGCGCACCGCTTTCGTGGATCCGCCAATATGCAGCAGTCCCAGAGTCTGTTACCGCGCAAGAGATAGCAGATGCACTCGTCCGGGTTGGTTTTGAAGTTGAAGAGATTGAATACCACGGCACCGATTTGGCTGGGCCTTTGGTTGTTGGCGCAGTTCTGGCCATTGAAGAAATTACTGAATTCAAGAAGCCAATTCGGTGGGTCGAACTCGATTGTGGTGAATCAACTTCGCGTTTCGTGATTTGCGGAGCCGCGAATTTTGTTCTGGGCGATCTGGTCGTCGTTGCTCTACCAGGCGCTCTTCTTGCGGGCGGTTTTGCGATTTCCCAACGTGAGACCTATGGCAAAACCAGTGATGGAATGATCTGCTCCTCCCGCGAACTGGGTTTAAGTGACGAGCACGCTGGAATTCTGGTACTGCCACCCAAGTGCGCAATTCCCGGCGCTGATGCGCTAGCTCTCTTGGAGATTGCCGATGTCGTCTTTGATATTGCTGTTAATCCAGATCGCGGTTATGCACTTTCGTTGCGAGGCATCGCGCGCGAAGTCGCGGCAGCACTTGATGTTAAGTATTCCGATCCAGTACATGCAATTGATCTGGCTGCTTTTACTACCTCGAAAGGCGGCGTCTCTGTAAAGATTGATGACCCAACTGGGGCTTGCGTTATCTTCATTCGGACTTTGGAGAACTTTAATCCAGCGGCTCAATCTCCACTTTGGATCCGTCGCCGAATCGAAAAATGCGGGATGCGTTCCATATCCCTTGCAGTTGATGTTACAAATTACGTGATGCTTGAACTTGGTCAACCGCTGCATGCCTTTGATCGTGCGCAGATCAATGGCGGGTTACATATCCGTCGGGCTGGTTCAACAGCAACTTTCAAGACATTGGACGGTCAAGTGCGCACTTTGGATGCGCAGGATCTGCTAGTGGCTGATGAGAAAGGCCCACTCGCCCTTGCTGGGACAATGGGCGGAGAAAATTCGGAAGTTGGTGTGGCAACGACATCGCTTGCGATTGAGGCGGCAAGATTTGATCCCATCTCGATTGCCAGGAATGCCCGGCGCCACAAACTCTCCACCGAAGCCTCCAAGCGTTTTGAACGCGGAGTTGATCCTTCTCTGGCGCAATACGCTTCTGCGCGCGCAGCGACTCTCCTTATCGAATTCGCAGGAGCAACCCACCTTGCATCACACTCTGATGGGGAGCCGCGATATAGCCCTATCGTGGATTTCGATCCAACCTTTGCGGCGACATTAACGGGGGCAGATATTTCTAACGCCACTGTTGCCGAGAAGTTACGGATTATCGGATGCGACATTGAAGAGAAGAGCGCAAAACTCTGGCGGATCGATCCACCTTCATGGCGCAATGATCTGCAAGGCCCGGCTGATTTTGTTGAAGAAGTTGCGCGGATGATTGGTTATGACGCGATTCCATCGGCGCTGCCGCCGCGCCCAGTAAGTCCTGGTCTGACGGACTCGCAACAGCGCCGCCGCGTGATTGCGCAGATGCTGGCTGATCGTGGATTGGTAGAAGTACAGACATATCCTTTTCTCTCTGATGCAACCATGCAGGTTATGGGTTACACGGGGGAGCGCGCCCAAGCATTCCGACTTGCAAACCCCATGTCAGAAGACGCACCCCTCCTGCGCACACATCTCATCCCAGGCCTGATTGAAGCGGCGCAGCGGAATATGAGCCGCGGAGCGCGAGATTTTTCTCTCTTTGAGATGGGCGCAATCTTCCGCAACAACACGCCACTTCCGGCAATCGACAATCCAGCAATAGATACGCGTCCGGTGCCAGAGATTATCGATGCAATTTATGCGGGCGTTCCCAGGCAGCCTATTCATGTTGCTGGATTGCTGGTGGGTCGCGCTGAGCGCGAGGGATGGCATGGCAAAGGTCGTCTCTATGACTGGAGCGATGCGGTGGCTTTAGCAGAAGCAGTCTTGCTGACATGCAATTTGGAATGGACCATTGTGCGATCAGATTTTGCTCCTTGGCATCCGGGTCGTTGCGCCGAATTGTTGGTTGGAGGCAGAGCGGTTGCGCATGCTGGCGAACTCCATCCCCGAGTTGTCGCCGAATATGGATTGCCGGCGCGGTCATCTGCTTTTGTGGTAAACCTTTCAGCGTTGCCCGCCCGCGAAATTGTTCGTGCTTCAACCTTAGGAACGATGCCGGTTGCAGTTCAAGATATTGCTCTGATTGTGAATGCATCAGTTCTGGCCGCCGATGTTGCAGCGGCTCTGCGCAGCGGGGCGGGAGAGCTCCTGGAATCCCTCGAACTTTTTGATCGGTATGACCAGATCGGTGAAGGGAAGGTATCGCTGGCTTTCACATTGACCTTCCGCGCCCCTGATCGGACGCTGACGGGGGCTGAGGTCTCTGTCATGCGGGAAGCCGCGGTTGCGGCAGCCCGTCTGGCAGTAGGGGCAACTCTTCGTTCTGCCTAGTATGCATAACTATGCAGAAGGTTGCATAGTTATAGATTCATGATATACCCTCTACCTATGAAAGTGGGGCTCGTAGGCGCTAGTGGATATGCAGGGGGCGAACTCCTGCGGTTGCTGGCGGGGCACCCTGCATTTACAGCAACAGTTATCACCGCTAATTCCAACGCAGGAGAGCGAATAACCGATCTGCATCCGCAATTGAGCGGATACGGCGATCGTAGATTCAGTGTGATTGATATTGCAGAATTAGCGACCTGTGATCTAGTTTTCTTAGCGATGCCGCATGGTGAATCTGCCAAGATCGCAACCCAACTGCCGAAGGAACAGAAGATCGTCGACCTCGGTGCTGATTTCCGTCTGGCCAGCGCGCAGTCGTGGCAGAAATACTACGGGGGAGAACACGCCGGAAGATGGGTCTATGGACTACCTGAACTTCCAGGGGTGCGCGAGCAAATAAAGAAATCAGATCGCATTGCCAACCCAGGGTGCTATGCAACGGTTATAGCCCTGGCAGCAGCGCCTGCTCTATCTGTCATTGACTCATCCGACATTGTGATTGTCGCAGCATCAGGAACCACTGGCGCAGGCCGAGCTGTTAAGAGATCTTTGTTGGCAAGTGAAGTAATGGGCTCACTCACATCCTACAAATTCGGTGGCATACATCAACACACCCCCGAAATTGAAGAGTCGCTAAGCCATATAGCAGGATCTGAAGTAAAGATTTCATTGACGCCGATTCTGGCTCCCATGCCAAGGGGGATTCTGGCAACTATTACCGCTCGACTCACTTCTAAAGTTACCGAAGCCGAACTACGTGCTCTCTTTACGCAAAGTTATGCGAGCGAAGAATTTGTTTCACTTCTGCCCGTTGGGCAGATGCCAAAGACTTCTGCGGTTATTGGAAGCAACAGAGTCCAGTTGCAAGTTGCTGTAGATGAACACGCAAATCGCGTGGTCATTTCCGCGGCGATAGATAATCTTGGTAAAGGCGCAGCCGGCCAAGCGCTACAGAATGCCAACTTGATCTGCGGACTGCCGGAAAACACTGGGTTATTGATGGACGGGCTAGGAACATGAAACTACCTAAGGGTTTTCGCGCCGGCGCAGTTGCCGCCGGATTGAAAAGTTCGGGTGCTTTAGACCTGACGATTATTCAAAACTTAGGGCCAGAGTTTGCTTGCGCGGGAGTTTTCACGACCAATAAAGTTATTGCTGCTCCTGTTATCTGGACCAAACAGATCGTCAGCGGTGGCGCAATCAGCGCAGTTCTTCTTAATTCTGGCGGAGCTAATGCCTGTACCGGAGCACAGGGATTTGCAGACACTCATCATTGTGCCGAGTATGTTGCCGAGGTTCTCGGGATATCTTCCGCGGAGGTGGCTATCTGCTCAACGGGTTTGATTGGCGAGTTCCTTCCGCTGCCAAAGATTCTCACGGGTATCGATGCAATCGTGCCTACATTGAGCGAGGAGGGCTTGGAGGGCGCGGCCCGCGCCATCATGACTACTGATTCCGTACCGAAAATTTCTTGCGTTGAGAAATACGGAATTACGGTTACGGGGATCGCCAAAGGAGCCGGGATGTTGGCTCCATCCCTTGCCACAATGCTCTCTGTTCTTATGACCGATGCCAAAGTTGATCCTGCTTCGATGGAGGAGATCTTTACTCGGGTTGTTGACCGTACCTATAACCGGATTGATTCAGACGGTTGCACTTCCACCAATGACACCGTGCTCTTGCTGGCTTCTGGAGCTGCTGGAACGGAAATTACCAACGGGCAGTTAGAAGAAATTTTGATGGAGGTCTGTGGTTCACTTGCCACGCAATTAATCAGTGATGCTGAAGGACATACCAAGGTTGTCTCTATTGAAGTACGTAATGCTGCTACCGAGAGCGATGCAGTCAATGTCGGCAGAGCATGTGCGCGCAATAACCTATTGAAATGCGCGCTTTTTGGGGGCGATCCTAACTGGGGTCGCATTCTGGCTGCAGTAGGCACTGCGGAGGCAGATTTTAATCCACTCAATATCGATGTGGAACTCAATGGGATTATGGTGGCGCGAGCAAGCAGCCCGGGAGATGATCGCAGTCTTGTAGACCTATCTGGCCCTATCGTGAAGATAGTTATCGACCTCAAAGTCGGCGTTGCAACCGCAACAATTATGACTAATGATCTAAGCCATGATTATGTACACGAGAATTCGGCGTACGCAACATGATCGTTATTAAGTTCGGCGGTCATGCTATGACCGATACAGAGGGACTCTTTGCGCATGCGGTGCAATCAGCGCTAGATATGGGCGAGCAGTGCATCATCGTCCATGGTGGCGGACCGCAGATTGATAAAGCATTGGAAACTGCGCAGGTTGAATCCACTTTTCTGGGTGGATTTCGGGTGACCTCGCCAGCGGCTTTTAACATTGTTCAAAGTGTTTTAAGCGGGGAAGTCTTGCGCAACCTGGTTGCCCAACTCCGTGATGTAGGTATTAATGCGATGGGATTGACAGGCCGCGATGGCGGATTGCTAATTGCAAAAAGGTTGACCCAACTCGTTGATGGAACTGCGGCCGACCTAGGCCAGGTTGGTGAAATTATTCGCGTTGATACTGCCATTCTCGACACTTTAATTAACGCTGGATTTCTTCCAGTCGTTTCGCCAATTGCAACTGAAGGCGATGAGGTCAACGAGATTTCGAGGGTTGGTTTAAATGTGAACGCTGACTTGGCTGCTGCCGCAATTGCTGGCGCGATGGGCGCGCAGACTTTGATTTTTATGACTGATGTTGCGGGGATTTACCGCAATTGGCCAGATCCAACCTCGCTGATTTCCGTCATTAGCGCAGCAGAACTGCGCACCCTGAAAGATGATTTCTCTGCAGGAATGGCACCTAAAGTTCTGGCCGCCCTCAAAGCGATAGAAACAGGAGCCGAAACAGTGCGGGTTATTGATGGGAAAGATCCACTAGCTTTCGCTCTGGCGCTGCGTGGACATGGTGGAACGTTGGTGAGCGCATGAAGGGCGTGAAGAAAGTCTCACAAAATTATGCAACTCGCTGGCAGAGCGCGCTGCAATCCAATTACGGCCAACCTGCCTTGACCTTGGTAAGTGGCAAGGGTCTGACCCTCGTGGATTGCGAAGGAAATCATTACCTGGATTTCTTAGGCGGCATCGCTACCAATCTGCTGGGACATGCTCATCCAGCAATTACTGCTGCGGTAAGAAAACAGATTGGCACGTTAGGTCATGTCAGCAATTTCTACATGCATCCTGGAGTAATTGCGCTGGCAGAAAAACTTAAAGAACTGGTTGGTGATGATTCGGCCCGCGTTTTCTTCTGCAACTCTGGAGCTGAGGCAAATGAAGCGGCTCTCAAACTTTCTAGACGGACGGGCAGAACAAGAATTGTTGCCACTGATGGTTCATTTCACGGTCGCACGATGGGCGCGCTTTCACTCACTGGCCAACCAGCAAAACGTGATCCATTTAAACCTTTATTGCGGGGGATTACCCACGTGCCATTTGGCGATCTTGCCGCGATGAAACGCAAAGTTACTCGTCGCACCGCCATGGTTATTATCGAACCCATCATGGGAGAAGCTGGCGTTGTAATGCCTCCCGTCGGATATTTGCGCGGGGTGCGTGAAATTTGCAACTGCACCGGTGCGCTGATGGTGGTAGATGCGGTGCAGACCGGGATGGGTCGGACGGGTCAGTGGTTCGGATACGAACACGAAGGAATAACTCCCGATGTAATTACCTTGGCCAAGGGCCTGGGTGCGGGGTTGCCGCTGGGCGCAATGATCGCGCTGGGCGATGCTGCCCATCTTTTTCAACCCGGCGATCACGGAACAACTTTCGGAGGCAACCCTGTCTCGTGTGCCAGCGCGCTGGCAGGGATAGAAGTTCTGGAGAAGAAGAATTTACTTGCGCAAGCATGCAAGCATGAAGCAACCATCAAGAGTGCAATCGCAGTTTTACCTGGCGTCAGAGAAGTACGTGGCCAAGGACTTCTTCTGGGGATAGTCCTTGATAACGAGATCGCGGTTGATGTCCGTAATGCGCTGCAGGCAGCAGGCGTTCTAGTAAACGCCCCCAACTCAAATGTCATCCGGATTGCTCCTGCTCTGACGGTGAGTGCGGCCCAGATCAAGAAATTCATTGCAGCCTTCGCTAAAGCAATGGCGGAGATTCATCATGGCTAGTTTGAAGAAAGCGGTTAACTCTCGCAGCGCATCTGCCCGGCGCGCGAAAGTTATCTCATTGGTGCAAGCGGGGTTGGTTCACTCCCAATCAGATCTCGTCGAACTTCTAGATGGAGTTGGATTTGAAGTCACGCAAGCCACTGCCAGCCGCGACTTGGAAGAGATTGGTGCGCTCCGCGGACGTGGGAAAAACGGCACATCCGTCTATCAATTACCGAGTGATGAAAGTGATTCGCTTGCACGGATCGTCTCCTTGCCTGCTGAGTTAATTCTGACAGTCGAGTCAAGTGGCAATCTTGCGGTGGTCCGGACTCCACCTGGCGGAGCGCAGTTCCTGGCGGGCGCATTGGATCGAGCTGCGCGTGATGGCGGACTAGCATCTGTTATAGGCACTATCGCGGGGGACGACACGGTTCTCGTAATCTCTAAAAAGAGCGACGGGGGAGCCGTTTTAGCAAGGCAATTGCGGGCGATTGCAGAACCAATCAAGAATTCAAAGAAGAAAACCACGAAACGAAAGGCGCGCTAATGAAAGAGAAGATTGTTCTGGCTTATTCCGGAGGATTGGATACCTCGGTTGCAATTGGTTGGATCGAGCGCGAAACTGGTGCGGAAGTAATTGCTGTTGCCGTGGACGTCGGGCAAGAAGGCGAGGATCTTCAAGTAATTAAAGAACGCGCGCTGGCCTGTGGCGCGGTTGCTGCTGAAGTTGTCGATGCGCGCGATGAATTTGCTAATGAATACTGTCTGCCAGCGCTGAAAGCCAATGCACTCTACATGGATCGTTATCCTTTAGTCTCCGCACTTTCGCGCCCCTTGATTGTTAAGCATCTCGTTGCCGCAGCCCGTAAACATGGTGCATCCAGAGTTGCCCATGGTTGTACCGGTAAAGGTAATGACCAAGTCCGATTTGAAGTGGGTACTGGTGCGTTGGCACCAGACCTGACTTCGTATGCTCCAGTACGCGATTCGGGAATGACGCGCGACAAGGCGATTGCATTTGCGCAAGCAGAGAACTTGCCCATTGAGACGACCAAGAAGAACCCATTTTCCATTGATCAAAACGTGTGGGGTCGCGCAGTCGAGACTGGTTTCCTAGAAGATATTTGGAATGCTCCAACCGAGGCGGTTTACTCGTACACCCAAGATCCATCGATTCCTCGTGAAGCAGATGAAGTAATAATCACTTTCACAAAAGGTGCCCCAACTGCAATTGATGGACGACCTGTCACGATGCTGCAAGCGATTGTCGAACTCAATCGACGTGCCGGAGCGCAAGGTGTGGGTCGTCTTGATATGGTGGAAGATCGCCTCATAGGAATCAAGAGCCGTGAGGTTTATGAAGCACCCGGCGCTCTTGCACTTATTACTGCTCATCAAGAACTGGAAAATGTCTGCGTGGAACGCGATCTGGCTCGATTCAAGCGAGCAAGCGAGCAACGATGGGGCGAACTCGTGTATGACGGCCTCTGGTTCTCACCTCTTCGTGAAGGCTTAGACAGCCTCTTCAATTTTGCAAATGAATATGTCACTGGTGATGTTCGATTGAAGATGCATGCTGGCCGATGTTGGGTTACTGGGCGTCATAGTGAAGCATCTTTATACGACTTTGATATGGCGACATACGACGAGGGAGACACATTTGATCAATCCCTCGCAAAGGGATTTGTCGATCTCTGGGGCCTGCCTACCCGGATTGCCTCTGCCAGAAACTTGAGAGTGAAGAAGTAGTTATGGCGCTCTGGGGCGGAAGGTTTTCCAGCACTCCTGCGGATGCGGTTTTCGCATTGTCGCGGAGCATCCAATTCGACTGGCGCCTGGCTCCTTACGATCTACGTTCCTCCCTTGCTCATTTACGGGGGCTAGAGAAAGGTGGACTGATCAGCTCGGTCGATGGTGCGGCGATCCGCGGCGCACTCAAAGAGTTGCAATCGGAAGTTGAGAGCGGAAACTTTCTCCCCCATGATGGCGATGAAGATGTGCATAGCGCGCTAGAACGCGGTCTGACTGAAAAACTGGGCGCCGTTGGTGGCGCGCTCCGTGCCGGCAGATCACGGAATGATCAAGTGGCAACTGATATGCGGCTTTTCGCAATTGATCACCTGCTCCATCTAGCCGGGCAGGTAAGCGCCTTGCAACGAGTGATCCTTGCTAAGGCAACTGAATACTTAGATGCGCCCGCCCCGGGTTTCACGCACTTGCAGCATGCCCAGCCAGTCCTTTTCGGGCACGAGTTGGCAAAGCATGCCCATGCCCTCAATCGGGATGTTGATCGGATACGCGACTGGTATCTACGCACCTCATTCTCTCCACTGGGTGCTGGAGCTCTGGCAGGTTCATCCCTGGCACTGGATCCAGAAGGTAGCGCTACCGAACTAGGGTTCAGCGCACCAATTGCAAACAGTATTGATGCAGTGAGTGATCGCGATTTTGTTGCCGAAGCACTTTTTATTCTGGCGATGATTGGGACACATCTTTCCCGGATGGGGGAGGAGTGGTCTCTCTGGGCGAGTACTGAATTTGGATGGGCAAAGTTAGCTGATGCTTTTGCTACTGGTTCATCGATCATGCCGCAGAAGAAAAACCCCGATATCGCCGAACTTGCCCGAGGCAAAGCCGGCCGTCTGATCGGCAACCTCACTGCCGTTCTGGCGATGCTCAAAGGTCTGCCCTTTGCTTACAACCGTGACCTGCAAGAGGATAAGGAACCTCTTTTTGATTCGATTGATACTTTGAATTTGGTACTGCCTGCTTTCACCGGGATGGTCGCTTCAACTACCTTTGACCGCGCGGCAATGGCGGCGGCCGCATCGACCGGATATTCGCTGGCAACAGAGATCGCTGATTTTCTGGTCCGCGGTGGAATTCCATTTGCGCAGGCGCACGAGGCGGCCGGTAAGTGCGTGTATCAATGTGAAGCGAGTGGAAAAGAACTGCACGAACTCACAGATGCGCAATTTGCAGCGATCCATCCTGGTCTGACCGCTGATGTACGTAAGGTCCTCACCGTTGAAGGAGCGTTGCAATCACGGACGACTTTCGGCGGGACTGCCCAAATAAAAGTGGCCGATCAAATTGCGACCTTAGAGTCGAGAATTCTTATAAACCAAGAATGGATTGACGACAAGAGCAACCTCTTTTCGGGCATGATGGGTCAATGAACCTGCTGGAGGACCTGAAATGGCGCGGTCTATTTGCGCAATCAACCGATGAAAATGCACTAAAAGAGGCGCTATCTAAACCGATAACGCTCTATGTGGGTTTTGATCCCACTGCTTCAAGTTTGGGAGTTGGCAATCTCGTTGTCTTGCTCGTGCTGCGCCGTTTTCAATTGGCAGGTCACCACCCCATCGCGTTAGTCGGTGGTGCAACTGGTTTAGTCGGCGATCCAAGTGGCAAGAATGAGGAACGCTCTCTCAACAATACCGACGTTGTGGAGCAATGGGCTGGCAGATTTCGCGAACAACTTTCGCAGTACTTGGATTTTGAAGCGCCAACTAATCCTGCCCGCATTGTCAATAATCTTGATTGGACCGCGCCAATGTCGGCCATCGAGTTTTTACGCGATATCGGAAAACATTTCAGCGTCAATCAAATGTTGGCTAAAGAATCTGTCTCGGCTCGTTTAGAAGGTGGCGGCATTTCATATACAGAATTCTCCTATCAAGTGCTGCAATCTCTTGATTTTCTTGAACTATACAAACGATTGAATTGCACATTGCAGGTCGGCGGTTCAGACCAATGGGGAAATATTGTTGCTGGGCTTGATCTTATCCGGCGAGTTGAAGGTGGAAGCGCTCACGCATTAACAATCCCATTGTTAGCAAAAGCAGACGGTACGAAGTTTGGGAAAACCGCCGGCAGCAATGTCTGGCTGGATCCAGAGATGACTTCGCCTTATGCGTTTTATCAATACTGGATCGCAACCGAAGATAAAGACGTTATTAACTTTCTTAAAGTTTTTTCATTTGCCTCACACGATGAAATTTCTCATTTAGAAAAATTACATTCAGAAAATCCTGCTGCGCGTGATGCGCATCGCGCACTTGCCCGCGAACTCACAACCATGGTGCACGGCGCACAAACTTGCGAACGGGTTGAAGCCGCATCGCGTGCACTTTTTGGCCAGGGTGAACTTAAAGATCTGGATGAAGCCACTCTGGAGAGCGCTCTGGCAGAACTTCCCCGGGCCACAATCACTTCTCTGGACGATATCCCGACCTGGGTGGGCCTCATTGCGGCCGCGGGGGTCGTAGATTCCAAATCTGCCGCCCGCCGAGTCGTCAAAGATGGTGGCGCATATCTCAACAACGTGAAAATAGCGGGCGAGGACTTCACTCTGAGCGCGGATGACTTCCTTTTTAACCGCTTTGCTGTCCTACGAAAGGGCAAGCGCGATTTGGCTGTCGTCGAGGTTGCCAAAAAACCTTGATTTATAAGAGTTTTTCGCATTGCCAAAATCTGGCTAACTCGATTTGACGCTCCCGGCCCAGCCACCTATAGTTACGCTCCTTGCTATGCACCGGACGATTTAAGGCCGGATAGCAAGAAACTTCCTTCAAATTTGAAGTTAGTGGTTCTGCGCGGGTTTGACCGCACCAGCGCCGCTGGACTAGATTTGTGGGTCTGCCCTGAAAACGAAGAGAGATCTTCGAAAGCAGTGCGCGTCCGTACCTTGAGAACTCAACAGCGTGCTAATAAGTCAATGCCAATGTGGCTCTTCTTGTCATGTCTAAAAACTTTCGGGTTTTGAGCGTGAAAAGAGCGAGACCACGAATTAATACTTCAATGAGGTATGGCGAAATACACCCAGTAGCTGGTCTATTGGGTGAAATAGTTATACCCGTTGATTTCCTTTGGTAAAAAGACAAAATATAACGTCAGTTATTAATGTCTGTACGCCAGAAAAAAACTTTCTATGGAGAGTTTGATCCTGGCTCAGGACGAACGCTGGCGGCGTGCTTAACACATGCAAGTCGAGCGATGAGGTTCCTTCGGGAATGGATTAGCGGCGAACGGGTGAGGAACACGTGAGGAATCTGCCTTCTACACTGGGATAACTCCGGGAAACCGGGGCTAATACCGGATATGAAACTTGGTGGCATCACTGAGTTTGGAAAGTTTTTCGGTAGAAGATGACCTCGCGGCCTATCAGCTTGTTGGTGAGGTAATGGCTCACCAAGGCGACGACGGGTAGCCGGCCTGAGAGGGCGACCGGCCACACTGGGACTGAGACACGGCCCAGACTCCTACGGGAGGCAGCAGTGGGGAATATTGGGCAATGGAGGAAACTCTGACCCAGCGACGCCGCGTGCGGGATGAAGGCCTTCGGGTTGTAAACCGCTTTCAGCAGGGAAGAAGCGAAAGTGACGGTACCTGCAGAAGAAGCACCGGCTAACTATGTGCCAGCAGCCGCGGTAATACATAGGGTGCAAGCGTTGTCCGGAATTATTGGGCGTAAAGAGCTCGTAGGTGGTTCGTCACGTCGGATGTGAAAATCTGGGGCTTAACCCCAGACCTGCATTCGATACGGGCGAGCTAGAGTGTGGTAGGGGAGACTGGAATTCCTGGTGTAGCGGTGAAATGCGCAGATATCAGGAGGAACACCAATGGCGAAGGCAGGTCTCTGGGCCAATACTGACACTGAGGAGCGAAAGCGTGGGGAGCGAACAGGATTAGATACCCTGGTAGTCCACGCCGTAAACGGTGGGCACTAGTTGTGGGGACCTTCCACGGTCTCTGCGACGCAGCTAACGCATTAAGTGCCCCGCCTGGGGAGTACGATCGCAAGATTAAAACTCAAAGGAATTGACGGGGCCCCGCACAAGCAGCGGAGCATGCGGCTTAATTCGACGCAACGCGAAGAACCTTACCAAGGCTTGACATATACCGGAATGTGGCAGAGATGTCACAGCTGTAAAAGGTCGGTATACAGGTGGTGCATGGTTGTCGTCAGCTCGTGTCGTGAGATGTTGGGTTAAGTCCCGCAACGAG
>CAKKQM010000003.1 GCA_919902125.1 Actinomycetes bacterium | reverse complement strand
CTCGTCGGCCCAGCAGGTGCAACCGGAGCGCAAGGCCCAGCGGGCCCATCTGGCCCACAAGGACCTAAGGGCGATACCGGTGCAACTGGTGCACAAGGACCTGCAGGTCCAGCAGGAGCGGGAGCAGCTGGAACACCAGTTCCGATTTGCGTCGGCAAAGAGGGCAAAGTTAAATTCGGCGCCTGTTCGAGTAATGGGGATGAGGATAGCGGCGGCACGACCTACTACATGTTGATTAAATCTTAGGGAAAGAGGATTAGTGCATGGTGATGGATAGTGGAGTGCCCAAAGAAAGTCGGCGGAACTTGCTGCTGAAACTTGCTGGTATTGCGGTAGCTTCCTCGGTGTTGACTTTTGCAGTGACTTGGGCACTGACTTCCTCTAGAGAAGTTAGCGTAACTTTTGTTCAACCAAAAGATTCGACTCAATCCACGGCTAACACGGCTTCAGCAAATCCAGCGGCGTCAGGTCGGAGTGCGCTTACCGAAACAGAGTTGCGTTCTGCCGTGAAAACTCTGGGAGGATCGGTTTATTGGGCTGGCTCTATGTCGGGTGCCCTGTATACCCTTAACCATGTAACTGATGGTCAGGATTTCGTCCGTTACCTGCCAAATGGCAAGGGCCTGGCTGATACGAAGCAAGACTATCGAGTGATCGCTACATATAAAGATGCTAAGGCTTTTGAGACAATGCAAAAGGCGGGGGAGTTGACGACCGGAGTGAGCGTCACCAATGCCGATGGTTCTCTGGCTTACTACGCCAAGGCCACTCCGACCCATGTCTACTTGGCATATAAGGATCTGCCATTCCAGATCGAAATCTTCGACCCAGCCCCTGGTGCCGCGCTGAAATTAGCGACCACTCCTGGGTCAATTAAGAAGATTGGTTAAGGGCTAATTAAGGGATCGGACCACCTCCCTGTGCAGTGACCCTCTTAGAGGGGGTTCCTCAAAAGAGCGACACACTCTCCGAAGTTTGTGCCCTCTATAGGGTGGGCACTCGCTTTAGATGCTAAAATCCCGTCGTTGTGTCTATTTTAGTCGCCAGGGCTAACCTGACCACATGAAGGGAGTTGCACGAGATGCCTGACGAAATCCCCGCGTCGGCTCAAACTTCGCCTGAGGATGGTCCGCAAGGCCAGAAGATGACCATCTATATGCCGCAGGGCGCTGTCATCATAGAGCGCACAGGCGCAGAAGAACACGCTGAATTACAAGGCGCTGTCATTTCAGAGAACCAACGTACTTTGCCAATAACTGCAAACGAACAGGTTCAGTCGGCGGGCGCTGTCATTAATATCTACGCCGCGAACGATCAATCTCGGGGTGTAAACGAAGGACCCCAACCGGTAGGCACCACCGGGCGCACAAAGACAGATGAGCAACAGGCTCTTTACCGTATCGCCAAAATACTGGATGGCATTACTGAGCGCGCAACCGTAAACGAACCGCCCCAACCTGTAGTTGCCACTATCCCCGAGCACGCAAAGACAGATGAACACCAAATTCTTTACCGTATCGTCGAAATACTGGACGGCATTACCAAGCGGATGGATCTAAACCAACAGGCCCAGCCCGTGGGTGCTCCCACCCTCGAGCGCACAACTGTAAATGAACCACCCCAGCCAGTAGTCGCTGTCGCCCCCGAGCACGCAAGTCTCGGCAATATCCATAGGCCGAATGGGCATTACATACGAGGGTATCACCTAGATTGGTTACACGCTTTCAATATCGCATTCATCGCATTC
>CAKKQM010000002.1 GCA_919902125.1 Actinomycetes bacterium | reverse complement strand
AGTATTTGACTCTGGGTTTTTGAATTTGGGCGTTTGAAAGAGAGAAGAATAGTTCTCGAGACGCTAAATATTTATTCCTTTTCATGTTATTGCGAAATTGCTGACTAATTTCATGGAGGATTTCTCTTGGTATGCCTTGTATCAACCCTCGCGGCATGCCTGTTTTCCCGGTCTTAGACCACCAAGTGGAGTTAAGGCGTTTGAGAAAAAAATCAGCCTCACCATCTCTAAATAACTTTAACCCTATAGAAATGGTGTTATTGCGCCTTGCGATTCGACGACCGTGGATCCGACGGGAGGTCCCAAGATTTAAGTCTAGTAGCCCAAATGAATCGGTTAGATAGCGAATCTCTCTGGGCAGGCTGGTGTGGACTAAATCGTGGCGATCTAGGAGATTAACAATGATTGTTGTGCCGCTCCGGCCACTTCCACCGGAAAAGAGTGGAATAAATGGTGTCTGAGTCATATAAGCACGCTAGTAGTCATACCATCTGTATGAGAAACGAAAATGGCAGTATTTTTATGTGATTATTCTGCGAATATATCCTTCGATATCGAGAACCAGTGCTTAGACTTTGCGCCATGAACTCTATTTTGCTGTTGGCTATCTCATTTATTTTCTTTCTCTTCTTTATCTATTCGATTCGGGCTCTGCGCACGATTTCACGGAAGACTTCAGCACTTAGGCGCGAAAATCGGCAATTAAACAGTGATGTACGTGCTCTAGGTAAGAAATTAAGTAAAGAGATGTGGCAGCACTATCGCCAAGGCGAGAATTACCAACAGTTAATACGTCTCTTAAACTTCACTCGCGCACTTCCGCCGACTAGAAGTTTTGCTGCCTCGCCAGATTTATTACTGACCCTTGCGCAAATTGTGGAGAAAAAACCACCAAAGTTAATTGTCGAACTTGGCTCTGGGGTTTCAACTCTAGTGATGGCGAAGGCTCTACCACTTGGCTCGCAGACCAAGATCATCAGTTTCGATCATTCTCCTGAATATGCCGAGAAGACTCGAGAGTTACTCGCTGATCACGGAATTACTGGCGTTGAGATAAGAGTGGCGCCGCTTGAGATGTATGACGATCAACGAAGTTGGTATGCCAAGAGTGCGTTTAGCGATATCCAGGAAATTGGACTCTTGGTAATCGATGGTCCACCCGGGTCGAAGGATCCACAGGCACGTAGCGCTGCGCGATTAGAGCTGCTATCGCGATTAAATGCTGAAGCGATCGTAATCATTGATGATACGGGCAGGGATGGTGAACATGAGATGGCTGAGCAATTTGCTAAGGAATTGCCAACGCATGATTTAATTTTTCTGCCGCATGAAAAAGGAACCGCGATTATTTCCCCAAAGGTGCACCAATAAAAGATGCTTATTTTTTTAGCATCTAGTATATTAACGAGATGAACGTCTTTGTATTAAGTACAGGTCGCGCCGGATCTAAGACATTTGTTCTTGCTTGTGAATACCTGAGCAATTTCACTGCCGGACATGAAACACGAGCCGATCAAATCGGGTCTTCGAGATTTGAATATCCAATCAACCATATCGAGGCCGATAATCGCCTGACTTGGCACTTAGGATTACTTGGCAGAAAGTACGATGGACGTGATGTCTTTTATGTGCATCTGAAGCGTGACCCAGAGAAGATTGCTGAGAGTTTTTTGCACCGCTGGCAGAATAATACTTTTCGGGCCTCAATCATTCGCGCCTTTGCTCACGGAATCGTTATGAAGAAGGATGATTGGCTGGAATCTGAAAAGTTGGATGTCTGCCGTCATTATGTTGAAACGGTAAATGTAAATATTGAAGAGTTTTTAGAGAACCGTCCACACATGGTTGTGGAGCTCGAAGATGACGGCGTAAGTTTTAATGCTTTCTTACAGAAAATTGGAGCTGAAGGCGATTTAGCTAAGTGCAGAGCAGAGTGGGCGATAGTTCATAATGCATCTCAATGAGGCAGACCTTGCTGAGGTAGATCGCCTCTTTGATGAATATTTCTCCATGGGGAAAGCACCGGGTCTTATTTACGGAGTAACCGTGGGCAAAAAAATCATTCACGCGCGAGCTTTAGGTGTCTCAGTTATTGGCAAAAACGCTCCCAATCTAAAAACTTCCTTCAGGGTTGCATCCTTAACTAAGAGTTTTACTGGTGCAGCGATCTTATTACTCCGTGACCGTGGTCAAATTTCACTTGAAACGCCAATCGCAAGTTATTTACCAGAATTAAGAGATTTGCAGAATCAATTTCCTGACTCAAAAAAAATTACCGTGAGAATGTTACTAAGCATGAACGCTGGGTTTCCGACTGACAATGAATGGGCCGATCCCTTAGAAGCAATAAGCGAGGAAGAATTCGGCGAAATTCTTAAAAGAGGAATTCATTTCAATAGTCCGCCAGGCACTCGCTACGAATATTCGAATTTAGGGTATGCCTTACTTGCTCGAATCATTTATCGCATCACCAGCAGAAATTTCGTTCAATTCGCTACGGAGGAGTTGCTAATTCCGTTGGAACTAGATAACTCAACCTTCGACTACCGCTTGGCTTCGAATTTAGCCATCGGATATGTGAAGCGAGAAGAGTGGGAAGCTGAAATCTTTACCGGACCAGGTGCCTTCTCCTCCATTGGTGGATTGATAACCAACTTGGAAGATTTAGCCATCTGGAGTGGCTATTTGAGTGAAGCCTTTGATCCGAATTTACCTGACTGCGGTCCGCTCTCGAAAGCCACTCGCCGCGAGATGCAGGAGATTCAACAGATTATCCCAGAAATTAGAGAACCCAACTCTGAACTGCCATATACCGGAGTAAGTGGATATGGCATCGGATTGCGAGTTGAAGAAGATTACAACTTTGGCAAAATTGCTGGACATTCAGGTGGCTATCCAGGTTATGGCTCGCATATGCGCTGGCACACTGCTTCTCAAATTGGGGTGCTTGCTCTGGCAAATGGGCGTTACGCCTCCCCAGCTGATGCTTGTGTTCCTGCATTGAAATATTTACTTTCCAAGTAAGGCTTTAGCCTGGAAAGTATTACCCGTAGACCTGCTCAATTCCTGATTTACCAGTAAAACTTTCATCACTTCTCCATATCTTCGAACATATTTGGCACCGATGCCAATAGTTTTTTAGTGTAATCCTGTTTTGGTGCCGCAAATATTCTCTCGTTCGTTTCAACCTCTACTAGTTCCCCTTGATATAAAACTCCTACTCGATCGCAGAGGTACTTCACTACTCCCATATTGTGCGAGATAAAGAGATAGGTGAGCCCAAATTCATTCTGGATAGCCTTCAATAGATTTATCACCTGAGCTTGCACGGAAATATCCAACGCCGAAGTGGGTTCATCTAGAACTACTAATTTCGGACGTGTAATTAGAGCGCGCGCAATAGCAATCCGCTGACGCTGACCACCGCTAAATTGATGTGGCTTGCGATCCAAATGTTCTTCTCGTAATCCAACAGCTTGAATAAGTTTTAGCACATCAGATGAACTGCCAAATTCCTTTTTACGGTCAATGGAAACGCTTCGCAGTGGTTCTTCAATTATCTCTCGCACACTCATACGCGGATCTAAGGAGGATTTAGGATCCTGGAAGACTATTTGGATATCTCCATAAGGAAATTTTGGAGTTCCTTTCGAGGCAGCAATTACATTTCCGTCAAAAATGATCTCGCCTGAATCCAGAGTTTCTAAGTTCATCAATAGATTTGCTATGGTTGACTTTCCCGAACCTGACTCTCCAACTAAACCAAAAACTTCACCGCGCATGATCTCGAAGGAGAGCGATTTAACGGCGTGATTCTCATTGCGAATTCCTCGACTTTGAGTGATAAAGGTCTTATTGATTGATTCCACCCTTAGTAAGGCGTCATGGTTACTCATGCGCCACCTCCGACCGAATGCTCGGCCCAGCAGGCAACCGCATGCAACTGGTTGATACCTAGCAAGAGTGGAGATTGCGAACATTTCTCAAACTTCTTGGGGCACCTAGGTGCATAGATGCATCCATCTGGTCGATTTCGCAGATCGGGAAATTCTCCCGTAATAGTCTCCAGAGATCGGTCGCGAGCAGCAATATCTGGCAGGGATCGAATGAGGGCCTGTGTGTACGGATGGCGAGGGTTTTTGAGCACATCAGCCACATTGCCGCTCTCCACCACTTCGCCTGCATAAAGAACGGTTACACGAGAGCATGTTTTTGCAATGACTCCTAAGTCATGGCTAATTAAGAGAACTGCCGTGCCATGATCTTTTGCCAACCGTTCAATCAAGCTAAGAATTTCTGCTTGCACTGTAACATCCAGAGCAGTTGTTGGTTCATCGGCAATCAAGAGTGCTGGATTGGCTGACATAGCCATTGCGATAACTACACGTTGACGCATACCGCCGCTTAATTGGAATGGATACTGATTCTCTACGATTTCGGGTTTGAAAATAAGAACTTCTTCTAGCGACTTACGCACTCTTGCGCGCGCCTCGTCTTTGGAGAGAGTGGAGTGCCTACGGATCACATGGAAAAGTTGATTGCCAATTGTCATTGTGGGGTTTAAGGCTGTCATTGGCTCTTGGAAAACAAAACCAATGCGCTTCCCACGAAGTTCGGCAACACTTGCTTCATCAGATTTGAGGATGTCTGTACCGTCGAAGTTGATACTTCCGCCGGTAAACCGGGTGATCTCTTCGGGTAGGAGTTTTGAAATCGCTAATGCGGTTACCGATTTGCCTGAGCCAGATTCACCCACCAATCCAACTATTTCGCCAGTGGCAATTTGTAGTTTCACGTTCTTCAAAATACTTACTTCGCTGCCATCAGTCTGGAAAGAGAGTGACAAGTCTTGAATATCTACGATTAATGAACTCATCACTCACCCGACTTAGGATCGAGGAGATCGCGAACACCGTCGCCGACAATGTTAAAAGCCATTACGGTGATGAAGATGGCAGCTCCTGTGAAGGTTGGATACCACCATTGATCAATTAAGTAATTCCAACCAGTGCTGATCATGGCTCCCCACTCAGCGGTGGGCGGCTGCGCTCCCAACCCTAAGAATCCAAGAGTTGCAATCAAAAGAATAGCGTCTCCAATATCTAAAGTAATTTGAACTACGATCGGTGTCAATAAATTTGGCACTACGTGCTTTCTAACTACCCATCCAGAGCTCACCCCAAATGTTTTGGCAGATTTCACATAAAGACTTTGGGAGATTGAGAGTGCTTGGGTTCTGGCCAATCGCATATAAATCGGTAATTTCACAACTGCGATGGCTAATGCGGCATTAACAATGCTCGCTCCAAGCGCTGCTGAAAGCGCGAGAGCTAAAACCAAAGTAGGAAAGGCCAACAAGACATCTGTTATGCGCATAATTACTTGATCGATCCAACGTCCGATGAAGCCTGAGAAGGATCCAATGAAAGTACCGACGAGGGCGGAAAGTAGAATCGCAACAAGGGCAATTCCCACTGACACCCGAGTTCCGTAAAGTATGCGGGAAAAGATGTCTCGTCCAAGTTCGTCAGTACCGAAATAATGCAGTGATCCAGGCGCAAGCAGACGGTCTTTAGGGGCGGTATCTGCAGGTGAATACGTGGCAAGAAGTGGAGCAAAAACTCCCACCAAGAAAACAATCGCCAGAACAATGACCGCTGAGGCGGCGAATCTGTTTTTAATTAAAGACCGGATGCTCCGTAACAAAAGATTCACTTCCTCGTCTGAGGGTCGAGGGAGTAGACAAGTAGATCTACAAGCAAATTAATAATTACATAAGCTAGAGCGATAATAACCGTGAACCCCATAATGGCGGGGAAATCTCGACCGAGAATTGATTCGGTCACATATTTACCCATACCGGGCCAATCGAAAATGGTTTCCGTAACCACTGCTCCTCCGAGCAATGAACCAAAGGAGAGACCAATTATTGTTATAGAGGGAATTAAAGCATTTCTCAAGCCGTATCGAATAATAAGAAAACGCTTACTCAAACCATTTGCTCTACCAGTGAGATAATAATCTTGCGAAAGCGCATCCAACATACTTGAACGGACTTGCCTCACGATAAATGCTAGTTGCACATAGCCAAGTGCCACTGCTGGCATTACCAAATGCTTTACAGAATTAAAAAAAGCTTCAGTATCTCCGGATATTAAGGTGTCTACAGTGTAGAAACCTGTGACTGTTTCAGGCGTCGTAAGTTCAATATCAAGACGCCCCGAAGCTGGGAACCACCCCAGTTTGGCGTAAAAAACCAGAATCATCACCAATCCACCCCAGAAGAGTGGAATTGAAACTCCGCCTACAGCAAAGAGCCGAACTACGTAATCGGTAAAGGAATTCTTCTTAACTGCAGAAATAACACCTAGCGGAATTCCCAAGAGAATTGCAAATATAAATGCAAAAGTGATTAATTCGAGAGTAGTGGGGAAGTAGCGCATCAGTTCTGTGAGTACTGGTTCTTGGCTACGAATCGAGGTGCCCAAATTTCCATGGATTAAGTCATTTAGATAGTTGAGGTACTGGACCGGCAGAGGTTTATCTAATCCGAATTGATCCCTAATTGCCTGTAGCACTTCTTTACTAGGGTGAGGACCCGCTAGAGCAGCTGCGGGATCGCCAGGTAGGACGTGGGACATTAAGAACGTTATGAAACTTACTCCAAAAAGAACTAGTACCAGCATCGCCAATCGCTGACGTACTAGCCGTAACACTTTATATACTCCTAAACTTTTGGTCTTCGCCGATTGTTAGCCTATTGAATAATCCGACCCTCTCAAAATCATTGGATTTCAAGAGGGCCGGATTACTTACTTCGTTTGGTGCAGATTATGCCTTAGACGTCTTATACATTGTTTCCAAGTTGTACATCTGCTCAAGCATTGGATTGAAGACAAATCCCTTGATGTTGGAACGCATAGGCAAGAGATAGTTCTTCTGATACATGTATCCGTAAGCAGCTTCATCAACTACGATCTTCTGAGCCGCGACGTAAAGCTCGGTGCGCTTCTTCTGATCAGTGATATTTGCTGCCTCACGAATTAACTTATCTACAGCAGGGTTGGAGTAGAAGGAACGATTTCCGGCTAGACCAAAACTTCCTGAATCGAACCAGAAGTTCATAAACATAAAGGGGTCGGCGTAGTCAGGACTCCAAACTCCTAACGAAAGATCAAAGTCGCCCTTGTCTATCATCTGGCGAGAAGTTGCATAGTCAGTCAACTTGAGATTGACCTTAATCCCAGCCTTAGCCAAGTTATCTTGGATTAACAGAGCCTCAGATGCCCACCATGGCTTACGTGCCGAATAGAGCAAATCGATACTCAAATTGCTGACGCCAGCAGATGACAAGAGTGACTTCGCTTTTGCATAGTCGGTGGTGTACTGGAAGAGATTGCGATCATGCCCCCACATGCCAACTGGAATTGGTCCGCGCATTTGGGTAGCAAATCCAGCTTGGGTAACATCGATTATGCCCTTGTAATCCAAGGCGTAGTTGATTGCTTGACGCACAGCTTTTTTGGATAAAGCCGGATTTCCCTTGGAGTTATTGATGTACAGGTAGTCAACGGTGAGACTTGGTTGGTTTACTACAACAATGCCCTTGGTCTTTCCAACATTTGCCAATTGATCGGTTGGGATTCCCTCAGCAATATCAATCTCACCTTTTGCAAGTTGCAAGCGCTGCGAGGAAGCATCTCCCACAATTTTGAAAATTACGCTCGTGAAAGCTGGCTTCTTTCCTGCGTAATGCCGATTTTGTCGCAACTTGATGAATTGACCTTTTTTCCATTCGGTCAGAACAAAAGCGCCTGAGCCGGCAGTGCGATTAGCTAGATAACTCTGACCCATATCTCCGTTAACTGCCTTGTTGGCAACCTTTGGATTAACGATTCCGCCGTAATTTCCAGCGAGGGTGTAAAGGAATTGAGGCGAAGTCCGCTTCAAAGTAAAAGAGACAGTTGTTGGATTTAAGACAGTAACTTCCTTCAAGTCTCCGAAGTTATCTGCTGGACCTTTCGCAATCTTAAGCAGACGGTCAAACGTATATTTGACGGCCTTTGCGTTGACTTCAGTTCCATCTGAGAACTTATTGCCAGTGTTCAACGTAAAAGTGTAAACAAGGTTGTTATCTGAAATCTTCCAACTTGAAGCGAGACCCGGAACAACGTCGGTGTCGGCACCGTTGTACTCCACCAATCTCTGGTAGCAAGGATACGTAATTTTCCATTGCGCGTTATCCATGGTTGCTGCTGGATCTAGATAATCAAGGTCAGCGGACATGGCAACAATAAGAGAGGTCCTGCTAACGGCAGCGTTTGCAGGTGCTGTGGCCGCTATAAAGAGCGATGCAACTAATGCCATGACAGATAACAGTGAAACACGCGCACGTAATCTGGATTTCATTTTTCCCCTTTTGTCCGAGTTTATTTGTGCTCACCCAAGCTCAACTTTGGCTTGCGGGTGATCTTTGGTGAATGTTCTCGCCTATCGGCATGTGAGTCAAGTAATATCGCCCTTAAACCGATGATCAGATGTGCATATCAAAAGAGTTTATCTACTGTTGAGTAGTGTTTTACACGCTGGAAACAACCTCAACTTCCTTATTATTATGCGCCATATCTGACGATTCAAATTCGGCAGGTGATTTTTACCAGGCGTGATCTTCAGGTGAAGTTTTATAACCCGGGAAAATCTCATTTAGCTTTGCGAGATCGCCTTGCGTTAATTCGACTTCGAGCGCTCGCAGGGCTGAATCTAAGTGCGCCTGCGTACGTGGTCCAACGATCGGGGCGGTAACTGCACTCTGAGCTAGCAACCAAGCAAGTGCAACGTCACCTGGCTCATGGCTGATTTCGGCACAGAAGTTTTCATATGCCTCAACGCGTGGACGGATCGCATCTAGCGCATCTTTCGAGCGGCCTTCTAAGCGGCGCTTTCCATCACGCTCTTTTTTCAGTACCCCACCAAGTAGTCCGCCATTGAGTGGCGACCACGGCAAGATTCCGATTCCATAATGAAGCGCAGCGGGAATTATTTCGCGTTCTATATCGCGAACGACAAGGTTGTAGATCGATTGTTCAGAAACTAGCCCCATGAAGTTACGCGGCGCTGCTGCCGCTTGCGCTTGTGCTAAGTGCCAACCACCAAAGTTGCTGCTTCCGACATAGAGAATTTTTCCTTGCGTAACAAGGATCTCCATTGCCTGCCAAATCTCTTCCCAAGGAGTTGTGCGATCAATGTGGTGCATTTGGTAGAGGTCGATGTAATCAGTCTGCATCCGTTTCAAACTTGCATCGCAGGCACGACGAATATTTAGTGCCGAGACGCCCTTATTATTTGGCCAAGGATCCATCTCGCCAAAAAGTTTGGTAGCAAGCACAACTTTCTCGCGCCGTCCGCCACCTTTAGCAAACCAGTGCCCAAGAATCTCCTCAGTAGCTCCCCAATTACCGATCCCGCCATAACGATTAGCGGTATCAATGAAGTTAATTCCACTGGCAAGAGCCGAATCCATTATTGAGTGTGAGGTTGCCTCATCTGTTTCGGGGCCGAAATTCATCGTGCCAAGACAGAGACGACTTACGGAGAGACCTGAACGACCGAGATTTTTATATTTCATAGTAATAACCTATCGAACAGCCACCTTGATTACGAAAGATATCTTTGTTGGCACAGACAGCCCGGCAGTTGCTACTTCAACGATGACAGTGGGGTGCATTGAGGATCTTGGATAGATTCTCTCTTAGCGAGAGGATAGGTCCGAGGCTCAACAACGAAGGAAGTATGTGACTCAGGCGACATTCCTTGAAGATCGCGCAACCCACCTCACAGAATTAGCGAAAAAAGGGCTAGACCCCTGCAATTCTGCAGACAAATGCGAATGTCAGTTATAACTTGAAATCGCGCATTTCTCGTTTCCATTACTTATAAGGAGGTGACGGTGATGACGAATCGAGTCAGAGTTGTTCGGCAACCGTCTGGTCATATAGGTCGGGCCACGTTTATTGTTCTGGCATTCTTGCTGAGCGCACTCCAGATTTCACCATCAGTGGCGGCCTCAGTTCCCTCTGCACCGCAATATGTAGAGGCTATGGCTGGTTCAAATCAAGTCGCTGTTACTTGGGACCCACCAAGTTCCAATGGTGGGGAATCGTCACTCAACTACACCGTCAGAGTGTGGACTGTTCCACCTCCCACTAATTCGCCCGTCTTTGCCTCGTGTACGACAACCAATTTAGGGTGCCTCGTGGGCGGGTTAGTTTCAGGTTCGAGTTACTACGTTGATGTAATCGCTAGTAATAGTGCGGGTCCGGGCGCACCGAGTGCGATGAAACCAATATCTCCCGGTAGCGCAGGCTCGCCTCCCAGTAACGTGAGCGCAATCAGCGACAGCAAAGGGCTTTTAACAGTTAAGTGGACACCGTCTGCATCCTTAGGAACGGGACAGTTCGCCTGGTACACCGCAGAGGCGTTTACGAGTCCGGAGATTTCTATTGGTTCTTATTCGGGATACTGCACTGAAAGTTTAGCCACAGCAAATAGTTGTTTGATCGGCGGTCTCAAACTAGGCACTACTTATTATGTGCAAGTCAGAACTGTTTCCTCGCTTGGCTCCAGTTTTCCCTCTTCACCTCGATACAAAGTTGTTGCTGGGACTGCCGGTGGCTCGTCACCCACCTCAAGTTCGACGAGTTCGACGGGAAAGTTGACCGCGCCACAGAAAGTAAAAGTTGTTGCTCTCTCCAAATCTGTTCGGGTCTCCTGGAAAGCACCGGCCTCCACTGGCGGCAAAAAGATTCTCGGCTACCGTGCAGGTGCATTTGGCGCGAGCGGTGCGATGCTTTCAAGTTGCAGGACTCCGGTAAAGATTTTCACATGCAAGATCCTGAAACTCAAAGCGAAACAAGCGATTTATATCGGTGTTGTCGCTTTATACGCGGGAGTGGATAGCCCCAGTTCGAAATTAATTGCCAGGATACCTAAGAGTTAGGTGGAGATTATGAAGGATGACTCTTATGCGGCACGTGAAAGGCACTTTTATCGGAACAAACGGCACTGTTGTCAACTATGACTTTGATATTGGTGAAATATCTAAGTCCATCAAAGCAATCGCAGAGAAAAATGGATTTAAATTTAAAACGGTGATCCGACGAAAGAGCGCCCAGTTTCATAAGTGAAGAACCGAGGGCACGAACTATTGGCTTTCTGCGATCAACTTACTAAGCGTGTCGTGAGGGGTCGAACCACTGATTCGGTGATGAAGAGTCCACATTTTGAGCCCAAGTTGAGAATTCATCTAGAGACGCTACTCTTTGAATAGCGGGGTCACTAGCATGGATTAATTTGGAGGACAGATGGAAGAGGAAAGCAAGTGCCCGTATACAGGCGGTAAGCAAACCAATGAAGGCAACTCCAACAAAAACTGGTGGCCTAACCAACTGAACCTCAGGGTTCTCCAGCAAAACTCACCAATGGCAGATCCCATGGGCGAAGAATTCGACTATGCGAAGGAGTTCAAGGCTCTTGATCTTGATGCCCTTAAACGTGACATCGAAGAGTTGATGACCACTTCGCAAGAATGGTGGCCCGCTGATTATGGGCACTACGGACCTTTCTTTATTCGCATGGCTTGGCATAGCGCGGGTACCTATCGCATAGCTGATGGAAGGGGAGGTGGCGGAGCCGGTATGCAGCGCTTTGCCCCACTTAACAGTTGGCCCGACAACGTCAATCTGGATAAAGCTCGCCGATTGCTCTGGCCGATTAAGCAGAAATACGGCAAGAAAATATCGTGGGCCGATCTGATTATTTTCACCGGTAACTGTGCGCTTGAATCAATGGGTTTAAAAACTTTTGGTTTTGGCGGCGGACGGGTGGATGTTTGGGAACCCGACGAGACCTACTGGGGCAAGGAAGCCGAGTGGCTGGCGGATTCACGTTATAGCGGAGACCGCGTTCTCGAAAATCCTCTGGCAGCCGTTCAGATGGGTCTTATCTATGTAAACCCGGAAGGACCAAATGGCAATCCAGATATTCTTGCATCAGCAGTGGACATCCGCGAAACATTTGCTCGCATGGCGATGAACGATGAAGAAACCGTTGCACTGATTGCAGGTGGACATACATTCGGTAAGGCACACGGTGCGGCTGACCCAAATAAGTACGTCGGTCCAGAACCAGAGGCCGCCCCGATCGAAGAGATGGGACTTGGCTGGAAGAACACATTTGGAACTGGAAGTGGCGCGCAAACGATCGGCTCTGGTCTCGAGGGTGCTTGGACACCTACGCCGACAACTTGGGACAACGATTATTTCGAGACTCTGTTTAGGTATGAGTGGGTGCAGACAAAGAGCCCTGCTGGTGCGACACAGTGGATTCCGAAAGATGGCGAAGCATCAGAGGCTGTGTTAGACGCGCATGATCCTTCGAAACGCCATGCCCCAGTTATGTTCACAACCGACCTTGCGTTGCGAACAGACCCAATCTACGAACCTATCTCGCGTTACTTTTTCGAACATCCAGAAGCCTTTGCAGATGCATTCGCTAGAGCTTGGTTCAAATTAACCCACCGTGACATGGGTCCAATTGCCAGGTACCTCGGGCCACTTGTTCCGGCGGAGCATTTGATTTGGCAGGATCCAGTTCCTGCGGTTACGCATGAATTGGTGGGATCAGAAGAGATCGCAACCCTAAAGCAGAAGATCCTGGCCTCGGGGCTTTCTATCTCTCAACTTGTCTCTACTGCCTGGGCATCGGCATCGACATTCCGTGGCTCCGACAAGCGCGGTGGCGCAAATGGGGCTCGAATTCGTCTGGAGCCACAATGTAATTGGGAAGTAAATAACCCGGTCGAGTTAGCCAAGGCGCTGAAGTCACTTGAAGCAATCCAGAGAGAATTCAATAGTGGAAAGAAGCAAATCTCGCTGGCAGATCTAATTGTGCTGGGCGGTTGCGTAGCGATTGAAGAAGCTGCTAGGAAAGCGGGGCACGATATTCATGTTCCATTTACTCCCGGGCGCACTGATGCTTCGCAAGAGCAGACCGACGTAGATGCATTCGCAGTTCTCGAACCAACCTCGGATGGATTCCGCAACTATCAAAATAAGGCAGTTCAAGAATCAGCAGAGTTTCTACTCGTCGATCGTGCTTCACTGCTGACACTCACTGCTCCGGAGATGACAGTTCTCGTTGGCGGTATGCGCGTTCTCAACGCAAACACTGCTCGCTCCGAAATAGGTATCTTGACGAAGCAACCAGAGACCTTGACCAACGACTTCTTCGTCAACCTGCTCGATATGGACGTGGTCTGGCATCCAACTTCCGGAAACTCGGAACTCTTTGAAGCCCATGATCGCAAGACGGGCACAGTGAAGTGGACTGGTAGCAGAACCGACTTGATCTTTGGTTCCAATTCACAACTTCGTGCGCTCGCAGAGGTTTATGCCAGCAATGATGCCAAGGAGAAGTTCATTCATGACTTCATAGCCGCGTGGGACAAGGTCATGATGCTGGATCGCTTTGATCTAGCCTGA
>CAKKQM010000001.1:16416-30651 GCA_919902125.1 Actinomycetes bacterium | reverse complement strand
CAGAGCCACCTCTCGGGTTATCTACTTGAGGCGTCGCAAAACTCTGGTGCTGTCCTCTAATGCTGAGAGTACCAAGAGAGATGGACAAAAAACGATTAAATGGACGTAGGTAATTTGTTCATGAACGCACTGGTACAGGCAACCAGTTCGCACACTTCTGACGCGAAGGGGTTGTATTAACGATTAGCCGCGTTGCCAAAACATCTGCCACTCGGGTCAATTACAGATCTGGAATTTCACCTGCAACGCGATATCCCTCAGTCAAAGGGCCGCCGACTCGTTCAAGAATTTCACGGACCACGTCTTCTATCAGTGCCTTCTCTCCAGTTTCAACAATAGCCTTAATGGCGCTGGAAAGTTGTATTGATAATTCAGGCTCGCTCAATGCTAAATGTCGTGGTAACCATTTGCCCGAGGCCAGCCATTGCGCTTTAGAGAGCAGTGCAAGTTCGCTAGCACCAACGAGTAATTGTTGACTGATGTAGAGCAGTTCAATGGGATCTGTGGCCCCGATTAGATCATCAAGTTGGTCGGTCAGGGTGTAACGCCTTCTTTCCATTTCCTCAATTGATATCGGCGAGGGACCGTTGGCGAAACGTTCAATGGCCTCCGTTTGCAGTTTCTCGGCCTCCCCATCTACCGAAACAAGAATGTGGCCATCCGAGAGCATCTTGAGTGTCGGCGCGCAATGCTCGCTAGTCTCCTTGGCCACAAAATATTTGATCGATGCAGGACTCTGGACAAACAACTCCACCGGCCAGCCGTATTCATGAATATTTTCCCGAAAGGGTGCAGGTCTGCCCTGCAGAACGACCACAATATCTAGGTCTGATGTAGACGTTAGGCGCGTCGTTAGCGCACTTCCAGTAAGAAATGCAGCCCTTGCGTCGGGGAACCGGGCACTAACAATTCTTTGAGCGGCGTCGATGGCACCAAGGCGTTCCATACCGCCACACTGTATGCCACTTAGTAGAACACTTGACGAGTAATTTCCTTGGTTTTCTCCTTGGCTTTAAGGGGTGTACTAACGATTGGTGGGGTTGGCGGCATCATTCCAGCCTTGCGGACTTTCTAGATCGGTTTGGAAAACTGATTCAAAATATCACGAACCAAGAGGACTACTGGAATCTCGTAAGTTTGACGTAGCGAAAAGAATCTCAATTCTTGACCCTCATGTAGTTGTAAATCAGTCAACCGTGCCGTCGTCGCAATTCGAAAAACAGTGATTAGACCCTGACTCCCTTCTATGTCCACAACCCTGCACAACGGATCTGCTTTTTCCGCGGTGAGTTCTGCTTCTTCATACACTTCCCGCAGGACTGTTTGGAGCGGGTCTTCGTCATCTTCGCATCCGCCACCAAGGAGACTCCAGAGATTCGGGTGGGGGATCTCTGGCTTGTCGTCTCTGAGATTGAGCAAAAACTCTCCGAGTTCATTGGTCACTAAAGCGACAGCGCCTCGACCCTTCCATTGATACGTTTCGAACGCTCTCTGGTCGATAGCCCTGAGGAATGGCGGCTCACGACCGGGACTCTTCATCCAACCGATCCTAGTCAGAGCCCCTACTAAAAACTTGTTACTGGAAGGGGGTGTATTAACGCTTGGTGGGATTGCTAGAAGAGCTTCGCCCTCTGAGTTAGGATGTTTAATTATGGGAATTCGGATTGAACCATACGATGAATCGTGGCCCAGTCAGTTTGAGGTTCTAAAACGTAATTACGAAGAGGCGCTTGTTGGAGTTCCTGTTTTGTCAATAGAACATGTTGGAAGCACGTCTGTTCCAGGACTTTGGGCGAAACCCATCATTGATATCGACATAGTCGTTGCGGGGGAGCATTACCAAGAAGTAATTTCTGCTCTCACAAATTATGGTTACAAATCTCGGGGTGATCTTGGAATTGAAGGCCGATGGGCGTTCGAAGCAGTAAATGCTCCATATAGGACAAATACATATGTAGTTCACGCAGAATCGCTTGCCTTTAAGAATCATCTGGCGCTGCGCGAAGTTTTGAGAAGTAATCCCGGGCTGCGGGATGAATACAGTTTGGTAAAGCAGAACCTAGCGAACGAAACTTCCGACATTGATATTTATGTTAGCGGGAAGACGGATGTTCTCCGGCGAGTTTTGAAACTTGGCGGGTTGGATGACGAAGAGCTAGGCGAAATAGCAAGTGTCAATAGTCAAGGCTGAAGGCGTTTTATGTGGAGCAATCAATTCCAGAACTATTTGGCGCAGAAGAACTCAATTGGAATGTTGTCGGGGTCTCGAGCAGTTACCGCCCAGCCGTATGCCACATCTTCAACAGGGCCGTGTTCGAATCCGAGTTCGTCGAGTTTTGCTGCCCACCCGCGAACTTCACTCTCAGATTCGCAAGCAAGGCCAATATGGTCAAGTCCAACCGTTAAGTGCGAGAACTTCTGCCCTTTGGCCGCTGCGTCATGTTGAGCGAAACTAAGAACTAGACCGGACGGGAAGTTAAGCCGTACGCGTTTCCAGCCTGGACCCTCACGGTGAATTACAGTGGCCTCGCCGAGGAGTGAGCGATACCAAGCGGCAGTAACTTCCGAGTCATTAACGGTAAGCGTTATGTGATGGATGGGATTCTTCATGAGTCAATCCTATTTTGCCTCAAGCGGTCCAAGGCGGGAGCGAAGGCGCCTATCCTGGTTCGGATCGGGGTTCTTGGGGCCAGAACAGTTTTTTGATGCCATTGGCGACTGGATTGGACGGGAAACCCACCCATTCGGGGTTTCTCTGGAGCTGCAGCCAGACGGACAGGGGCTGAACGCTCGGATCCATTCCTACCTACTCTATTAGTGTTTTATTACGGCGTGTCTCTTCCATTGCTTTTGAGTAAGTAGGAGTAAAACCCTCGTTTTGACCTGCCTGGGTTGGGTGAGTTACGCTCTCGCCCTGCTCTTCTTTAGAGCTTTTCTGCTGCTGCCCTACTAATTATTTAGTGGGGGTTCTTGCGCGAATTGGGCAACACACCCGACCGCGTGGGTCGGGAGATAAGCGTAAATAAAAGCAGTGTCATAAGACGTAAAAGTCTCGCGACTTTGTACGTCGTCACGAATGGAGAAAGATGCCAACGATTCAACAACTGGTTCGTCGCGGTCGCGCAGAAAAGACCACGAAGACAAGTACACCTGCGCTTAAGGGAAGTCCTCAGCGTCGCGGTGTTTGTACTCGTGTTTACACAACGACACCGAAGAAACCGAACTCTGCACTTCGCAAAGTTGCACGTGTGCGTTTAACCAGCGGTATGGAAGTTACGGCATACATTCCAGGCGAAGGTCATAACTTGCAAGAGCACTCCATTGTTCTTGTTCGTGGTGGCCGTGTAAAAGATCTTCCAGGTGTTCGTTACAAGATCATCCGCGGTTCACTCGATACCCAGGGTGTTAAGAATCGTAAGCAGTCGCGTAGCCGTTACGGCACGAAGAGAGAGAAGAAGGCTTCCTAATGCCACGTAAAGGTCCTGCGGTCAAGTCACCGGTAATTGCTGATCCGGTTTATAACTCTCCAGTTGTTACTGCACTCATTAATAAAATTCTGCTTCACGGTAAGCGTTCCACTGCTGAAGCAATTGTTTACAACGCTCTCGAAGGTTGCCGCGCAAAAACTCAAGTAGATCCAATCATTACCTTGAAGCGCGCCCTCGACAACATTAAGCCAACTGTTGAAGTTAAGTCACGTCGGGTTGGTGGTGCTACTTACCAGGTACCAGTTGAAGTTAAAGCTGGTCGCTCAACAACTCTCGCGCTTCGCTGGTTGGTTGACTTCTCACGCGGACGTCGCGAAAAGTCAATGGCAGAACGCCTAACAAATGAATTGATTGATGCTAGCAATGGTCTCGGTGCAGCCGTTAAGCGTCGTGAAGATACCCACAAGATGGCCGAAGCCAACAAGGCCTTCGCGCATTACCGCTGGTAATCCGCTCAATGGCGTAAAGAATTAAAAGTACAGAGACCGTTTTTAAAAAGAACTAACGAAAAAGAAAAGGAAAAACAGTGGCCACGGAAACTGCAATCGACCTAGCCAAGGTCCGCAACATCGGGATCATGGCTCATATCGACGCGGGTAAAACCACGACCACCGAGCGTATTCTTTTCTACACCGGTATCAACTACAAGATCGGTGAAGTCCATGAAGGCGCAGCCACTATGGACTGGATGGAGCAAGAGCAAGAGCGCGGTATCACCATTACCTCCGCCGCAACCACTTGTATGTGGCATGACCACCTCATCAACATTATTGATACACCTGGCCACGTTGACTTCACCGTTGAAGTAGAGCGCTCATTGCGCGTACTCGATGGCGCAGTTGCAGTATTCGATGGCGTTGCTGGCGTTGAGCCACAATCTGAAACTGTTTGGCGTCAAGCCGATCGCTACAGCGTTCCACGCATTTGTTTCATAAATAAACTTGACCGCACTGGTGCCAACTTTGATATGTGTGTTGGCATGATCGTTTCTCGTCTGCATGCAAAACCACTTGTTCTCCAAGTTCCGATTGGAAATGAAGGCAGTTTCCTTGGCGTTGTTGATTTGATTGCAATGAAGGGCCTTGTCTGGCCAGGAGAAACTAAGAAGGGCGAGGATTACCTCATCGAGGAAATCCCAGTCGAGTTGGCCGAGAAGTGCAAAGAGGCCCGTCACACTCTTATCGAAGCTCTCGCTGAAGCCGATGATCAAATCATGGAGAAGTACCTCGATGGCGCTGAACTTTCTGAAAAAGAAATTATCGCCGGTATCCGTCGCGCCACCTTGGCGGCAAAGGCAGTTCCAGTTCTCTGCGGTTCTGCATTTAAGAACAAGGGCGTACAGCCGATGCTCGATGCAGTTATTCGATATCTTCCAAGCCCGCTTGATGTTGAATCAATCGTCGGACACAGCATGAACGGCGATGGAACAGCGGAAGTAATCCGTCATCCAAACAACGATGAACCATTCTCTGCTCTTGCATTTAAGATCATGTCTGATCCACATCTTGGAAAGCTCCACTTCATCCGTATTTACTCTGGTCTTCTCCAAACTGGTTCGGCTGTTTTGAACAGCACAAAAGATCGCAAAGAACGTATCGGCAAGATTTACCAGATGCATGCCAACAAGCGCGAAGAACGCGATAGTGCGGGCGCGGGCATGATCGTTGCAGTCATGGGTCTTAAGGACACCACCACTGGCGAAACTCTCTGCGATATCAATAAGCCAGTAATTCTTGAATCGATGGACTTTCCAGATCCAGTTATCTCAGTTGCTATTGAGCCAAAGACCAAGAGCGATCAAGAAAAACTTGGCATTGCAATTCAACGCCTCTCTGAAGAAGATCCAACTTTCCACGTCAAGACCGATATAGAAACAGGTCAGACGATCATCGCCGGTATGGGCGAACTTCACCTAGAAATTCTGGTTGAACGTATGCGTCGCGAATTCAACGTCGATGCAAATGTTGGCAAGCCACAGGTTGCCTATCGCGAAACGCTCCGTAAGAGCGTTGATCGTTACGACTACACCCATAAGAAGCAGACAGGTGGTTCTGGTCAGTTCGCAAAGATTCAGATTGCCATCGGACCGCTTCCGCTTGGAACCGTAGGCGGATACGAGTTCGTTAATAAAGTCACTGGTGGTCGCATCCCTAGGGAATATATTCCGGCAGTTGATGCTGGTTGCAAAGAGGCCATGCAAGCTGGTCCTCTTGCTGGATACCCACTCACCGATGTACGTGTCACTCTTATTGATGGTGCATACCACGACGTTGACTCGTCGGAGTTGGCCTTCAAGATTGCTGGTATCGCAGCATTTAAGGAAGCAGCAAAACTTGCTAGCCCTGCAATTCTCGAACCAGTTATGAGCGTTGAAGTCATCACCCCGGAAGATTTCATGGGCGATGTCATCGGCGATATCAATAGTCGTCGTGGTCAGATCCAGGCCATGGACGAGCGGTCAGGTGCCCGCATTGTTAGGGCGCTCGTTCCGTTGTCAGAGATGTTCGGCTATGTCGGAGATCTCCGCTCCAGAACGCAAGGTCGCGCGAGTTACAGCATGCAGTTCGATTCGTACGCCGAAGTTCCGGCAAACGTAGCGAAGGACATCATCGCCAAAGCTCGCGGCGAATAGTCCCAAACGATCCACCAAACAACTAAAAAACCCTAACTAACAGCACTCAAAGAGAAGAAAGAAGGACCAAAAGTGGCAAAGGCGAAGTTCGAGCGGACAAAACCGCACGTAAACATCGGCACCATCGGGCACATCGACCACGGTAAGACCACTCTTACCGCTGCGATCTCGAAGGTTCTGCACGATAAGTTTCCAACCGTAAACCCATTCACTCCATTTGATCAGATCGATAAGGCGCCAGAAGAGCGCGCGCGCGGTATAACGATCTCGATCGCGCACATCGAGTACCAGACAGAAAAGCGTCACTACGCACACGTTGACTGTCCAGGTCACGCTGACTACATCAAGAACATGATCACTGGTGCAGCACAGATGGACGGCGCGATTCTCGTAGTTGCGGCAACTGATGGTCCAATGCCTCAGACCAAGGAGCACGTTCTCCTTGCTCGTCAGGTAGGCGTTCCTTCAATCGTTGTTGCACTCAACAAGTCCGACATGGTTGATGATGAAGAAATTCTTGAACTCGTTGAAATGGAAGTTCGCGAACTTCTAGACAAGTACGAGTTCCCAGGGGACGACACTCCAATCGTTCGTGTCTCAGCTCTTAAGGCACTCGAAGGAGATGCCAAGTGGGCCGAGAAAATTATGGAACTCATGGACGCTGTTGATTCATTCATCCCACAGCCAGTCCGTGAAATTGATAAGCCATTCTTGATGCCAGTAGAAGACGTCTTCACGATCACTGGTCGTGGAACCGTTGTCACTGGTCGTATCGAGCGCGGTGTTGTCAAGGTCAACGAAGAAGTTGAAATCGTTGGTATCCGTCCCGTTAACACGAAGACAATCGTTACTGGTGTTGAAATGTTCCGTAAGTTGCTCGATGAAGGTCAAGCTGGCGAAAACGTCGGTCTCCTTCTTCGTGGAACAAAGCGCGAAGATGTTGAGCGTGGTCAGGTTGTCTGCAAGCCAGGCTCCATCACTCCTCACACCGACTTTGATGCATCTGTTTACATCCTTTCAAAGGATGAAGGCGGCCGTCATACTCCGTTCTTCAACAACTACCGCCCACAGTTCTACTTCCGCACCACTGACGTCACTGGCGTCGTGACTTTGCCGGAAGGAACCGAGATGGTCATGCCTGGCGATAACACCGAAATGCGCGTTGCGCTTATTCAACCAATCGCTATGGAAGATGGTCTTCGCTTCGCAATCCGCGAAGGTGGTCGCACCGTTGGTGCAGGACGCGTTACCAAGATCCACAAGTAAAACTCATTGAGGCCTCGTGGCCGATGCAAGTCGGTCACGAGCCAAATGGGAAATAAAGTTTTTTAACAGCAGTATTGAAAAGAGGAGATGACAATGGCGGGACAGAAGATCCGCATTCGGCTCAAGGCGTATGACCATGAGGTGATTGACACTTCGGCGAAGAAAATCGTCGAGACGGTCGAGCGCACTGGTGCAACAGTCGCGGGCCCAGTTCCGCTACCCACAGAGAAGAACACGTACTGCGTGATCCGCTCTCCTCACAAATACAAAGATAGCCGCGAACATTTCGAGATGCGCACACATAAGCGCCTCATCGACATCATCGATCCAACTCCCAAGACAGTTGACTCCTTGATGCGTCTGGATCTTCCAGCCGGCGTTGACATTGAGATCAAGCTCTAAGGGATCGGGAAAAAATATGACTAACACCGGTTCAGTAACCACACAATCGCACGGCTCTGCCATCAAGGGAATCTTGGGTAAGAAGCTCGGTATGACACAAGTTTTTGATGCCAACAACAAGATGGTGCCTGTCACTGTTATTGAAGCAGGCCCTTGCGTTGTTACGCAGGTGCGCACTCTTGAAGTAGATGGCTATGCAGCTGTCCAAATCGCATTTGGTGCGATTGACCCCAAGAAAATTTCCAAGCCACTCGCTGGCCACTACGCAAAGGCCGGGGTAACACCTCGTCGCAGCGTTGCAGAACTACGGACGACCAATGCTTCTGCTTACACATTGGGACAAGAACTTGGCGCGGATGTTTTTGAAGCTGGCGAAATGGTTGATGCCACTGGCACCAGCATTGGTAAAGGAACAGCAGGCGTTATGAAACGTCATGGCTTCCACGGTATCGGAGCATCACACGGTGTTGATCGTAAGCACCGTATGCCTGGTTCCATTGGCGCTTGTGCCACACCAGGTCGCGTTTTCGCCGGTATGCGCATGGCTGGCCGAATGGGTGGCGAAACTATTACAACTCAGAATCTTCTTGTTCACGCTGTTGATGCCGAGAAGAATCTGTTGCTCATCAAGGGTTCAGTCCCTGGTCCAGATGGCGCACTTGTTTTCATCCGTTCAGCTGCAAAGAAAGCGATCTTTGAAGTTGTGCCGCAATCGGTTAAATCCTCTGTAAAGGTTGGTGCATAACCATGGCGCTTACTGTTGATATTAAGAACGCCGAAGGAAAGAGTGTTGGCAGTGTTGACCTGCCAGCTGAAATCTTCGATGCGCAGACCAATATTCCTCTGATCCACCAAGTTGTAACCGCACAACTCGCTGCTGCTCGCCAAGGAACGCAGAAGGCGAAGACCCGTGGCGAAGTAAGCGGTGGTGGTAAGAAGCCGTTTAAGCAGAAGGGAACCGGTAGGGCCCGTCAGGGTTCCAGCCGTTCTCCAAACCAGATCGGTGGTGGTGTTGCACACGCAGTGCGCCCACGTAAATACGATCAGCGCACTCCAAAGAAAATGATCGCTGCTGCACTTCGCGGCGTTCTCTCTGATCGTCAGCGCAACGATCGCATCCACATTCTAGATTCGGTTACTGCCGCACCTTCAACCAAGGCAGCCCTTGCTGCAGTTCGCCAATTTAGCGATCGCAAAAACCTTCTGGTTGTTGTCTCACGTAACGAAGATGCTGCTTGGCGCAGCCTTCGCAACGCCGATGATCTTCACCTTTTAGTTCCAGATCAGTTAAATGCCTATGACATCTTAAAGAGCGATGACATGGTCTTCTCTGAATCTGCCATCAAAGATTTCTTGGCAGGTCCTGCAAAGGGCAAGAGTGCAACTGCTGTTGCACGTGAGAGTGAATTAACTCTAGGGAGCACAGAAGAAATAGAAGAAGAGGTGTCCGCATGACCCACCGCGATATTTTGTTAGCACCAGTTGTCTCTGAAAAGTCATACGGGTTGCTGGACGAAAACAAGTACACCTTCTTGGTAGCTCCAGATGCCAATAAGACGCAGATCAAGATAGCGGTTGAAAAGGTGTTTGGCGTCAAGGTTATAAGCGTCAACACCATGAACCGCCAAGGTAAGAACAAGCGCACTCGTTTTGGCGATGGCAAGCGCAAGGACACCAAGCGCGCGATTGTGCAAGTAGCAACTGGCGACCGCATCGACATCTTTGGGGGCCCAGTTTCCTAACGGAAACCGGGACTTCAGGAATAGGAGAAGAGGGAGAGCATGGCACTTCGTAAGTTAAAGCCCACGACCCCAGGTCAACGCGGTATGAGCGTTTCGGATTTCGCCGAAATCACTCGCACGACGCCCGAGAAGTCGCTCGTTCGTCCGATCCACTCCAAAGGTGGACGTAACGCATCAGGTCGCATCACGGTCCGTCACCAAGGTGGCGGACACAAGCGTGCCTACCGTCTCATCGATTTTATCCGTAATGATAAAGATGGTGTGCCAGCAAAGGTTGCTCATATTGAGTACGACCCAAACCGCACAGCTCGCATCGCGCTTCTGCATTACGCAGATGGCGAGAAGCGCTACATCATTGCGCCAAATAAATTAGAGCAAGGCGATACCGTTGAAAATGGTCCGAAGGCTGACATTAAGCCCGGCAATAGTTTGCCACTTCGTAACATTCCAGTAGGTACCGTTATTCATGCAATCGAACTTCGCCCAGGCGGTGGAGCAAAGATTGCCCGCTCTGCAGGAGCAAGTGTTCAGCTTGTGGCAAAAGAAGGCGCTCATGCGCAACTTCGTATGCCATCGGGTGAAATACGCAATGTTGACGTCCGCTGCCGTGCAACTGTTGGTGAAGTCGGTAACGCCGAACAATCCAACATTAACTACGGCAAGGCTGGTCGTATGCGCTGGTTGGGTATCCGTCCATCCGTCCGTGGTGTTGTCATGAACCCAGTGGATCACCCACACGGTGGTGGTGAAGGTAAAACTTCTGGCGGTCGCCACCCAGTTACACCTTGGGGTAAGCCAGAAGGCCGAACTCGTAAGAAAAAAGCCAGCGATTCACTCATTGTCCGTCGCCGTAAATCGAATAAGAATCGATAGGGAGCCCTCATGCCACGTAGTTTGAAGAAGGGTCCATTTGTGGACGGCCATCTGATCAAAAAGGTCGATGAGCAGAACGCAAAGAGCACCAAGAATGTGATCAAGACCTGGTCGCGTCGATCGATGATTACTCCTTCGATGATCGGCCACACCATCGCAGTACACGATGGTCGCAAGCACATTCCGGTTTTCATCACTGATTCGATGATCGGCCACAAGCTCGGTGAATTCTCACCAACACGTACCTTCCGAGGTCACGTCAAGGATGATCGGAGGGCTACTCGTGCCTAATGCAAAAGCGCCAGGCTTTGAAGCGCCAGGTACGCAAGCCTTAGTGGCACGCGCCGTGTTGCGCGATATTCGCCATACGCCGCAGAAAGCTCGCCGCGTTATTGACTTGATCCGTGGCTCACGCGCTGATCAAGCTCTCGCTGTTTTGAAATTTGCGCCGCAATCTGCCGGTCACGATATTTACAATTTGCTCGCATCTGCCGTTGCTAACGCCAAGCAGAAAAATCCGGCCATCCGTGATGCTTCTGAACTCTGGGTTATCGAGGCTCTTGTTGACGAAGGTGTCACCATGAAGCGTTTCCGTCCACGTGCCCAAGGTCGTGGTTTCCGAATTCTCAAGCGCAGTAGCCACATCACTATCGCTGTTTCTGATGTGAAGTCAGCGCCCAAGAAAGGAGCGACCAAGTAATGGGTCAAAAAGTAAACCCTTACGGTTTCCGTCTTGGCATCACCACGGAATTTAAATCACGTTGGTATGCCGACAAGTTGTACAAGGATTATGTAAAGGAAGATGTTGCGATCCGTCGCATGATGGAGAAGGGCATGGAGCGCGCTGGTGTCTCTCGCATCGAGATCGAACGCACTCGTGATCGTGTCCGCATCGACCTGCACACTGCACGCCCTGGCATCGTTATCGGTCGCCGTGGTATGGAAGCAGACAAGCTCCGTCTTGAATTAGAGAAGCTCACCGGCAAGCAAGTTCAATTGAATATTCTTGAAGTAAAGAACCCAGAGATTGATGCCCAACTTGTTGCACAAGGAATTGCCGAGCAGCTCGCTGCTCGTGTCTCATTCCGTCGCGCAATGCGTAAGGCAATGCAGACCGCATTGAAGGCTGGCGCCCAGGGCATCCGTGTCCAGTGCGGTGGTCGTTTAGGTGGAGCAGAAATGTCGCGCTCTGAGTTCTACCGCGAAGGACGCGTTCCATTGCATACCTTGCGGGCAAATATTGATTACGGTTTCTACGAAGCGCACACTACTTTTGGTCGCCTCGGTGTGAAGGTCTGGATCTATAAGGGCGAAGTAATTCACTCTCGCGCAGAGCGCGAAGCGGCAGCACTTGCTGCAGCACGTGCTCCTAAAACCGATCGTCCACGTCGCGCAGCACCACGCGCACCACGCGGCGAAGTAACAACATCATCGGCAGCACCACGCGCATCTAGCGCAACAACGGCAACTGCCGTTGTTGAAACACCTGATGCACCTGCAGAGGGGAGCGATGCCTAAATGTTGATTCCACGTCGTGTTAAGCACCGTAAGCAGCACCACCCATCTCGTAGTGGTGCATCCAAAGGTGGCACAGCAGTTTCCTTTGGTGACTTCGGTATTCAAGCTCTTGAGCCTGCCTATGTAACCAACCGGCAGATTGAAGCCGCGCGTATTGCAATGACGCGCTATATCAAGCGTGGTGGAAAGGTCTGGATCAATATTTATCCAGATCGCCCAATCACAAAGAAGCCAGCCGAAACTCGCATGGGTTCCGGTAAAGGTTCACCTGAGTGGTGGATCGCCAACGTAAAGCCAGGTCGTGTGATGTTTGAAATCTCTGGTGTCACCGATGCCATTGCTCATGAAGCAATGCGCCTTGCGATTCACAAACTCCCAATGAAGTGCCGTGTTATTCGACGTGAGGAGGCGTAATGGCTACTACAACTAACGAGGAGCTTCGCGCATTGTCTGCTGAAGAGTTAGACGGGAAGCTTCGCGAATCAAAGGAAGAACTATTCAACCTTCGATTCCAATCTGCCACTGGTCAGAGTGAGAGCCATGGCCGTCTTGGCACAGTTCGCAAAGAGATCGCTCGTATTTATACCATTATTCGTGAACGTGAATTAGGAATCGGAGGTGCGGCATGACTCCGAATAGTTCTTCTACAACGAAGGAAGATCGCGGTTTCCGCAAGACCCGCGAAGGCATCGTTGTTAGCGACAAGATGGATAAGACTGTAACTGTTGAAGTTATGGATCGTGTTAAGCACGGTTTATACAGCAAGGTTATGAGTCGTTCTCGCAAATTTAAGGCCCACGATGAGCAGAATGCTGCTGGCGTAGGCGATCGTGTAATCATCATGGAGACCCGACCAATCTCGGCAACTAAGCGTTGGCGTGTAGTCGAGATCCTCGAGAAGGCTAAGTAGAGGGGCTGGTAGGTAAAAAATGATTCAACAAGAGTCGCGCCTACGCGTGGCGGATAACACGGGAGCTAAAGAGCTTCTCTGTATCCGCGTTCTCGGTGGCTCCTCCCGTCGCTATGCCGGTATCGGAGACATCATCGTCTGCTCTGTTAAGGATGCAATTCCTGGCGGACAAGTAAAAAAGGGTGAAGTCGTCAAAGCTGTCATCGTCCGTACCGTCAAGGAACGTCGTCGTCCAGATGGTTCCTATATCAAATTTGATGAGAATGCTGCAGTCATCTTGAAAGCTGATGGCGAACCACGCGGTACTCGTATCTTCGGACCCGTTGCTCGCGAACTTCGCGATAAGCGCTTTATGAAGATCATCTCGCTTGCTCCGGAGGTGCTATAACAATGGCCAAGATTAAAAAGGGCGACACCGTTCTGGTTATCGCTGGCAAAGATAAGGGCATCACTGGCAAAGTGCTCGACCTTGATGCAAAGCGCATCCTTATTGAAGGCGTGAACCGCGTAAAGCGTCACACCCGAGAGACCACTGGAGATCGTGGTGTGAAGGTTGGCGGCATCATGAGCGTGGAAGCATCAATCGCAATTTCAAATGTCATGATCGTTGATGAGGATGGCAAGGCCACACGCCTTGGCGCTCGCAAAGATGAAAACGGCAAGAACGTACGCATTTCGCGTCGTACCGGAAAGGACATCTAATGTCGACAACACAATTAGTGCGTCTTAAAGGACGCTATCAGAGCGAAATTGCACCTGCGCTTAAGGCTCAATTTGGGTACAAGAATGTGATGCAGATTCCAACTCTGACCAAAGTTGTAGTCAACATGGGAGTTGGTGAAGCGGCTCGTGATTCCAAGTTGATCGAAGGTGCAATTCGCGACTTGACCACCATCACTGGCCAGAAGCCACAGGTCACCAAATCACGTAAGTCGATCGCACAGTTCAAGTTGCGTGAAAACATGCCAATTGGTGCACATGTCACTTTTCGTGGAGATCGTATGTGGGAGTTCGCAGATCGTCTCCTCTCAATTTCTCTGCCTCGTATCCGCGACTTCCGCGGTCTGTCACCAAAGCAATTTGATGGCCACGGCAATTACACCTTTGGTCTCACCGAACAAGTTGTGTTCCTTGAGATCGAACAAGACAAGGTTGATCGTCCGCGCGGTATGGACATCACTTTTGTAACCACCGCCAAGAACGATGAAGAAGGCCGCGCATTGCTTAAGGCGCTCGGCTTTCCATTCAAGGAGAACTAATGGCTAAGACATCGCTCAAAGTAAAAGCTTCCCGTAAGCCAAAGTTCAAGGTGCGCGGTTACACACGTTGTCAGCGTTGCGGCCGTCCGCATGCTGTTTATCAAAAGTTTGGAATTTGTCGCATCTGCTTCCGTGAAATGGCGCA
>CAKKQM010000001.1:0-16316 GCA_919902125.1 Actinomycetes bacterium | reverse complement strand
AAGGCAAGCTGGTAATTAACCCAACAACTACGAAACAGGTCCTTACGGAAACCGGTTCGAGAAAGGCCATAGGCCACGCATGACAATGACAGATCCGATCGCAGACATGTTGACTCGTCTGCGTAACGCGAACTCTGCCCATCACGATTCGGTTTCCATGCCGTCATCGTCGGTAAAGACGCGTATCGCAGCAATCCTTCAACAGGAGGGCTTCATCGGCGGTTTCCACGTTGATGTAAATACGAACGGCGTTGGTAAGACGTTGGTACTTGATCTGAAGTTCGGCCCGAACCGTGAACGTTCAATCGCCGGTCTTCGTCGCGTTAGCAAGCCAGGATTGCGTGTTTACGCAAAATCTACGGCTCTGCCAAAAGTTCTTGGCGGTTTGGGCGTTGCCATCATCTCGACTTCATCTGGCTTGCTAACTGATAAGCAAGCCAACAAACAGGGCGTAGGCGGAGAAGTTCTCGCCTATGTATGGTGATTGATATGTCACGTATCGGTCGTATGCCAATTACCGTGCCAGCGGGAGTAGAAATTTCTATTTCTGGCCAAGAAGTAGCGGTCAAGGGACCTAAGGGTTCGTTGTCACTCGTTATTGCTGAGCCAATCCATGTCTCACAGAGTGAAGGTGTTGTCACAGTTGCTCGTCCTAATGATGAGCGTCTAAGTCGTTCGCTTCATGGTTTATCACGGACCCTCGTTGCCAATATGGTTGAAGGCGTAACTCATGGTTACACCAAGAAGATTGAAATTGTCGGCGTTGGTTACCGCGTTGCTGAAAAGGGTAAGGATCTTGAATTTGCACTTGGCTATAGCCATCCAATTCATTTTCCAGCACCTGATGGCATTACTTTCAAAGTTGAGTCTGCAACTAAGTTCGCAATCTCAGGTATTGACAAGCAGCTCGTAGGCGAAGTTGCCGCGAAGATTAAGAAATTGCGTAAAGCCGATCCTTACAAGGGCAAGGGTTTGCGTCTGGAAGGCGAAGTTGTTCGCCGCAAGCAAGGAAAGACGGGTAAGAAGTAATGGCAATCGGTGTAAAGGTCGTTAAGGGATCGGCAACAAATGCCCGTGCCCGTCGTCATTTCCGCGTCCGTAAGAAGGTTTCCGGAACTTCTGCCAGACCACGTTTAGTTGTTTCGCGTTCTGCTCGTCACTTGTTTGTGCAGATCGTCGATGATTCACAGAGTCGTACTCTGGTTTCTGCTTCCACAATGGAAGCCGATCTTCGCGTCGCAACTGGTGACAAGACTGCCAAGTCTCGCCAAGTTGGCGCTTTGATCGCACAGCGTGCCAAAGCGGCTGGTATCTCTTCGGTGGTTTTTGATCGCGCCGGCAACAAGTATCACGGTCGTATTGCAGCTGTTGCTGACAGTGCACGAGAGAACGGATTGGAGTTCTAATGGCTGTTAATCCAACTCAAACTCATGGCGATGCCCCAAAGGGCAGCGATCGTCGCGAGCGTCGTGAACGCCGTGATGATCGTCAACAGGACAAGAGTCCTTTCATGGAGCGCGTTGTCTTCATCAACCGGGTATCAAAGGTTGTTAAGGGTGGTCGTCGTTTCTCCTTCACCGCACTCGTTGTAGTCGGTGATGGCAATGGCACAGTGGGTGTTGGTTACGGAAAGTCCAAGGAAGTTCCGCAAGCAATTGCCAAGGCCGTTGAAGAAGCGAAGAAATCATTCTTTAAAGTTCCTCGCATCCAAGGCACCGTTCCTCATCCAGTACAGGGTGAAGCGGCAGCTGGCGTAGTTCTTCTTCGCCCAGCAAGTCCTGGTACCGGTGTTATCGCTGGTGGGCCAGTACGTGCAGTACTTGAGTGCGCCGGAATCACCGACGTTCTTACCAAGTCTTTAGGTTCTAACAACGCGATCAACATGGTTCACGCCACTGTTGCTGCTTTGAAGCAACTTGAAAGCCCTGAAGCAATCGCAGCTCGACGCGGACGTCCGCTAGAAGATGTTGCGCCTGCTGCAATTATCCGCGCTTCACGAATCACAGTAGGTGCCTAATGCCACGTTTGAAAGTAACCCAACTGCGCTCAAAGGTTGGCAGCAAACCTGAAATTCGCGACACTTTGCGTTCGCTTGGTTTGAAGCGCATCAACGATGTTGTTGTTAAAGAAGATCGTCCAGAAATTCGTGGCATGGTTTTTGCCGTTCGCCATTTGATCAAGGTTGAGGAGGTTGAATAACGATGACACTCAAAGTTCATCATCTTCGTCCAGCCCCTGGTGCTAAGACCGTAAAGACTCGTAAGGGTCGCGGCGAAGCATCAAAAGGTAAGACCGCTGGTCGCGGCGGTAAGGGCACTCGTGCTCGTAACCAGGTCCGTGCAGGTTTCGAGGGCGGTCAGTTGCCACTCGTTATGCGTTTGCCTAAGTTGCGCGGCTTCAAAAACCCTGCTCGCGTTGAATATCAGGCAGTCAACGTTGCAATCATTAACGCGCTTTATCCAAAGGGCGGCAATGTCACTGTTGAAGATTTAGTCGCCAAGGGCGCCGCTCGCGGTGGCCTTCCGGTCAAGATCCTTGGAAATGGCGAAATCGCAGTTAAGGTCAGTGTTTTAGCCCATGCATTCTCTTCCTCGGCCTCCGAGAAGATTGTTGCTGCTGGCGGGTCAACCAAGACTCTGTAAGCCCTGTACTCGTTTTAACTTGAATTGAGAGAGAAGGAGAAGATCAGTGCTATCAGCATTTGGTAAGGCCTTTAGGACTCCAGATCTACGTAAGAAGATTTTCTTCACTCTCTCGATTATGGGGCTCTTTCGCTTTGGCTCAGTAGTCCCAACACCAGGTGTTTCTTATGCCAACGTCCAGACCTGTTTGAAGGGAATTGAATCGGGCGGACTCTTTGGCCTGATCAACTTATTCAGCGGTGGCGCACTCTTGCAACTATCGGTATTTGCCCTTGGCATCATGCCTTACATCACCAGTTCGATCATCGTGCAGTTGCTTACTGTGGTTATTCCTCGTTTTGAAACTTTAAAGAAGGAAGGACAGTCGGGCACTGCAAAGTTGACCCAGTACACCCGTTATCTCACGATCGGTCTGGCAATCTTGCAATCAACCGGTTTGATCGCGGTTGCACGTACTCCTGGTCGCTTGATCTCTGGTTGCGCAGCACCAATCATTCCTGATACTTCATGGCAGCGCATTGTTACCATGATCTTCGTTATGACTGCCGGTACTTCGGTAATTATGTGGCTCGGTGAATTGATTACTGATCGTGGGATCGGTAACGGTATGTCCATCTTGATCTTTACCTCTATTGCGGCGGGTTTTCCAAGCAACTTGTGGAGCATCAAATTGCAGAAGGGTCTCTTCGCATTTAGCTTTGTGCTTGCAGTTGGAATTTTGGTTGTCGCTGCTGTTGTCTTCGTCGAACAGGCGCAACGGCGTATTCCGGTGCAATATGCCAAGCGGATGGTTGGTCGCGCGAGTTACGGCGGCACCAGCACTTATATTCCAATCAAGGTTAATCAAGCGGGAGTTATTCCTGTGATCTTCGCTTCTTCATTGCTCTACATCCCGTCCCTCATCGTGAACTTCACTAATAGCCAGGCTGGCTGGGCAGTGTGGATTAACCGTAACTTTGTTAAGGGCGATCACCCGGTTTACATCCTTTCTTATGCTGCGATGATTATTTTCTTCACTTACTTCTATGTTGCGATTACCTTCAATCCTGATGAAGTCGCAGACAATATGAAAAAGTATGGTGGATTCATCCCCGGAATTCGTGCTGGTCGTGCAACTTCTGAGTACTTGCAATATGTACTCTCACGGATCACCGCGCCTGGTTCGTTGTACCTATCTTTTGTGGCGATTATTCCAATTCTGGCTCTGATCCTCTTTGGGGCAACCCAGAACTTCCCATTTGGTGGCACAGCAATCTTGATCGTTGTCGGTGTAGGACTTGATACTGCAAAGCAGATCGAGAGTCAACTACAGCAGCGTTCGTACGAGGGATTCTTGCGCTAATGCGGTTAGTCCTGGTCGGACCACCAGGTGCAGGCAAAGGAACGCAGGCGCAATTCCTGGCATCGCACTATTCAATTCCGCATATCTCTACGGGTGATATTTTCCGTGCCAATTTGAAAGAAGGCACACCATTAGGGATTCAAGCAAAAGAATTCATGGATCGCGGGGAATATGTTCCAGATTCTGTTACTAATGAAATGATCCGTGATCGTTTAGATAAAGACGATCTTGGGAATGGATTCCTGCTTGATGGATTTCCTCGTAACATGACGCAAGCCGAGGTTTTGCGTGCAATCTTGGCAGAGAAGAGGACTCCTCTTAGTGCAGTCTTGGAGTTATCTCTGCCAAAAGAAGAAATCATTCTCCGTCTTTCAGGACGTCGTACCTGTCGCAATTGCGGCAAGGTTTGGCACAGTGAATTTGAAAAGCCAGCCGATCCTCATAAGTGCGATCTATGTCAAGGTGAGTTGTATCAGCGCGAAGATGACAAAGAAGAAGTTGTTACACGCCGTCTTGAAGTTTACCAAGAGCAGACGGTTCCGATCATCGATTTCTATCGTACCGAAGGTTTGCTGATCACTATTAGTGCGACAGGTTCTGTTTCAGATATTACCGAACGCGCAATCACCGCGCTTGGCCGCGTTCACTAGTTTTATCACAGCTATGGCGATTCAAGTCAAGACTTTTGAGCAGCTTAAGGTGATGCGCCGTGCTGGTCTGCTCGTTGGGCAGACTCTTGAATTATTGAAGTCTTCGATAAAGGTAGGAATGCGCACGGACGCTCTTGATGCCATTGCCGCAGCAAGCATTAAACGCGGTGGCGGCACATCAAATTTCAAGGGTTACCATGGATTTCCAGCAACTATTTGTGTTTCGATCAATGACCAAATTGTGCACGGAATTCCGAGTGATCGAGTTATTGAAGATGGCGATATTGTCTCGATTGATTGTGGGGCAATCATCGAAGGATGGCATGGCGATGCCGCGTTCTCCGTCGGAGCAGGAAAGGTAGATCCTGCTGATCAGAAGTTGATGGATGTATGCGAAGAATCAATGTGGAGAGGTATTGCTGCTGGCTCGGTAGGAGCAAAACTTACCGATATTAGTCATGCAATTGAGGATTACATCACATCACAAGGTAAATATGGAATTTTGCAGGAATACGGCGGTCACGGAATTGGCACGGAGATGCATCAAGAACCGCATGTCTTAAATTTTGGTAAGCGCGGAATGGGTCCAGAACTCACACCAGGTTTTGTTCTAGCAATCGAACCGATGATTACACGGGGCACCCATAAGACAAAAGTTTTGAGCGATGATTGGACGGTTGTATCAATCGATAAATCGCGTGGTGCGCATTTCGAAAACTCTTACTGTTTGCTCTCTGATGGCAAGCCGTTCGTTTTAACCGCGCTAGATGGCGGCAAAGAACGATTGGGTGCCCTAGGCATTGAAGTTTCAGAGTTGCTTCAGTAAGGCTTTCCGCTGTTGTAAGGTGGCTACATGGTTATGGGATTAGGCGTAATTATGCGCGCAGAAATTGAAGAGATCCCAGCGGTTTTCACACGAATCAAGGCCAGCGCGCCAGAGATGGCTGTTGCGATCAGCCACTTGCCCTTGTCTAGTATTGATTCAGTCATCCTTGTAGCGCGCGGAACATCGGACAATGCGGCTCTCTATTTGAAGTACTTAATTGAAACAAAAATAGGTATTCCTTGTGGTCTTGCCTCGCCATCTGTTGTTTCTATTTATGGCACAAAACTTCGTTACAAGAATGTTTTAGTGATTGCGCTAAGTCAGAGTGGACAGTCACCAGACTTGGTGGGCTATTGCCAAGCTGCACGCGATGGCGGCGCTACTGTACTTGCGATGACTAATGACTCTGAAAGTCCATTGGCTAAATCCGCCCATTGCCATTTGTATCTGCAGGCAGGTCCAGAAAAAGCTGTTGCTGCAACCAAAAGTTATTCAGCAGAACTTCTTGTTTCTCGTGTCTTTGTTTCAGCCTGGAGCGGTGAGAGCGTGAACTTTGATTCGATCATTGAGCAGGCGGAGAAAGTTCTTGAACAAGCACCTGCGATTGAGGGCATTGCTAAGAATTTTGATTACAGCGGCGGCGTCACGACGATGGGTAGAGGTTATGCATATGCCAACGCTCATGAATGTGCACTGAAGATTCAAGAGACGGTCAAAATTCCCGTTGCTTCATTCTCTTCAGCCGATTATTTACATGGCCCAATTTCTTCACTTCACGGTGAATCTCGAGTAATTTTCTTAGCGCCAACAGGAATTGCCCAATCAGCGATGGCCGCCACGGTACAAAGAATCAGAGAGATCACCAGTCACATTTATTGGATTGGTGCTGGGTTTGCTCGTAATGAAAATGAGATCTATCTGGGTGGCTCGCAGGACTTATCCGAAATAGATGCTGTGATTGTAGACAGCGTTCTGTTGCAACTCTTTGCGTTATTTCTAGCGGTATCTTCAGGAAAGAATCCTGATGCGCCTATCGGCTTAGCAAAAGTAACCAAGACATTCTAGGAAGTTATGAACCAAACCGTTCCAGCATTCCTTGATCTGCAAGTTAATGGCCATGGTGGAGTGGATTTGCTTTCCGCCAAGACTGCCGAAGATATACGGAAGGTCTCTCGCTCATTATGGGCGCAAGGCGTTGGCGGCTATCAACCAACTTTGATTACTGGTCCCCTTGATCGCACTGTTGAAATAATGAAATTGATTGAAGAAGTCCGCAGATCACCGCACGAAGATGAAGCTGAAGTGATTGGTATTCATCTTGAGGGCCCCTTTCTTTCACCAGAAAAACCAGGGGTTCATCCCATTGATTTCTTATTACAACCAACGCAGGAACTTCTTGGGAAATATCTTTCTGCCGGTACCGTAACGATGATTACTCTGGCACCAGAGATTCCTGGCGCACTTGATGCGATCAAATTCTTAACTCAGATGGGTGTGATTGTTTCGCTCGGTCACTCCAATGCCACGCTGGCACAAGCCCATGCTGGTTTTGATGCTGGCGCCCAGACGGTGACACATATCTGGAATGCAATGAACAAGGATCATGAATCTGGCGTTGCGGCAGCGGCGCTGGCACGCAAAGAGATCGCGATTCAGATGATCGTTGATGGCGTCCATTTAACTGATGAGCAAGTGAAGTACACGATTGAAAAAGCACCGGATCGATTTATTGTTACAAATGATGCAATAGCAGCAGCTGGTCTTGGGGAGGGAACATTTCCCTTTGGCACCTTCGAGGTCACTGTCCGCGAAGGTCGCGCAGTGCGATCTGACGGAGTCCTAGCCGGAGGAGTCGGATCCCTCAAGGATTCACTCCAGCGCTTGCTCGCCCTAGGAGTCCCTTTCGACTCAGCACTGGCCAGTATGACTTCTCGTCCTGCTGGCCTCATCGGTCGCCCCGAACTCGGGGTTTTGAGCCTGGGCAGTCGAGTGACAGTGGTCTAAGTCTCACGTGGTTTATGGGCAAAATGATGCTTTTTGAAGCCGATTTCCCTTATACCCACGCCTGGCTTTAGACTCACCCTTCGCTTCGTAAGAAGCACTCCATCCGTAATAGATTAAGTAGGTATCGCTTGGCCAAGAAAGATGGTGCTATCGAAATCGAAGGCACTGTTGCTGAAGCTCTGCCTAACGCGATGTTTCGCGTGGAGTTAACGAACGGGCACAAGATTCTCGCTCACATCAGTGGGAAGATGCGAAAGAACTACATCCGCATTCTTCCAGCTGATCGTGTCATCGTGGAGTTGAGTCCTTATGATCTCACCAGAGGTCGAATTGTTTATCGCTACAAGTAACTCTCCTAGTAAGAGTTGCGAACGGTAGGCAGTAATTGATGTTGTAAACGAAGGAGGGCAGTTCATGAAAGTTAAGCCAAGCGTGAAGAAGATTTGCGATAAGTGCAAAGTTATTCGTCGCAAGGGTCGCGTCATGGTTATCTGCGACAACCTCCGACACAAGCAACGTCAGGGTTAATAACTCGAAAGATCCAAAATAGTACGCGTGGCGCGACTCTTTCTTAAGTTGTAAAACTAAAAGAGAGAGACCCTCGGACCGACAGGCCGAGGCCCATCACTTGATGGGGAGCGTTGCGGAGGACCTGTCGGATTAATGAATGGTTGTGTACATGGCACGTCTTGTTGGTGTCGATCTGCCGCGCGAAAAACGCGTTGAGGTCGCACTCACCTATATCTTCGGAATGGGTATTACCCGTTCTCAAAAAACCTTAGCGGCAACTGGTATTAGTCCAGATACGCGCGTTAAAGATCTACAAGAGCCAGAGCTCGCAAAACTTCGCGAGTTCATTGAAGCTAATTTTAAGATCGAAGGCGATTTGCGACGTGAAGTCGCCGCCGACATCCGACGCAAAGTCGAAATTCAGAGCTACCAAGGAATTCGCCACCGCAAGGGACTTCCTGTTCGCGGTCAGCGCACACATACCAACGCGCGCACGCGTAAGGGTCCTCGTAAAGCAATCGCTGGCAAGAAGAAGGTGACTAAGTAATGGCCGCTCCTAAAGCAAAAACTGCCGCAACAAAAGGCACAAAGGGCAAAGTAAAACTCCGCAAGAAGGAGAAGAAGAACATTGCTGTTGGTCAAGCTCACATCAAGAGCACCTTCAACAACACCATTATTTCCATCACTGATACAACTGGTGCAGTTATCTCATGGGCATCCTCAGGCCAAGTTGGCTTTAAGGGTTCACGTAAGTCCACGCCATTCGCAGCCCAACTCGCAGCAGAAGCTGCCGCACGTCGTGCGCAAGAGCATGGTCTGAAAAAAGTTGATGTTTTCGTCAAGGGTCCAGGTTCTGGACGCGAGACTGCTATCCGTTCATTACAGGCAGCAGGTTTGGAAGTTGGTGCCATCTCTGATGTCACACCAGCGCCACATAACGGTTGCCGTCCACCAAAACCACGTCGAGTTTAAGGAGGAATAAATGGCTCGTTATACCGGAGCAGATTGCAAGCGCTGCCGTCGCGAAAAAGTAAAGCTCTTCCTTAAGGGCGCTAAGTGCGATGGACCTAAATGTCCGATCGAATCTCGTCCATACCCACCAGGGCAACATGGTCGTGGTCGTTCCAAGGAATCTGAGTACCTACTTCAGATGCGTGAAAAGCAGAAGTGTGCCCGTATTTATGGTGTACTGGAGAAGCAATTCCGTGGCTACTACGAAGAAGCAAACCGCCGCCAAGGCAAGACTGGTGAAAACCTGCTCGTGATTTTGGAGACCCGCTTGGATAACGTTGTTTTCCGTGCTGGTTTTGCCAAGAGTCGCGATATGGCGCGTCAGTTGGTTCGCCATGGTCACTTCTTGGTCAATGGCAAGAAGGTAAACATTCCTTCATTCCGAGTCACTGCAATGGACATCATCGATGTCTTGCCAAAGTCGCTCGATCTCACGCCGTTTATCGTTGCTGGCGCCGAACTTGGTGAGAAGTCAGTGCCTGCCTGGATGGAAGTTGTCGGTGCACAGATGCGCATCATCATTCACGGAGTTCCAGCTCGCACCGTCATCGATACTCAAGTCCAAGAGCAGCTAATCGTTGAGCTTTACTCCAAGTAACTTACTTGGATTTGTTTTAAATAACTGAATAAAAGAGGAAAAGTAGGAGATCAAATAGTGGATCTCCGTGACCGATGGAGGAGTAGCAGTGCTAATTGCACAACGTCCCAGCCTCACCGAAGAAGTAGTCAGCGAAAACCGTTCACGGTTCATCATTGAGCCACTGGAACCAGGTTTTGGTTACACCCTTGGCAACAGCATGCGCCGTACCTTGCTCTCCTCAATTCCAGGAGCAGCAGTTACGAGCATCCGTGTTGCAGGTGCGCTGCACGAATTCACCACGCTGGAAGGCGTGAAAGAAGATCTGACGGATATCGTTCTTAATATCAAGAACCTAGTTCTCTCTTCAGATAACGACGAACCAAGCGTTCTTTACATCCGCAAAAATAGTGCCGGTCCTGTTACAGGCGCAGATATCGCGGTACCAACAGGCGTCGAAGTTCACAACCCAAATCTCCACCTCGCAACCCTCAATGGCAAAGCTAGTCTTGAGATTGAGCTCACCGTTGAGCGCGGCCGTGGATATGTCACTGCGGTTCAGAACAAGCAAGCTGGCGCAGAAATTGGTCGCATTCCAGTTGACTCCATTTATTCACCAGTTTTGAAGGTCACCTACAAGGTTGAAGCAACCCGTGTCGAACAGCGCACTGACTTCGATCGCCTTGTTGTTGATGTTGAAACTAAGCCATCGATGAAGCCACGCGATGCCGTTGCATCGGCTGGTAAGACTCTTGTAGAACTCTTTGGTCTGGCCCGCGAACTCAACATCGATGCCGAGGGCATCGAGATGGGGCCATCCATTCTGGATGCAGCCCTTGCCGCTGATCTTGCTCTTCCCATTGAAGATCTCGATCTCACCGTCCGTTCATATAACTGCTTGAAGCGCGAAGGCATTCATACAGTCGGTGAATTGGTTGGTCGCAGCGAAGCTGATCTTCTGGACATCCGTAATTTCGGCTCCAAATCCATCGATGAGGTCAAGGCAAAATTGGTCTCGATGGGCATGGCGTTGAAGGACAGCCCAGTCGGCTTTGATCCAACGCAACATCAGAATTACGATGTAAATCTTGACGATGAATTCTTCGAGACCGAGCAGGCCTAGGAGATAAACCATGCCAAAACCAAGTAAAGGTCCTCGTCTGGGCAGTGGTCCAGCACACGAGCGCTTACTCCTAGGAACTCTTGCAGAGCAGTTATTTGAGCACGGCAAGATCACCACGACCGAAGCAAAGGCGAAGCGTCTCCGTCCGCTGGCTGAAAAGTTGATCACTTTCGCAAAGAAGGGCGATCTTGCAGCGCGTCGTCAGGTGATGACCAGAATTTCAAATAAGGGCGTTGTACATACGCTCTTCACTGAAATCGGTCCACGCTTTGTTGATCGCAATGGTGGCTACACTCGTATCACAAAGATTGGTCCGCGTAAGGGCGATAACGCTCCTATGGCGGTCATCGAAGTATTAACGGATGGAACCCCTGCTAAGAAAGCAACTGTTTCTGAAGCAGAGAAGGTAACCAAGAAGGCCGCAACCAAGAAGGTTGCTGCTAAGAAAGCGCCAGTTAAAAAAACTGCGACAAAGAAAGCCGCTGAGTAACAACTCACCGAAATTCTCATGACGGAACCCACTCTCTTTGCCAAGAGTGGGTTTCTTCGTTTGCGTCTTAACCTCGCCTATGACGGCACGAATTTTTCTGGATGGGGCAAACAGCCCGACCGTCGTACGGTTCAAAATGAATTAGAAAGCGCGTTACAAAAACTTACGCGAGTTCCTGTAGACACTGTTGTAGCTGGTCGTACTGATGCAGGCGTTCACGCAACGGGTCAAGTAATACATGTAGATATTCCAGAGTTGGAGATTGGTCCTTACTCTAAGAAGGATCATTGGAACATTGACGAACTGCCCTATCGTTTAAACCGGATCCTTGATGAAGACATCCGGGTATTGGCCGCGAGTATTGCCCCGCCTGGATTTCACGCTCGTTTTTCGGCGTTGCGCCGTCACTATGTTTACAAAATTCTTGATGCCAACCGCGTCATTCTTCCGCTGCGTCGCTTTGATATTGCACCTTGGTATCGTCCATTGCATTTGGATTTGTTAAACGAATCCAGCAAGTTGCTTCTCGGTGAGAATGATTTTGCCGCGTTCTGTAAATTTCGTGAAGGTAGTACAACTATTCGAACTCTTGAAACCTTTTCCTGGACTCGCAATGACGAAGGTTGCTTAGTTGCAACGGTTGTGGCCGACGCGTTCTGCTATTCGATGGTCCGTAACTTAGTGGGCGCCGTTGTCTGTGTAGCCGATGGGAGATTCCCTTCGGAGTGGATCGCGGATGTGCTCAACAACCGCCAAAGAATTTCCGACAGTCTGGTTTTTCCATCGCGTGGTCTCACACTCACTCAAGTGGACTATCCACCAGAGGAAGAACTCCTTACGCGTATAGCGGCGACCCTGCGACGCAGGGGCGAGCAGAGCGAGAATGAGGTGGAGGGTTAGTGGGTCACATTGATGTCAGTGGAGTCGAGTTCTCTCTTTCAGATGGCCGAGTATTACTCAACGATGTGAACTTCCGAGTCGGCGAAGGCGCCAAAGTTGCTTTGATTGGCGCTAATGGTTCAGGCAAAACCACATTGATACGAATGATCTCTGGAGATCTCCAACCCGAGGGCGGAACTATTTCGATCTCTGGCGGACTTGGGGTTATGCGCCAGTTCATCGGTTCGGTGCGCGATGAATCAACAGTTCGGGATCTACTGATATCCGTTGCCCCGAAAAGAATCCGGGATGCTGCTACTGCTGTGCAGGTAAGCGAAGAATTGATGAACACCCGCAATGAAGAGCGCGATCAGATGGCGTACGCCCAAGCACTTGTTGATTGGGGGGATGCCGATGGTTATGACTTTGAAGTTATTTGGGATGTTTGTTGTACCGAAGCTTTAGGTAAATCTTTCGATCAAGTATCTCACCGTGCCGTAAATACACTTTCTGGTGGAGAACAGAAAAAGTTAGTCCTTCGCGCACTGTTGCAAGGACCAGAGGAAGTTCTCCTTCTGGATGAACCAGATAACTATTTGGATGTTCCTTCAAAGCGGTGGCTAGAGGAAGTCATTACTGAAACGAAGAAGACAGTTCTTTTTGTTAGCCATGATCGCGAATTACTCGACCGTACTGCCAATAAAATTGTCACGCTGGAACAAGGAGCAAATGGAAACACCGCCTGGGTTCATGGTGGCAAGTTCTCCACTTGGCATGATGCCCGCAAAGCAAGGAACGCACGATTCGCTGAAATCTTGCTCCGTTGGGAACAAGAACGCGATCGCCTTAAAGAATTGGTACGCACATTGCAATGGCAGGCTGCGAGTAGCCCCGATATGGCCTCCAAATATCGCGCGATGCAAACGCGCTTGCGAAAATTTGAAGAGGTAGGGGCACCAGAGGCGCCACCGATTGAACAAGATGTGCAAGTTGCGCTCAGAGGTGGACGCACAGGGGTTCGTGCTTTAACGATAGAGAACCTTTCACTCACCGGACTTACTGAACCTTTCAATTTTGAAATCTTTTTTGGCGATCGCGTCGCCGTACTCGGCAAGAACGGCACTGGTAAATCGCATTTTTTGCGGATGATCTCGGGTGATAAGTTGGTGAAGTACACGGGAGAATTTAAGTTGGGCGCTCGCGTTACTCCAGGATATTTTGCACAGACCCACGCCCACCCAGAGTTTCAAAGCAAGACTCTTCTTGAACTGCTCTGGGAGAACTATTCATTGCAATTGGGCCCTGCAAAGAGTGTCTTGCGCAAATATGAAATCCATAATCAAGCAGAGCAGAAGTTTTCATCCCTCTCTGGTGGACAGCAAGCCCGTTTTCAAATTCTCTTGCTCGAGCTTTCAGGCTCAACACTTCTCTTGCTAGATGAGCCCACCGATAACTTGGACCTTGCTAGCGCTGAGAGTTTGGAGCATGCCTTGCGCCAATACGAGGGAACCGTTGTCGCAGTTACTCATGATCGTTGGTTTACCCGTGGTTTTACTCGCTACCTGATATTTGGTGCCAACGGGCAGGTCTATGAAAGTCCAGAACCCATTTTCGAGCATTAGTCGCACCCAGCAGAGTTCGAGTTGTACTTCGACCTCTAAACCAGCAGTTCTCTAGCCTGCGAAGATGGCGAGAGGTGAGCGCGAGCCAGCGTAAATGGCTCTCATCACTTCTCGCCATTTTTCGTTCTCAGAAAGTTGTGGCTGAACTTCGAAAATCGAATACAGTTCCTTGAAAACCATATTGACTCAACGTGCACCAATGCTTGTCACCTGTAAGTATTGGCAACTTCGCGTCAAGGCCATAAGACAAACACGCTAGGTCTGCGAGGGACAGACTCTTGATCGCGTTCTTTGCAACTCCAGCACTCAATTGAGCCTTACGACTCAAATCATCTATCTTTTTGAGTTCGTTAAAATATCGAGCAGCAGATAAGGCGAACGAATCAATTTGTAGACCAAATCCAACAAAGGCGCTCTCTACCTTTTGAGGGTCTACGTCTAGTAATTGCTCTAACTTGTAAAGAGTCTCCCCGAAGTTGACGGATGTCGCAACACATCTCGACAAAATGGGAATAAATAAACATGCATCCGGATCGCTATCAATGATGCCGATCAGAAGCGAGGCATCTACAAGAATCTTGCCCGCAGGAAGAGTTGGTTTGGTTGCCACCCACTACTTCAAACTTTTGTCATCGCGACGGTCTTCAAGAAGGTGATCAACCAGGGAGCCACGAATATGCCGCTCGCGTTTGTGCGCCGCAACGCTCTTCTGCAACGCCCCAAGTAGCGCGGTTGGATCTTCAAGAACCACTCGCCCCGGGCCATCCACTCGAGCAACAAGTTCCTGGGAGCCAACCATGATGCCTGCCTCTTCCAATAGCGCCGAAGGAAGCGTAGGACGACGCCGACCATCAAGGCGTACAGGATAGGAAGTCATATGGGAGAGGGAGGGCTTATTCATGGCTCCCATTATATTCATTATCGTGGGAAATACAACCTGGTTTCCCACCCAAAACTGAAATAGGGTAATGTGCAATCCTCAGGAATCGACCAGCATAAATCGAGATAAACACCGCCAACTAAGAGAAACAACCTGGAGTTTGCTTAAATACCCGATGGAAATGTCTCCATAACTTCGCCGGCTTCCCACTTCACAGTTCGTTCCAGCGGCTCAACCGCGCGCGTCTCGTCAATGTGGATCACGGCATCAAACTGACGCGACAAACTGGCTTGAAAATAATGGCTCTGACGCTCAGTTTCGGGACGATAGATCACGCCGATAGCGCGTTCTAAGAGCGGAACTTGCAAAACTTTGCTGGCATGACTGCCTTTAGGCATGAGTAGCAGAAAGCGGTCCAGACCGGTGTCGTGAAACACTTTTTCATAACTACCGGCAAGTGCCGGACGGACCCGTTTGCGTTCGGCGGCACCACCCCAATCTGTAGCTGCTGTTACCGTGCCGCTATAAGTTGTAAATCCGATCAAAATTGCCTCGTGCTCGTAACGTTGCCGTGTTAGTTGGCCGACGTTCCATTCGCCTCGCTTTCCCATCTCGGTTGCACTCGCATCCCCTAAATGCGAATTATGTTCCCAAACAACAATCTTGGCTTTTTTGTTCGGTAAGGAAAGATGGGTATCAAGTGCAACGAGTGTTTCCATCATGTGGAGGTCGCGGAGATTCCATGAAGAAACATCACTTCGATACATCATCCGGTAGTACTGCTCAGCGTTTTTTACCAGGCGTGCGTTTTGCTCAGCAAAGAAAAAATCATCCGCTGCCACGCGCCCGTCGCGGCGGGCAAGTTCGGCTGAGCGATCATGCAGTTCAATCAATTGTTTGACAACGTCATCCTCGCATGAATCGGCGAGCCCTCGGTTAGTTGCGTAACCGTAACGTTGTGTGTCTTCGCCAAATTGGTCAAAGCACGCATAGCGCTCCCTGGCACGTTCTGCTCCCTCTGGGTCGATCTTTTGGAGATAACTCAGAACCGCTTCGATCGAAGCATGCAGACTATATAAATCCAAACCATAAAACCCGGTCTTTGTCGCGCTATCCGACAGGTCATCATTGTGCGCGCGAAGCCAGCCAATAAAATCCAACACATCGGCGTTGCGCCACATCCACGCCGGAAATCGTTGAAAACTACCCATTGCCTCAACTGCATCTGCGTCATCGTCGCTTCCACTGACATAGCGGTTGAGGCGATTAGCGTCAGGAAAATCGGCTTCAACGGCGACGGCCGAAAAACCCTTTTCTGTAATTAATCTTTTCGTGATCTGGGCGCGTTCACGGTAAAATTCGTGCGTACCGTGCGAGGCTTCGCCGATCAGTACAAACCGTGCATCACCAATAAGATTGAGTAGCGGATCGTAATCCGTGATTTCGCCAGACCGCAGGCGAATGGCATCTCGGCGGACGATGTCTTGGATGAGCAAATTATCAGTCTGTATCAACTTCGCGGCTCTCGTTTTGGATGAAACACGATGAAAGTAGCACGAGACTTGAATCGTTGCTACGTTGAAATTGACTTCCCTGCTCTCAATCGAACTATAGGTGAGTCACTAACTTCAGGGCTTGGCTCAGACTCTGCCGACACTCGAAAAAATCCGCCCATGGATCCTTCTCCTGCAAGCGGTCTCGAAAGTTGCCGAGGTTGAAATTGGCTGGTACTAACATCGGTTTCACCTCCAGCCACGAAA